>NZ_JBFRGC010000031.1:0-90122 GCF_052115145.1 Paenibacillus sp. 2TAB26
TTGTTACTCACCCGTCCGCCGCTAAGCATCAGAGGTGCAAGCACCTCATCAACTCCGCTCGACTTGCATGTATTAGGCACGCCGCCAGCGTTCGTCCTGAGCCAGGATCAAACTCTCCAAATTGGTGTTTGAAATGCTCATTACTTTTTTATCGCTTTTTCGCTTATCCCGAAGGATTTGCGAGGCAGTTATTACTCGTTGTTCAGTTTTCAAAGAACAATTCAATCTTTCGTGTCAACCGCGTGTTTCGTATCGGCGACTTTTATAATATATCACATTCGCCCAAGTTAATGCAAGCTTTTTTTTAAATTCTTTTTTCGAAGCTTGTTTACTTACTCTTGGGGCGAGAACTAATGTAGCACATAATTGAATACAGAGTCAACCTTTTCCTTAAACCTTTTTTTAAATTTGCTAAACCACCACCCACTGGAGCCCAACAATTAAGGCTACTCCAGGTACACCTAATGTAAGTACAGTTCCTATCGTTATAGGGTTCAGCGGGATATACATCCCTGGAACAAGACCTGAATAGTTTAACAAGTACAGCAAACCAGCCGCCAGAACAAGATGAAGCGAGAAGCTGCGCAGCCATCCCCACGATAACCTGTTCTTAAGCAGTACGACTGCTAACAGGAGAGAAGATCCAATAAAAATCGATAACCATATTGTCTTCACACTCTCACCCCTCTCCATGCTGGCCAGTTCTTGCTAGTACGCTTTGCCAATCGAAGCAGCATCTCATATCGCTTTTCTGCTGTGATCATACAATATATCGCGTAATCCACTTGATCCTTGCCGACTGCGTAATTAAAGAAACGATTCGCATTTTCCCATTCACGGTGTGCCTCAACGATTTCGGCTCGGATGTCATCCATTTGTTTCATCCCTTTTTTTAATTCGAGTTGGCCTGTATTGCTCATATCTATCCCTCCCGCTTGTCCTCACTACATCATGTTCATTACTATATGTATAAGCTTGGACATTAGAATAGAACGGGATATTAAACGGAGCACCTTATCAAGACGACAAAAACGGCAGATCGAGTAATTTCTCGACCTGCCGTTTTCTATATTGATTATGACTAGTTTATTTCTCTTCGACCTTCTAATGCTTTGGACAAAGTAACCTCATCCGCATATTCAAGATCACCGCCAACAGGCAAGCCATGCGCGATACGCGTAACTCGGATACCAAATGGCTTGATCAGCCGGGATAGATACATTGCTGTGGCTTCGCCTTCAATATTCGGGTTAGTGGCCAGTATAAGCTCGTGAACGCGTTCGTCGCTCAGCCTTCTTAACAGCTCAGCGATACGAATTTCGTCTGGACCGATGCCCTCCATAGGCGAAATTGCGCCTTGAAGCACGTGATAATGGCCTTGGAAGTCCTTCATACGCTCAATCGCAACAAGATCCTTAGACTCTTGAACAACACATATGATGGAGTTGTCACGTGATTTATCCTGACAGATTCTACATGGATCTGTATCGGTTATATTGCAGCAAACCGAGCAATAGAACAAATTGCGCTTAACGCTTACTAGCGCCTTCGCAAAATCAATGACGTCGTCTTCCTTCATTCGAAGAACATGAAACGCCAGACGGGCGGCCGTTTTGGGTCCAATACCCGGTAATCGCGTAAAAGCATCAATTAATTTCGCTATCGGTTCTGGGTAATACAAAACTGGGTACAGCTCCTTTCAAGCAAAAAACGCCTTCGGTGTCCCCTGGACACTGAAGCAGCTTTGACGGGGAAATAAAAGATAAGTATACACGTAATATACTTTCCTTTATTTCAAACAGAAGCAATACTGCTTCTTAGAACAATCCTGGAATTTTCATTCCGCCTGTGAATTTACCCATATCCTTATTTGCTAGATCATCCACTTTAGTTAGCGCATCGTTAACAGCTGTAAGGACAAGATCTTGCAGCATTTCGACATCTTCCGGATCTACAGCCTCAGGTTTAATCGTAATGCTAAGAAGTTTCTTATGGCCGTTCGCAGATACGGTTACTACTCCGCCGCCCGCTGTTCCTTCAACCGTCTTTGTTTCCAACTCTTCTTGAGCCTTCATCATTTGATCTTGCATCTTCTTCACTTGCTTCATCATTTGGTTCATATTGTTCATTACAATTCACCTCATCATTAGAATTTAATCTTTATCCTTCACTACTACTAAATCTTCACCAAAAAGTTTGACGGCCTCTTCCACCCATACCGGCCGACTTGCAGCTTGTGGTGAAGCAGAAGATTCGGGCTCAAGCTGAAGCGTCTCGCTCTTCTGCGTACTAGCGCCTTGTGCCGCTGCCGCCTGCCAGTCCTTCAACATAACCGTAACAATACGGAATGAACCGCCGAGCACATCATGCATGACTTTCTCAATAATCTCGCGATTGGCCGGCTTCTCGGTCGTTTCTCGGTGCATCGTATTCTTGAATGCCACGAGAATGGCATCGTCAGCAGAAGCAACCGGCTCACCGTCTTTTAGCCAAGCATGGACCGTAATCTTAGCGTCCTTCACACCCTGCAGCACATCGTTCCACTTCATTCTGAACTGATTGAATTCTGGACTGCCTGCTGTTGCCAGGTACGGATCAAGCTTGACTGAAGACCGTACTATGCCGCCTGAGCCGCCGAATGAACTGCGAACCGCATTAGTACGTGCTGCTTGCTTGCTGGCCGCACTGTCAGCCGAAGAAGCGCTGTTCCCGCTACCTACTCCATTTTGGATCGCTTGCTCTAGTTTACGCTCCAATGCCTCAATCTGCTGACGCAAACGTCCTACTTCAGCTGATTGTCCGCCGCTTGATGCTGAAGCTGCTGTACTTGCAGAAGCCGCTCCGCCTGACGATTGCTCGTCATTTAATGTGCAAAGCTTCATAAGCGCTACTTCAAACAAGGTTTGAGGCTGCGAGGCATGCTTAAGCTCCACTTGATAACGGTTCAACGTATCAATCATAGCGAACAATCGCTCTGGAGTGAAGGCCTCGGCCATCATTTTGAAGCGTTCAGGATCAACGATCCTCTCTGTTACTGCGCCTCCCTGCGGAGCAAGCTTCATAACAAGCAAATCACGGAAATAATAAATTAAGTTTTCCATGCATTTGTCCGCACTTTTTCCGGCTTGCATCAAGCTTTCCACAAGCGGCATAACAGCTGCTACATGTCGATCCTTCACAGCTTCCGCCAGCTGGTAGAAATGATCAGCGGCCATGCCGCCTGTCACATCTACTGCCGCGTCGAGAGTAATACGATCACCTGCAAAAGCAGAAACCTGCTCCAGCAAGCTGATCGCATCGCGCATTCCGCCTTCCGACAATCTTGCAATATAAGCAAGCGCATCTTCGTCGGCCTGTATGCTCTCTTCACGGCAAATCTTAAGCAAGTGCTGCGTCTGCTCTTCAAGCGATACCTGCCTGAAATCAAACCGTTGACAACGGGAGATAATCGTAGCAGGCAGCTTATGCGGTTCGGTCGTCGCCAAGATAAAGATAACATGCCCCGGCGGCTCCTCCAATGTTTTGAGCAAGGCGTTAAATGCCTCGGCCGTAAGCATATGTACTTCATCTATAATATAAACTTTGAACCGCACTTCTGAAGGTGCATATCGCACTTTATCACGAATATCACGAATTTCATCAATACCGCGATTAGATGCAGCATCAATCTCAATTACATCCATAATATGTCCCGCGGTAATCCCTATGCAAGCATCACATTCATTACATGGCTCTTCAGCCGGACCACGTTCACAGTTCACCGCTTTGGCTAATATTTTCGCAGCGCTTGTCTTCCCGGTTCCTCGCGGCCCATTAAAAAGATAAGCATGAGATACACGCTGCTCACGAATAGAATTTTGCAGCGTTTGAATAATATGCTGTTGTCCAACCATGTCCTGAAACGTCTGCGGACGCCAGGCACGGTATAAAGCGATATGTGACACGCAGACCTTTCCTTTCAAGTTGCCTTTTCATTTACAATAAGCAAAAGCACCTTCGGTCCTGTGGACGCTGAAATTGCTTTGCATTGCGAAATATAAGAGTAGTATTAGAAAATAATATACTTTCTTATATTTTAAACCATTGCTACTCCCCTATTATACAACAACTGTGTAGCAAGCAAAACTTTCTTTTGCTAAGACTTTACCCTATTAAAACAACAGCAATAAACAAAAACACCTGCATTCGCTAATTCCGACAAAAACATCGAACAGCGATCACAGGTGCTACTTTTGCTATTAGCTAATCATATTAGAAAATTTTAGTACCGTGCACCTACTCCTGATAAATACGACCCAGGCGACATCCTTGCACTACAGCTCGAGTCAGGCACTCCCCCGGCACATGAACTAATTTACTTATGGCTGCTTCCTTCCGGACCTGACCAAGTTCATAAACGTCCATTGCGGAGGACCCAACTGTCAACACTGCTCGCAAGTGCCAAGACCCTACATCAGTATAACCTCAAGTAGGAATTCAACCTCGCTACAGCGGATTGCGAGTTACAGGGCACCGCTACCTCCCCATCTAGCACGGCAAAAATAAGTATAGCCGATTCCGTCCTAAAGCGCAACTCGCGGTTGAAATTGGACGAATGCCAAGGCTACCTTTTGGCTTCTACATGAACCTTGTACCGAGGCATATTGTACTGCACGACCGACTGTGCCTTTGCTCGGAGCTCTTCGACTTGAACGTCGGACAGTGCTTTATTTGCTTTTACATTCACATGAAGATCGGTACCGTTAAAATAAATTTGCGTGTGCTCGATACCGGAAATCGGCTTCAACACCTGCTCAATGAATTTTCCATCTGCATTATAATTAAGATACTGATAACGATTCGGTAAATTGGGATTGCTGTTGGAATAACCCATGTATCCATCATGACCATAGGTTTTCAGCCTGTTTTCTTGCTTGCTTTTCCCATTTCCACAACTTGAGAGCGTCATGGCTAACAGAAATAAACAAGCGAGTAAGGCTGCCACTTGAAATAAACCTAATCGTTTACTCAAACCGAATGTTTGTTTATTCAATCAAAAAACCTCCCTTCTATCCAATAGGATGGCTGAGGGAGGCTCTTGTATTCTGCCAAATAAAGGCGGAACGATTTGTAGGATTAAATACCGTATTTCTTCTTGAAACGATCGACGCGGCCGCCAGCATCCAGGAACTTTTGCTTACCCGTGTAGAATGGGTGGCATTGGGAACAAACCTCTACGCGAAGACTCGGTTTAACCGAACCAGTCTCGAAGGAATTTCCACAAGCGCAAGTTGCTGTAATGACGTGGTATGTCGGATGAATAGCTTGTTTCATCTCGTTCACCTCTTTCTGCCCTGAATCGCATGCGGACTCAGAGTTAAATCGCACATCTCGGATTATAGCATGAACTTATTTGCAGTTGCAATGAATAATCAGTGATTTGGTTAATATTAGCTGAATTTACTACTCAGTAGGTACTTATCGACGTAATGCGGCTGGTGGAACATGTGTATAAGAGCCAATAACTACACCCGGCAGCTCTTCACGGAAAATTTCAAGCATTTGCTTCATCCCGTAAATCTCGCCTTGTGCCTTTGGAATAATCGCCAAGTAGCTTTCAGGATCGATATTCAGGTTGCGCATTTGAATGAGTTTTAGTCCGGTTCGCTTAACGAATCCAATCATCGCTTCTATTTCTTCCTCTCGGTCAGTGACCCCTGGGAAAATCAAATAGTTGATCGACGTATATACACCATTGTCAGAAGCATATTTCAATGACTTCTCAACATTTTTTAAGTTGTAGCCGCGAGGCTTATAGTAAGCATTATAGTGATCATCAAGTGCACTGATCGTACTCACGCGCATTAGATTAAGTCCTGCATCAACAATCGCTCGCATGAAATCAGTTAGTCCAGCGTTCGTATTAATGTTAATGTAGCCAAGCGAGTTTTGACTGCGCACGCGCTTCATGGCTTCAACAATAATTTTTGCTTGTGTTGACGGTTCGCCTTCACAGCCTTGACCGAAGCTAATGATGGATTCCGGCTCGCGCAAGTGCTCCATCATAATTTCAACGATTTCATCAACAGTCGGCTTAAAATTCATCCGAGTTTGCGGAGCGACAAAACCGCTATCATCTGGTTGTTCCGAAATACATCCAAAGCAGCCTGCATTACAAGAATACGATACCGGAACAGCACCCTCCCATCTTCCTAGAAACGTGTTGGAAGAGGTTAAGCACTCATAACCTAGAGCACAGTTCGACAGATGCTTATAAAGACGATTATCCGGATATTTAGCAAGAATACGCTCTACTTGAATACCTAGTTCGCCACGGTCGCAATTAAGCGGATCCCATCTTTCAGGATCGTCACTTTGCTCAGCCGTTACATAAAAGTTACCGTCTTTCCATACGACAGCTGTATAACCGAACAATGGCAGCTTCTCGTTCTTGTCCGCTTTCACATACCCCGGCAAGCATAGACGAGTAAATCCTTGCGGAAGCAAGGCGCCGACTGCTTGAGCTCCGCCTTGCAATGCCTGCATCTCACCCGTGCTCGGATTAAGACCAATGGGTCTAGTGAAAGGCAGGCTAACAAGAGTTGCTCCATTAGGAAGCGGAATTAATTCCTCCTCCATAATTTCGACAATCATATCGCCGCTTCTTCCCAAAGCTATAAAGTCGGGATGGTCAAATACATTTCCGTTTTTATCCGCATATACGAGATTCATGTTGTTCTCCCTCCTGCGGTCTTACGATCCGTGCGTAGTTCTAGGCGTAGGACGCCTGCTGGTCGCTGTAGTACTGCTCTTTATACCGGACCGCTCCGGCTTCGCTTCAACTGTTGTATCAAGAGACATGAGGAACTGTTCGTTGTTCTCACTATCTTTAAGTTTCTTCAAGAAATTATCTACATAATCAGGCGTATCCGTCATTCCTCTGCGGATGGCCCAAACCTTCTCCAGCTCTTCCTTCGTAAGCAGCATTTCCTCACGTCTAGTTCCAGATCTGCGCAAATCAAGCGCAGGGAAAATACGACGCTCAGAAAGTTTACGGTCTAGATGAAGCTCCATATTACCCGTACCTTTAAATTCTTCATAAATGATGTCATCCATACGTGAGCCTGTTTCGATCAGCGCAGTCGCAAGTATAGTCAAGCTTCCGCCCTCTTCCACGTTTCGAGCCGAACCAAAAAACCGTTTTGGACGGTGAAACGCTGCTGGATCAATACCGCCGCTAAGCGTACGACCAGATGGAGGAATAACCAAGTTATACGCTCTAGCAAGACGGGTGATACTATCCATCAAGATGACAACGTCCTTCTTATGCTCAACAAGACGAAGCGCTCGCTCAAGTACAAGCTCTGCTACTTTGATATGGTTCTCGGGCAGCTCATCAAATGTGGAGGCGATAACTTCACCCTTCACGGAGCGCTGCATATCAGTAACTTCCTCTGGACGCTCATCAATAAGCAGAACGAACAATTTGATATCGGGACGATTTTCGGAAATGCTGTGGGCGATTTCTTTAAGAAGCAAGGTTTTACCTGTCTTCGGAGGAGCAACAATTAGACCGCGTTGGCCAAGTCCTACAGGAGCAAGCAAATCCATCATTCGAGTGGAAAGCTTCGACTGTGTCGTCTCAAGCACTAGCTTCTTTTCTGGATAAAGAGGAGTAAGCGCAGGAAAGTGCAATCGTTCGGAAGCCGTTTCCGGATTTTCGCCGTTAACAGCATTTACTTGCAATAGACCAAAATAACGCTCATTCTCTTTCGGAGGACGACATTTACCTGAAACAAGATCGCCGCTTCTCAAATCAAATCTGCGAATTTGTGATGCTGAAATATAAATATCTTCCTTGCTCGGCAAATAGTTAATAGGCCGTAAAAATCCGAAGCCTTCTGACAAAATATCGAGGACGCCTTCCATGAACATAAGGCCACTCTTCTCTGCTTGCGCTCGAAGAATTGCAAAAATTAATTCCTTCTTCTTAAGTGTTCCGTAATAGGGAACTTGAAATTGCTTCGCCAATTTATAAAGGTCGGTCAATTTCATCTCTTCTAGATCTGCGATCTGAAGGTCTGTCATGTTCTCACCACTTTATTTAATTTTCATTATGATTTTGTATATCTAGTAAAATCATAGGATTGATTATCCATCATTGCCGAATTAGACGCCGTCTATTCCACAGCGTCTGCATCGTCCTATTCCTTATGAAGTGGCTTCCGTTTCACGCCATACTTCCGCACCCAGGCGGCATAAGTTTTCTACTAGATTATCATAACCTCGGTCAATATATTCGACGCCCGAAATTTCAGTAACGCCTTCTTCAACAGTTAAAGCAGCGACAACAAGTGCAGCCCCTGCGCGTAAATCAGCAGCCTTAACTTTTGCAGCACTCAGCTTGCCGCCTTCAATAACAGCTGAACGGCCCTCAACACGAATATCCGCTCCCATGCGAGTGAGCTCAGGAACATGCTTAAATCTAGTACCGTATACATAATCAGTTAAAATACTGACTCCATTCGCTTGTGTAAGCAAGGTTGTCATTGGAGATTGTAAGTCCGTAGGGAAACCAGGGTACACAAGTGCCTTTACATCAATGGACGAATAATTAGGTCCGCCAATAATTCGGATGGATTCATCCATCTCAATAACTTGAACACCCATCTCTTCAAGCTTAGCGCTCATCGCTTCCAAGTGTTTCGGAATAACATTATCAATAAGGACATCGCCGCGCGTTGCTGCAGCTGCAATCATATACGTACCGGCTTGAATTCGATCGGGAATAATGGAATGGCGGCAGCCATGCATCTGATCGACGCCTTCAATACGAATCGTCTCAGTCCCGGCACCTTTGATTTTTGCGCCCATGGCATTAAGGAGAGTAGCTACATCTATAATTTCAGGCTCTTTTGCCGCATTTTCAATAATCGTTATTCCTTTGGCCCGCGAGGCAGCTAGCATGATATTAATCGTTGCTCCAACACTTGAAACGTCAAGGTAAATCTTTGCACCTCGTAATTGCTCAGCATGAATTCGAATAGATCCATGATCATTAGTTACCGTGGCACCTAGTGCTTCAAACCCTTTAATATGCTGATCGATAGGTCTAGGCTCAAAGTTGCAGCCCCCTGGCATTCCGATTGTCGCTTCACCAAATCTACCAAGCATTGCCCCCATCAAATAATAGGATGCACGCAGCAATTTCACTTTGCCGTTTGGCATCGGTTTGGAGACAAGCGCGGAAGGATCAATGCGCATCATATCGCCGTCACGCTTTACGACAGCACCAAGCTCCTGCAAAATTTCACTGTATACAGCTACATCACTTATAATAGGCAAATTATCCAACACAACTTCTGATTCTGCTAAAATAGCAGCAGGTACAAGAGCCACCGCGCTGTTCTTGGCTCCGCTGATTTGAACGGTACCGCGAAGCGGCCGTCCACCGCGTATCATCAATTTCTCCATCTAATTATAGTTCCTCCCGTAGATTGGAAGAGAATAAAGGAAAAACCGCCAAAGCAAGCGAGTGTTAAACCCACTTGCCGTTATGAGGCGGTTTATTCCTTTGCTCCTGTTATTACACTTAGTTGTTACTTCCGAACAAACGGATTTTTGTTAGTAACAGCCAGCTTCTCAATTCGCACAGCTGTCATGTATTGGCGTAGTTCCAATGAATCAGCGTTAGCTATTTGTTTTCTTGGAATTGTATTTGTAAAAGCAACATGTTTCTCTCAATGGTATACTGCAACTGAAATTAATATCATGATCAAAATCAAATCGATTGGAAGACTAGATTTTTTTTGGCCCCGGCACACGCCATTGCAGCAGTGAATTGAATGCCCATATATTTCAAGGTGCTTTCGCTGACCTTACAAATAAACGGTGATTTTTCTTCCTTAGCAGCTTCAACAATCGTTTGTGTAATTACCCTGATGTCTGTGTTGAACTGGACTACTGTTTCTCGCTTGCTATAAGCGCCTGGCAAAATTCATTCATAGGAACTAACAAGATCGATGTCTTCCTCGTAAATGTTATCTTTCTTCCTCCAGCTCGGTCCGACTTGTCATTCTGAGACATTATAACATAATGAGCCTTGGAATAGTAAAGCTTGTTTTGCTATTGCCAATAAATGAAAAAAACGGCATCGCCTTCAAGTAAGAGACGATGCCGTTTATTTGCTAAATTAGGAGCCTATTGCAAAACGACTTGTGGAGTTGCCGCCTCGCAGCTGCATATTAACCGCAATTCGCATCTCATCGATGTCGAAAGGTTTCGTAAAGTGCATTAATGCCCCGAGATCCGTCGCTTCTTTAATCATATCCAATTCACCATATGCGGTCATCATGATGACTTTAATGTTTCGGTCGATAGCTTTCACATGCTTTAAAATTTCCAGACCATCCATGCCGGGAATTTTCATATCCAACAGAACAAGATCAGGAGCATCGTTCTTGACGATTTCCAAAGCCAGCTTGCCATTAGACGCTTGGAACGTATTATAGCCCTCGCTGCTGAAAACTTCCATAAGCAATACGCGAATACCGTTCTGATCATCAACGATCAACACTTTCTTCTTATCCAACTCCAAATCCCCCCGCAAATGAGTTTACCCAGAAAATGGCCAACTCTTCCATAATCGTTAATATATTCGCTAAAGTGGGTATATAATCCTTCTCGTTAAGAGAAAAACTTATCTGTTGTTGTTAAAGAATCTGCCATTGATCAAAAATGCAATATATTACTCAGAATGGTTAAGCGCTGCTTGTACAAATCCGCGGAATAATGGCTGCGGACGGTTCGGTCTAGACTTGAATTCCGGGTGGAATTGAACAGCCAAGAACCAAGGATGATCAGCCATTTCCACAACCTCAACAAGACGGCCGTCTGGGGAAGTTCCAGAAATAGTAAGACCAACAGATTCAATCGCTTCACGGTACTCATTGTTAAATTCATACCGGTGACGGTGACGCTCATAAACGAGCTCRTCGCCATATTCACGCTCAGCAAGCGTGCCTGGCTTAAGTTTACAAGGGTAGAGACCAAGACGCATCGTGCCACCCATATCTTCAACATCCTTCTGATCCGGCAGCAAATCAATAACCGGATATGGAGTGGATGAATTAATTTCAGAGCTATTCGCACCAGCTAGTCCCGCCACATTGCGAGCATACTCAATGACAGCTACCTGCATGCCAAGGCAAATGCCGAAGAACGGAATTTTGTTTTCACGAGCATATTTAATCGCTGAAATTTTACCTTCAATACCGCGATCGCCAAAGCCGCCTGGCACAAGAATACCATTAACGCCTCTAAGCTGCTGCTCGACATTCTCTTCCGTAAGCTCATCTGCATGCAGCCAACGAATTTTCACTTCTGAATCGGAAGCAATACCCGCATGCTCAAGCGACTCTACAATACTGAGGTACGCATCATGCAACGAGACATATTTACCAACAATTGCAATTTCCGTCTTCTTATGAAGCGACTTTACACGCTGAACAAGGCTTTCCCATTCGCGCATATCCGGCTGTTCTGTCTTAAGCTTCAGATGATTAACAACGATCTCGTCGAGGCCTTCCTCACGAAGCATCAATGGCACTTCATACAAAGTGGACGCATCGCGGCATTCCACGACTGCATTCGCATCGATATCACAGAACAAGCCAATTTTACGTTTCAAATCTTCAGCAAGCGGATGCTCTGTACGGCATACGATTACGTTCGGTTGAATACCGATGCTGCGCAATTCCTTAACACTATGCTGCGTCGGTTTTGTTTTCACTTCACCTGCCGCTTTGATGTAAGGAATAAGCGTTACATGGATGTACATTACATTGTCGCGCCCGATATCGCTTTTGATTTGACGAATAGCTTCAAGGAAAGGCAAGCTTTCGATATCACCAACCGTACCGCCGATTTCTGTAATAACAACATCAGAACCCGCTTCTTTGCCCGCACGGAATACACGGTCTTTAATTTCGTTCGTAATATGCGGGATTACCTGAACAGTTCCACCCAAGTAGTCGCCGCGGCGCTCTTTGGTAATTACGTTGGAATAGATTTTGCCGGACGTCACATTGTTGTTCTTCGACAAGTTAATGTCAATAAACCGTTCATAGTGACCAAGATCCAAATCTGTTTCTGCACCATCATCGGTAACGAATACTTCTCCGTGCTGATATGGACTCATCGTTCCTGGGTCGACGTTGATGTATGGATCAAACTTCTGAATCGTTACTTTGAGGCCCCTGTTCTTCAGCAATCGGCCAAGCGAGGCTGCTGTTATCCCTTTGCCCAAGGACGACACTACGCCGCCGGTTACAAAAATATATTTGGTCACTGTGATGATACCCTCCAAGCCCTATGGTTAATGTTTAGGTTTGCCCATTTACTCGATAAACATGGATGCGGATACACTCCGCCTATCCATCCAATTTGTGGGAATGCATCCTACAGACCCATCCCTCACAAACAAAAAAAGTGACACCCGTAGCAACGGGGCACTTTTCCTTTTTTGGCATATATAAAAATACAAGCAAGCATCAGCAATGCGTTATGCTCTACTTCTATTTCACCGCGAAACTTGACCTTCTCGTCAAAAGACGAAAACGAGTCGTTTGCGCTTGTATGCGTTATTTGTTAACCGAATCTTAAGCCCATGAGATAGTTTACTCTGCGCTCCTAGCAACTGTCAAGCGAAACTGACTGGATATTCCTCACGCCAGTTCAAACGACTAAGCCATCTGTATAGAGCAGAGCTCGTACCGCAGAAAAGTATAAGAAGGAGGATAAGCTGGGTGCTTAAACCGCCTTATACTTTCAGCAAACATTTACTTGTCAGACTCGTCGTCGTCTTCAAATTCCTCATCATCCGACTCATCATCATCCGCATCGAGTTCACCGTCGACTTCTTCCTCGTCCAGCTCCTCGTCGTCGATTCCAACTTCCTCATCGACTTCAGCTTCCTCTTCTGCCTCTTCGAAGTCCTCGCGGTCCTCGTCGAATACATCGTAGTCTTCTTCAGCCTCTGCGTAAGTATCCTCTTCTTCGTCCGCGAATACATCATCATCTTCGAGATCATCATCATCGTTAATGATACGCGTACGCTTCGCATTACCTACAGGATCTTCAGAACGCTCAACTGGATACCAGCGTTTCAGTCCCCACATGTTGCTGCCAACGCAAGCGAAACGTCCATCAATGTTGATTTCTGTATACACTTGGGCGATGAACTGGTTGATTCCGTCTGCGGAAAGACCGCGTATTTTAGCGATCTCCATCATTAGATCGCGATAGTAGTAAGGCGTATTAGCCGCTTTCAGCACTTCAAAGGCCAAATCGACCATAGGCATTTCCTTCATACGTTCAGGATCCAGCTTTAACGTGAAATTGCTGCTGCTCATATGGACACATCCTCTCTTGCCATTCAATTTATGTACTCGTTCTTACCTATAAAATGCAAGGATCGTGTACGTTATTCTCTTATACACCGCTCACATTTAATCGCAAAACGATCGGTAACTGCCAGAGGCTCGCACCCGTCGTTTACGCTAGTCACAGTATAGTAAAACCTATTTCCTGCAAAAAAGCAAGCGGACCACGCTGCTGCAGTATAGCTTGGACTTCTATGCAAAAAGCGAAAGGATAGTCCTTCCGCTTTGACTGTATCCATCCGGCCATGACACGAGGCAACGCACCTTGGTCGTAAGAGCCCCTGAGAACTCTTTGTTCATCGTATGTCCCCAGTCGATTTTTGACACGGTTTTCAGCCTAATTATGTGAAAAAAGGCAAGTTGCTCATGCGTTATAGAGCGCTCGTTCATACAATAGTTCAGCATGGTCCGTCGGGAGGGGAAGCCAAGTTTGGACACCGTCGCTTTTATCCGTATGTTGCAGGATACGATGGCTCGCACGGACACAACGACTGTTAAGCGTATCATTCGCTTTCAGCGTGCGAGCGACTACCGATACTTCCTACAGCAATTGCCTAAAGTCACTTCATCATCTTTACCGCAAAAAAGTATTAGACAAATGCCCAGCATTCTTGGAATAGCCTGCACATTGCCGGCCGAGGAATCATTAGAGCGATTCGCCGGGCGTGTTTGGATTGAGAAAGATTGTAAAATCAGCGTGCATTCTTCTCCACAAAAGTCGATTATTGTAGATAAGGGCATCCCCTGGGGTGTAAACCAGATTAAAGCCCCGCTGGCTTGGAGCACGACAACCGGTCACCGGGTCAAGGTCGGCGTCATCGATACAGGAGCTGACTTCAGCCATCCAGATCTTCGCCAATCACTTTCTAGGGGCATCAACCTTCTCAATCGCAGCATGCTCCCTCATGATGATAACGGTCATGGTACACATATTGCAGGTACCATCGCCGCAGCAAATCAATTACAGGGCATGATTGGCGTAGCCCCGCGGGCGTTAATCTCGCCTGTCAAAGCTTTTGACCATAATGGGAGCGCCTTCGTATCCGACATTATTCTCGGTATTGAATGGTGTATCCGCAATCGCATGAACGTCATCAACATGAGCTTCGGTATGAAGACAAAAAGCAAAGCGCTGCTTGGAGCTGTCATTAATGCTCACAATGCAGGCGTCATTATCGTTGCTTCCTCCGGCAATGACGGGAAGCGCCGTTCCGTTGATTATCCGGCACGCTACCCTCAAACGATTGCTGTTGGCGCAACGAATAAACTCCGCCGCGTTGCACCTTTCAGCAATCGAGGCTCCTATATTGACGTTTACGCGCCTGGCGACAAAATCGTATCCGCATGGCTGCGCGGCAAATACAATGAAATGAGTGGAACCTCCATGGCCACCTCGCATGTCAGCGGAGCAATCGCGCTTCTGCTCGCACATAAGCCGGGACTTACGCCTACCGAGATCAAGACAATTATTAAACGATCCGTTCAGCCCCTTAGAGGCAGTAAAGCCCGCCGAACGATCGGCGAGCTTGACGTGATGCGTATGATGCAAACCGTGGATAAGGTATGAGTCCACGGTTTATTTTTATGAAACAAAGCTTACATGCGTTCTGGAGCAGAAACACCGACCAAACGCAGCACGTTCGCAATAGCGATACGTACGGCTCCAAGCAAGGCTAAGCGTGCTTGCGATTGCTCAGCATCTTCTGTGATGACGCGCTCCGCTCTATAATAGCTGTGGAACTGGGAAGCCAGCTCGTATACATAACGAATAAGACGATGAGGCGCATATTGTGCTGCAGCCTCAGAGATCTCCTGCGGCAGCTCACCAACTTTACGAAGAAGATCGAACTCGCCCTCGGCAGTCAGCTTGCTGAAATCGATAGTGTCCGTGGATTTAAGAACAATGCCTTGTTCCTCCGCTTGTCTGAAAATACTGCAAATCCGAGCGTGCGCATATTGAACATAGAACACAGGGTTCTCATTTGAAGTAGAGATCGCCAAATCCATATCGAAATCAAGATGCGAATCCATGCTCCGCATGGAGAAGAAGTAACGAATCGCATCGATGCCCACTTCATCCATCAGATCCTGCATAGTAACTGCTTTGCCCGTACGCTTCGACATTTTCATTTTCTCGCCGTTCTGGAACAAGCTGACCATCTGTGCAATTAACACGGTCAGTTTCTTCGGATCGTTGCCTAGTGCCTCCATCGCTGCTTTCACACGCGGAATGTAGCCATGGTGATCGGCACCCCAAATGTTGATCATCTGATCGAAGCCGCGTCCGTATTTATCCATATGATAGGCGATATCCGGTGTCAAATAGGTATATGAGCCGTCATTTTTCACGAGCACGCGGTTTTTGTCGTCACCAAAAGTCATGGTAGACAGCCATGTCGCTCCTTCTTCTTCATAGACATGCCCTGTCGCCTTCAGCGTTGCAAGACCTTGCTCCACTTGTCCGCTCTCGTATAATGCTGTTTCACTGTACCAAACGTCAAAACCGACGCGGAATCTTCCGAGATCGCGTTTAATTTTATCAAGCTCCCGCTCAAGGCCAAACTGGCGGAAAAACGTAAAACGTTCTTGATCAGGCAATTCCAGCAGCTTATCGCCTTCTTGCTCGACAAGAAGTTTTGCAAAACCAATAATGTCCTCGCCATAATAACCATCCTCCGGCATTTCCGCCGCTTGACCAAGCGCTTGACGGTAACGAGCTTCGATGGATACAGCTAGGTTCTCCACCTGCTTGCCCGCATCATTAATATAATATTCGCGCGTAACATCATATCCCGCATAATCAAGTACATTGCACAATGCATCGCCAACTGCGGCACCGCGAGCATGTCCAAGATGCAGGCTGCCCGTAGGATTCGCGCTCACGAATTCTACCTGTACACTTTTGCCGGAACCATCCGAAGTACGTCCGTAGTTTTCTCCCGCTTCAAGCGCTGCAGCCACAACCGGATAGAGATAGCTGTTATCCATACGGAAGTTAATAAAGCCCGGGCCTGCAATTTCCGCTGCTTGAATAGAAGCTTGCTTCGTATCCAAATGCGCAATAATCGCCTCAGCGATTTGACGAGGATTTTTCTTCGCCAGCTTCGTCAGCTGCATCGCTGCATTTGTTGCCAAATCACCGTGCGATTTATCCTTAGGAACTTCGAGCACAAACGCTGGAAGCTCTTCCCGCGCTGCCAAACCAGCCGCTACCGCTGCATCAGCGATCGCTGCTTTGACTTGTTCATACATCTTCTCTAATACATTTGCATTCATTAATTTTGTTCCTCCTGTATATGGAGCCGGATATGAAACCGACCCGACATTTGATCACCAACGTACAATTCATACTCCCATTCAAGTGTAAAAGGCAGCTGATCGGGCAATGTGTCCATCGCTTTCATTACACCATCTTCACCCGGCGCATGAAGCCGCAGCCGCAGCGTTTCTGCTTCAAGCGATAAAGATGTCATTTGTGATTGATAGCTGCCAGCTCTCCTATGACCAGGAACAAAAAGCTGCTCCGATTCTATAGCGCCGCGCCGCACAACTGACATTTCTTCCGGCCGGAATCGAATAAGCGTCCGTATTTCACCAGCTTCTGTATCGCCTTCCACTGCCGGCTCGATGTAGCGGATAAATATGGATTTCTCCTTGCGGAACCAATCCCCTTTGTAAGCATGAGTATGCGAGCTTCCATCCTGCACACTCTCCAATGTAATTCGCACTTTCCTGCTGTCTGCCATCATCTTGCTCCTGTTATCAGTCTAATCTTATGTAACTACTATATACAGGTAGGCTCCGAATTTCAACGCTAGAGCCCGGTTAACTTGTTGCAAACGGTACGATTTCACGCCATGCCTCCACACGATCCTCGAGCGTTCGCATACGCGGAGTTGGAATCGGACTGGAGGAAGGCAGCTTGAGTAACGTGATGCTTCGAAAGCTTTCATGCCCTTTATAAAATTTCTGAAAGGTATCGTATGCCTTGCTTCCGTTAAATGCAAAGCAGCGCAGCTCTGGGTATTTGGCTACAAGCTCCGGCAGCTTCTGCGGTACGATTCCACGTATGTTCACATCCAAGCTGCCTTCGCGCTCGCAAGATTCGATAACATCCCATAACGCTAAGCGATGCTCCTTTAAGAATGCGAGACGGTTGTCATATACAGGGTCTGGGTCTGACTCATTAAATAAACGATATATAATTTTCCACATAAAGTTTTGCGGGTGTCCATAAAATTGCTTATGCTCAAGCGATTTTACACTTGGTGCTGTCCCAAGAATCAGCACGCGTGATCGCTCATCGATAACAGGCGGAAACGAATAAATGCGCATGTCGTATAGCCCCCTAATCTATTTTTAAAAGCAGCAATAACGTCTTATTATAAGCCCATTCTAGCCTTGATCATACGATCGCATTCTCTGTTTGTATTAGAAAAAGACGCTTCCCGCTAAGATTACGCGGAAAACGTCTTTTTATCAATGCGAATCGATTATTTGGCCGGAATCTTTATGCTTTGACCCGGATAGATTCTATTCGGGTTCTTTAGCTTATTGTAGCTGGCTAATTTCTGCCACGTCGTTCCGTGCTCCAAAGCTATTGCATAGAGAGTGTCCCCTGCTTTAACCGTATAAACCGAAGCTTGAGGAGTCGTTGGAACAGAAGTCGTTGGCTTCTCAGGTTTAGCTGGCTCTGTCGGCTTCGTCGGTGTTGTTGGTGTTGTCGGTTTTGTTGGTTCTACCGGCAACACTACTGACTTCGCACTTAGATTAAGCTTAAACTCTGCATAGCCATCAGCTGTATCACCCGTGTAGGAAGTCAACTTATTCGCTTCCGCTGCACTCTTTGCTTCCGGTGATGTCTTGATTGTCACGTTCACGGTGTCATTAATTGCCGCTAGCGACCAGTTGCGATCCGCTGCCGGATCAATCGTCTTGAAGGAGCGAATGTAGTCAATGACAACCTGGCGGTTCTCATCCGGGGACGCAAGAATAATACGTTTGCCGTCCGGGTTAGCGAATTTGCTGGAAGATGCACGGTAGTTGTTCGTTGCAACAACGAATTTCTGATCCGCCTTAATTGGTTTTCCTTCAAACTGCAAATTAACGATCCGCTTTGCGCTTTCGTTCTTGAGCGCGCCGCCAGCTTCATACTTCGTCGGTTGTGCAACATCGATCTGATAGGTCACACCGTCAATGACATCGAAGTTGTACGTTGGAAAATCATAATTGATCAGCTCTTGCTTCTCTGTGCTCGCTGCATCGATCTGCTTGAATTGACCAGCTGACCACTCGAGCCATTCTTTAATCTCCGCTCCTGTGACGAGTACAGCATTCACAGTATTCGAGTACAAATACAAATCGGCAACATTCTTGATTGCAATATCGCCCGCCTGAATATTGGTATAATAGTTCGGTCCTTGGCGGCCGCCAGCCTTAAACGGTGCTCCTGCCGAAAGAACAGGAAGCCCCTCATATTCCGTTCCCTGCAGCTGCTTCTCTACATACCATTTTTGTGCATTCGTAACGATTTGAATGGATGGATCATCTTGAACAAGAGCAAACCAGCTGTTGATTGACGCTGTCGTCTTGCCGACAGGCCCTCGCACATACGCCAGCGTATGCTCATGATCCTCTTTCACCGCATCGACAACAGCTTTGTCAGCTTCTACAAGAGGTACCTTATTTACCGCATCAAAGATAGGCTTAACCGTGCTTTTGGAATCGACAACGGCCCATTTCCCATCCTTGTTCTCCAGTGTTAAATCAATAATCCCAAGATTATTTCCCCAGAAGCCCGGTTCAACCGCAGGCACTCCGTTAATCGTTCCTTTGGCGAGATCGACACCCGTTTTTCCTTCAAACGATTTGTCAGGGAATACTTTATGCGCATGTCCGAACAAAATCGCATTAATGCCAGCAACTTTGCTTAAATAAAGCACCGAATTTTCCATGAGCTCTGATTGCGGGATATCTTCAAAGCCCGAGTGCGGAATCGCAACAATGATATCCGCTCCCTTCGCTTTCATTTCCGGTACAAACTTTTCTGCCGTTTTGACAACATCCTTAACGATAACCTTGCCTTCTAGATGAGCTTTGTCCCATGTTGTAATTTGCGGAGGCACAAATCCAATCACGCCTACTTTCAGCTTATGCTTCGCGCCCTTGCTGTCTGTTACCTCTTTATCAATAATGAGATAAGGCTTAAACAAATTAACATCATTCGTCTCATCCTTGTCTCCATCTACTTTATAAATGTTTGCATTTACATAAGGAAAGTCTGCGCCCGCGAGCGAGGTGTCCAGAAACGATAAGCCATAATTGAATTCATGATTGCCTAAGTTGCCTGCATCGTAGTTAAGCAAATTCATAGCTTTGTACACCGGATGCGTCTCGCCCTGCTTCAGCTTATCAACCGTAGCGACATAATCACCTAGGGGATTTCCTTGAATCAAATCGCCATTATCAAATAATAGACTGTTCGGAGCTTCCTCCCGCGCTTTCTTGATGAGCGTTGCCGTCTTCGCGAACCCATATTCATCAGTAGGCTTGTCCGCAAAATAGTCATAGTTCATCATGTTCACGTGCAGGTCCGACGTTTCCATAATTCGCAGTTGCACTGTATTCCCTGCACCCGCATCAGCCATTGCCGTGAACGGCATAGCCCCTAGACTAACGGTAATAGCAGCAGCTAAAGCACCCTTCCACACCGATTTGTTAACCAACAAAAACGCCTCCTTCATTCTCTTTCTATTAATAAGATGCTCTGCTGCAAGCACAAGATGAAATAATGTTTTCCTACAATATATTAATTTAAATATTCTGAATTGTCATTTATTTATTTTGTTAATCCAAAGTACCCTTTTACAATAAAAAAAAAGGCTTCACGCCACGCGGATAAATGACCGCTGGCAGTGAAGCCTTCACTCTATTTAATGACTATTTCAAAAAGCCTAGAAGCATCTCGCGAATAACCTTCGCCGCAACAATTTGCGTTTGCTCCGTCGGATCATAAGCTGGCGCAACCTCAACGAGATCGAAGCCCACGATGTTCACGCCGGAACGTGCAATGGCATGAACGGATTCAATAAGCTCCTTCGACGTAATGCCGCCCGCTTCCGCTGTACCTGTACCTGGTGCTGCAGATGGATCAAGCACATCGATGTCGATCGTTAAATAAACCGGACGTCCTTCGAGCTCAGGAAGCACCTTCTTAAGCGGCTCCAAAACCTCGAACGGATGGAAGTTGATGTTCTCGCGTGCATATTGCCACTCTTCGCGCGATCCTGAACGAATACCGAACTGGTAAATGTTCTGTCCACCCATAAGACCAGCTGCTTTGCGTAGCGGCGTAGAGTGAGACAATGGCTCGCCTTCATACGACTCGCGCAAATCAGCGTGAGCGTCGAAGTGAATGATCGCAAGATCAGGGTACTTTTTGTACACCTCTTGGAAGATCGGCCAAGAAACAAGATGTTCGCCGCCGAGACCAACAGGAATTTTACCGTCGTCTAGCACACCACGAACGAATTCGCCGATGATTTCCAGACTGCGCGCTGCGTTTCCGAAAGGAAGCAGCAAATCACCAGCATCGAAATATTCAATGTCCTCGAGGCTGCGATCTAGGTAAGGGCTGTATTCTTCAAGTCCAATCGACACTTCGCGAATGCGAGGAGGGCCGAAACGGGAGCCTGGACGGAAGCTAACCGTGAAATCCATCGGCATGCCGTAGATAACCGCTTTGGAAGCTTCGTAGTTGTCAGAGCTCAAAATGAAGACATTGCCTGAATATTTTTGATCCAATTTCATGAGGTATGTCCCTCTCTTTCCTGAAGCGTAGCCGCTTGTTACTTCACAAGATCTTCAACAAATTTAGGAAGCACGAATGCTGCTTTGTGAAGACGAGGCGTGTAATATTTTGTATCAATTTCTGGAATTGCTGTCTCATCAACAGCAAGAGGATCGTGTTTTTTGCTGCCCATTGTGAACGTCCACAGACCGCTTGGGTAAGTAGGAATGTTGGCGCCATATACACGAACGATCGGGAATACTTCCTTCACGTCTTTGTTTACGCTTTGGATCAGGTCCGCTTTAAACCAAGGGTTGTCCGTTTGAGCAACGAAGATACCGTCTTCTTTCAATGCTTCGTAGATGCCTTGGTAGAAGCCCTTCGTAAATAGGTTTGCCGCAGGGCCAACCGGTTCAGTGGAATCAACCATAATAACGTCATAGGTGTTTTTATGATCATGAATATGCATAAAGCCGTCGTTTACAAGCACTTCAACACGCGGGTTGTCGAGCTCGCCAGCGATGGATGGCAAGTATTTTTTGGAGTACTCGATTACTTTACCGTCGATGTCGACAAGAACTGCCTTCTTCACCTTCGGATGTTTCATTACTTCACGAATAACGCCGCCGTCTCCGCCGCCAACAACAAGCACGTACTCCGGATTCGGATGCGTAAAAAGTACAGGATGCGCAACCATTTCGTGGTAAACGAACTCATCCTTAACCGTGGTCATAACCATACCGTCGAGAACAAGC
Source organism: Paenibacillus sp. 2TAB26 (assembly GCF_052115145.1). Taxonomy (NCBI): domain Bacteria; kingdom Bacillati; phylum Bacillota; class Bacilli; order Caryophanales; family Paenibacillaceae; genus Paenibacillus; species Paenibacillus sp. 2TAB26. The sequence goes on from NZ_JBFRGC010000031.1 coordinate 21,966, forward strand.
ATCGTTCCAAACTCTTCCGTTTCGATCATATCAAGCTGTTGAAAATCTGTTTGTTCATTAACGTAAGTCTTAGTGATCTTCGCCGTTATGCCGAAGCTATCTGTTTGTTTTTCCGTATACCACAATTCCATGGTGTTAAATCCCTTCTTTCCTTCAATCGTTCAACCTGTATTATAGTAAAATTATTAAATCACTACAAGTACTCTAGACAATCCGTGCATTAACGTTTTTCAAAGATTTTATTAAGTATAATATCCTGATTTTCCGTACGATATGTAGATGCTGTTTCACAACAAAGGCTGTCCCACATAACATGGGACAACCTTTATTCATCTTGAAAAGGTCATACCTGTTCTTTTGTATACTGTCCTTCTCAACCATTTGCCAGCTTCACGCAGCCTGTCGTTTCACGAATGATCAGCTCTACCGGCAAAGCCTTGCACCTCTCCTGAACAGGGTTGCCATCAATCTGATCGAGCAGCATGCGGATCGCTTCCTGTCCTTTCTCCAAAATATTTTGAGAGACGGTCGTTAGCGCAGGCGAAGTAAAGCTAGAGATGGACAAATTGTCAAAGCCGATTACCGAATAGTCCTCCGGCACCTTTTTGCCTAGTTCTCGCAGCCGTTTAAGCAAGCCCATCGCACTTACATCCGAAAACGAGAAGATCGCCGTCACGTCCGCAAGCTTGATGAGCTGATCCGCAGCGCGATAGCCACCATCAAGCGATGTCGGGAGCCTGATCATTAAGGCTTGATCGTATGGAATACCCGCTTCTGCCAGCGCATCCTTGTAGCCTAACCAACGCTCATGCAAAACACCGTAATATGTGATGCTCTCAAGCGGAATATCTCCAATTAAAAGCGCAATTCGTTGATGTCCTTGGTCGATTAAATAACGAATCGCGCGATAGCTTCCTTTTCTGTCCTCTAAATTAACTTGATATAGATCCTCCCGCTTCAAGTAGCTATCAATAAAGACGGCAGGCATGCCTAAGTTTACAATACGATCAACTGCCTGCGAGCCCTCATTCGTCCCCATCACGATTAACCCATCCAATCGACGCTCCTTGGCGAATGTGAATGTTTCTGTGCTCTCATCAATACCCGATAAAATAATATGAAATTGGCGATCACGAGCCCCTTCTTCTACACCTGTAAGCAGGTCCCAATAAAAAGGGTTGTCCTGCAGCCTCCCAGGCTGCATCATCGGTACGACGAGACCAACAAGATGCGTACGCCGAGTCTTTAGATTTCTAGCAGGCAGATTTGGCGTGTAGCCAAGCTCGATAATTACCCGCTCGATATTTTCTTTCGTCGTGCCCGATACCCTTCCCTTGCCGTTAATAACATTAGATACCGTCGCAATCGATACACCAGCCACCTTGGCAACGTCTACGATGCTTACTTCATTTTTCATCCTCTTATCGCTCTCTTTCGTCTCAAAGCCCATCCGGCTCCTTGAGTTAAACGTTTTATCATAGTATAGCTTATTTGTGGAGGCACTAAAATTTGTACTCCGAAAATATAAAAAAAGAAGAAGCAAACCGGCTCAAGCGAGCCAGCCTGCTTCCCCTATATTGCATACTACCAGCCGCTGTTGCCTGCACCTCTAGTTATTACAAACTGATTATTCGGATTCGATAGGCCTCCCGATGCAGCCCCTGTGACCGTTACATTGCTAAACGTCCCTGATCCTGTAACGGAATCGAACAAAATCCCATAGGTGCCGACACCGCTGATATTCACTTGATTAAAGCTCACGTTTGTTATCGATTGATTGTAGCTGAATTTCACAGCTTCGTAGGTGCTGTCATTAATTTGAACATTATCGACAACGATTGGAGCTGAAATGCTCTGATTTTCTGCATAAATCCATAAACCGCCGAAGCTCGTGTTCCAATTGCGCTCCCAGCCGCCTGTACGGTTCAGCGTATTTCGTTTCACTTCAGTCGTGCCGCTAAATGCAACGGCATTAAACCTTGTACTGACCACGATGCCTGCAGAAGCCGTCACCGTGTCTGCACCGATGTTATCCCATATCTTGTTGTCCTTGCCGCCGTAAAGGGCGTAAGTATTTGCAAGAACAGGAACCTGGGCGATATTATAGCGGAACATGCTGTTCTCATTCGGTGAGCCGTCCGACCACATCGCGAAGGCGTCGTCCCCTGTATTGCGTACACTGAAATGGCTGATCGTTGTATTTTTGACACCGCCGTGAAGGTTTACTCCATCCGCCCATGTATTGCGAATCTTACCTCCGACTACATATAAACCGTCCGTTCCAGACTGCAGCCAGAAGCCCACCTTCGTATGCTCGATCCATACATTTTGAATAAGCGAGCCTGTTCCAAAGTTTCCTTCGAAAGCAGCGTGGTCCGCACCGTCGTTCCGATACAGCGAATCTCCCGTAATCGTAAGATCGGTAATCGTTACATTTCCACCTACGCCATAAAAGCCGCCTTTTCCGTTAGTGCCTTGCAAATTAGAGTACCACATGCCAGCGCCGCGAATATGGATACCGTTCACATTCACTCGGTCATTCATTCGGAAGGTGCCTGATGGAATCCACACGCCTGCTTTGCCTGTCGACTTCGCATTAGCAATAGCGTCGCGAATCGCTTGCGTATCATCACCTGTATCGCTCGCAACAGCTCCGAAGGAGGTAATGCTCACGAAATTAGCAGGCATTGTGTAGGCGGCATCTACTTGTTCCAAGTTAATAAGATCAATCGTATAGTAAGAAGCTGTATCGCCAGAATCCTTCTGCAGCTTCACCGTAGCTCCCGCAGGAATGTTTCCGACAAGGAAGCGGCTCTCATCATAAAAGCGATGTCCTTCGCCGTTCGCAGCATTGTCGTTGTACGGATAAGCGCCATACGTCCATGCATAACGTGACGTTAGGCTGAGTGTCTGTGTTTTAGCTCCGTTCACATAAAGGCTAAGTGTTCCATTCGTACCGCCGCCCTCAGCCGAATCAGGCATACTATACCTGACAACAACAGAGTTAGCAGCTTGTGGCGCTGTCCACTGCACATAGTGCCCAGTAGATGTCAGCTTTACAGCGCGTCTTCCCGACGATTCTGATTCAACAGTCAAATAAGTACGGTTTGCTGTAAGCACCTGAGCGTTCGTCGTGCCGCTCTCCGCTTCCAGCTCTTGATAAGGTACGGTTGCTCCCCGCGCCGCCAAGCCGATTCCACCTGCTGCGGAAATGTAATCGATCGCTATTCCACCGCTATTTCCGCTGTCATATTGATACGTAATTGTATTTAAACCTTTGCGAAGGCTCAGCGTCTCGCTTTGACTGCCCCAAGTGGTTGCTCCTCCAGTTGCTGAGAGCGTTGTTGTTTTAACAAACACGCCATTCACGTAAATATTTATCGTCTTGCTCGTCCCTGTTCCATTAGCGTAGCGAAGCTCAACAGCCGAGTTCCCTTCCGCAGTCCGGTTAACGGTGAAAATAGCTCTCGCACCGACGCTTGTAAAGTTCTGCAAATAGGTCGATGCTTTGGTTACTCCACCTGAGAAAAATTGATCCTCCGCTTGATACACAAATCCCGTGCCCGGCGTTGGGGTAGGTGTTACAGTAGGCGTAGGCGTTGGTGTCACGGTTGGTGTTGGAGTTGCTGTAGGGGTTGGTGTCGGCGTTGTTGTAAGAACACCTACAACGAGGTTATCCAAATTGATATTTCCAGAATCCGTCGTATCAAATTGAAGCCGAACGGCATTGCTGCCTGCATTCAGAGTAACGACTTCCAGCTTGGTGCCCCATGTGTCCCAATTCGATGTAGCTGGAAGCGTAACCTGACGAAGCTTTGTTCCATTAAGATAAAGGCTTAATGTTTTATCGCTGCCTGTTCCATTAGCATATCGGAACGTCAGCTCACGGCTTCCGGCTGCGGCTGGCGTAACTGCAAATTGTACCGCCGCGCTTCCTTTGTTGCCATCTGTGAAGCCGCCGACAAATCCGGTTCCCGTATAGCCCGTATGATCGTTAGCTATAGTTGTTCCTCCAGTAAGAGTCGCCGCTTCTGCTTCAAGGGTGTTTGGCGCAGCTGGCGCTGCTTCAACATCAATTTTGTCTAAGTTTACGTTTCCTGTGTCTGTCGTGTCGAATTTGTAGCGGATCGTATTGCTGCCTGCTGCGAGCGTCAATGCTTCCGTGCTGGTCGTCCAGCTGTCCCAATTCGCGGTTGCATTCAGCGTCGTTTGCTTCATTTTGACGCCATTTACGTATAGGCTCAACGTCTTCGCACTGCCATTCCCATTCGCATACCGCACGGTTACGTTATGAACCCCAGCTGCTGCCGCGCTTACCGTAAACTGAGCAGCTGCATTTCCCTTATTGCCATCTGTAAAACCGCCAACGAAGCCAGACCCGGAATAACCCGTATGATCATTCGCATATAAGGCTCCCCCTGAGAGTGAAGCCGACTCCGCCTCGTAAGAAGCTGCATAGCTGGATTGTGCCTGCGCGAAGAATGTGAGCACCATACTCATAATTATTAGTACGGATAGACGTTTCTTAAGACTAATCGTCATTAATCATCACGATCCTTTTCATATAATAGAAGCTCATTTACCTGCGTTGATATGAATAAGTGCGGTTCTAATGTAAACGCATACATAAATCGTCATCCACTATGTCAGGCAACACCACCTTTCAATAGAACATTTTTTGATCCATTAGCAGCATAATAAGGAAGGTTCATGGATCTTTGCATAATACCATGCCTTATTTTACGATTATGATAACCAATTAAACGTTTAACCAAGTAACGCTCGTCATCTATGGTTAAACCTTTAATCAGAGATTATCATGCGTTTTCCTTATCGTCAACATCCTAATTTCAAGCCTATTATTTTTGTACTGCAGGCTGCTCATTCTTTTGCCACGCTACTGAATAAAGTCCGAATATCAATCTATATAATGAGTACTATTTAAATCCCTTCTACAAATATTTACGATTACGCTCCTCTTCGTGAATAGGGTGTTCTTCGTTTTTCCATACTAAGGAAAAGCGAAGTTTTGCATTGAAGGGAGCCTGCTCCATGAAAAAAAATTCCAACCAGCAGGGTAAGCTGCGCCGCAGGCCTGCTTTTCCATTTATAACCGAGAGGTTCCTTCCCCAATTTCTAAAAATGAAGAAATGGTTGAGATGGGCAGCTGCCGCATTCACCCTTTTCATACTCATCTTGGCCGGTACACTTATCTTTTTACGTACGCAATCGCTGCCAGTCACCGCTATTAGCCAAACATCTCAAATGCTTGATTTGCATGGCAATGTCATCGATACGTTTCATGCTGGAGAGAACCGCCGTTCTGTACAGTTATCCGACATTTCGCATTATGTAATTGAAGCAACCTTAGCTATTGAGGATCGCCGCTTCTATGATCATCGCGGCTTCGATATGAAGGGAATGGCGCGAGCCGTTATGGTTAACGTCCAAAGCTTCTCGGCACGCCAAGGCGCAAGCACGCTTACTCAGCAGCTCGCACGTAATCTATATTTGACGCATGAGCGAACCTGGCAGCGCAAGCTGAAGGAAGCGATGTACACGGTTCAGCTTGAAATGAATTACTCCAAAGACGAAATTCTGGGCATGTATTTGAATCAAATTTATTATGGCCACGGCTCCTATGGTATTGAAGCAGCGGCGATGATGTACTTCAATAAACACGCTTCCGAGCTCACGCTTGCAGAAAGCGCGATGCTTGCCGGCATTCCGAAGGGTCCTAAGTATTATTCGCCATACCTTAACATGAAGAATGCAAAGGACCGCCAGCTTACTATTTTGCAGGCGATGCTTGAAGGCGGCTCCATTACATCCGAGCAGGCTGATGCCGCTTATAAGGAAATGCTGAGCTTCCAGACACTTGGCTCTGGCGACCAGGAAGGGTTTGCGCCTTATTTTCGCGATTACATCAGATATATTGCTGTCGACAAGCTGGGTATTAATGAACATTTGCTGAATGAGGGCGGAATTACCATCTATACAACGCTTGATCCGTCCGCGCAAGCAACGGCTGAAGAGGTCATTGCAAAGGGCTTTCCAGAAAACTCTGAGCAGCAAGCGGCGCTCATTGCTATAGACCCGCGCACCGGATATATCAAAGCGATGGTTGGCGGAAGAAATTATAAGAACAACCAATATAATCGAGTGTTTGCAAAGACGCGCCAACCCGGCTCCTCCTTTAAGCCTTTCTTATATTTAACCGCCTTGCAAAGCGGTTTTATGTCGCCTGTTACCCGTTATAAGAGTGAACCAACTGTATTCACTTATGATGAGGGACGGAAGACGTATGAACCACGCAACTATGGTGACAAGTATTTGAATGAGCTGATTGATATGAGACAGGCGCTGGCCAGCTCGGATAATATTTATGCGGTTAACACCATCATGACCGTCGGCGCTGATAAAGTTATTGAAACGGCAAAGAAGCTGGGAATTGAAAGTCCGATGAAGCCGGTCCCTTCACTTGCGCTTGGCACCTTTCCAGTCAGCCCATTCGAAATGGCTTCTGCATTTGGCACTTTCGCAAACGGCGGCATTCACATGGAGCCGATTGCGATTCTCCGCATTGAGGATCGCAAGGGACAGGTATTATATGAAGCGAAACAAAAATCAGTGCAAGCCATCACCCCAGCCGAAGCCTATGTTATGACCAGTTTAATGGAGAGTGTATTTGAAGAAGGCGGAACAGGTTTCCGCGTATCTTCTATTATTAAGCGGCCGATAGCAGGCAAGACGGGTACGACCCCCACAGATGCATGGCTTGTTGGGTATACGCCTGAACTAGCGACAGCAGTGTGGGTAGGTTACGATAAGGATCGCAAATTAACCGTTGCCGAGGCTTACCGAGCTGCTCCCATTTTCGCGAAATTTACGGAGCAAGCGCTGACTGCCATACCGCCGAAGATTTTCCCGATTCCGGAAGGCATCGTGAACGTGTATATCGATCCGACAAGCGGCAAGCTTGCAGAAAGCAGCTGTCCGCACAGACGATTAGAAACCTTCATCAGCGGAACGGAGCCGACTGATGTATGCGGCGAGCCTGCAGGTGCAGGAAATAACGACAGTGACGCCTCTCAAAATGGGTCTGGTACAGCAGGACGACGCTCTTGGTGGAATGACTTGAAACGCTGGTGGACAGACTAAACAAACAGCAGCCTTCCTTTAACGAGGAGGGCTTTTGTTCCTTCCAATATTGAACCAACCGTGATCTTTGCGCATTTTTGTCCAACTTATGATCAAAAAGTGAATTTTCTTTGAACAAAACCACAAAGTTGTGGTATAGTATGGATAAGAAAACACTTACAATTGATCGGGAGTGTTAAATATGACAACAAAAACCGCAACAATCAGCAACATTCAGCCTTCTAAATCAGATGTCAAGCGCCTCGTAAAGGCAATGACTGCCATCTCTTGGATCGTTTTATCTATTGGCGTTTTATTAAGCCTCATTAACTTAAGCCATTTCAGCGATAAAAATGTTGGACTTATGGTCGGCATCGGATTCCTAATCGGCAGCGTTCATATTTATGTTATTGGCACAGCGATCGGACTTGTTCATGCACGCCTTAACCAAGACCAGTCGTCAAAGGATTTTAATGAGCCTCAATAATTAAAATTAACTTCATCACTCTTAACCAATAGACAGTCACATTCGGTCAATGACCAGATGCGACTGTCTATTTGCTTTTACTGGGACAAAACAATTTTATTTGGGTAAAGTTACTATATGTAAGAATAATTCGCTGTCTGAACGCTCCTAAATCTAACAGTTGTCTAAGCCGTGAACTTTCTATTACAGAATAAAGACGAATTATTGACGTAATTGTTAACCCCGCAGTTATTACCTTGTGGATCTGCTATTGTAGTCGTAAGCAGTAATTTTGAGGAGTTGAACTGATGATGAGACCGTTTCTTCGTATGCTGACACCCGCACTGATTATGCTAATGGCCGTTATGCTTTCCGGCTGCGGCGAGCAATTCATCGTGCTCGATCCGAAAGGGCCAATCGGCGAGTCTCAGAAAGATTTGATTTATTTTTCAACCATTCTGTGTGCGGTTATTATCGTGCCCGTACTTATCCTGACAGCTGTTATCGTCTGGCGGTACCGTGATAAGCCCGGCAGTAAAGCTTCCTATAAGCCTAACTGGGAGCACAGCACGAAGCTAGAGATTACCTGGTGGAGCATTCCGATTGTAGCGATCCTTGTTCTTGCTATAGTCACCGTCAAATACACGTATGCGCTCGAGCCTTCCAAACCGATTGAGTCGGCTAAGGCGCCAATTACGATTCAGGTTACTTCACTTGATTGGAAATGGTTGTTTAAATATCCAGAAGAGGATATTGCGACCGTCAACTATTTGAAGATTCCTGAAGATACGCCGATTAGATTCCAGCTAACATCGGATACGGCGATGAACTCCTTCTGGGTGCCACAACTCGGCGGACAAATTTATTCCATGTCAGGGATGGCGATGACCTTATTCCTACAGGCTGATGAGCAAGGCAGCTATTATGGCTCCGGTGCTAACTTCACAGGAAAAGATTTTGCCAAAATGACATTCAAGGTCGATGCTACGTCCGAAGAGGACTATAAAGCTTGGGTAGGCGAGGTTAAAGCATCGTCGCCTGAACTGACAATGGAAGGGTTCGAGAAGCTTACTGAACCAGGTCCTTCTAATGTGCAGTTGTTCTCCAGCTTCCCTGAAGGATTGTTCAATAAAATTGTAACGCAATATGTAAAAGGCGACGGCAGCGCTCACCAGCATCATGGTGGAGGCGCAACAGAGCCCGCCGCAGAAACGGATAAAGAATCCATTACAGCGGATACGTCTGCGACGCAAAAAGAAACGAAAAGCAAACCAGATTTAAATGCTCATATTCATGCGGGTCATTAACCCGCTTTCAAGCAAATGCTTAAGAGGCGAGTTTGTGCCACAAACTTTTAGGAGGACCCCTCATGTTAGACAAAATTAAAGATTTCGCGTCCGAATTTTTCGTCACAGGCGATCCGCTTATTTTAGGGGCTCAAGTATCCATCGGCCTGTCGGTTGTGGCGATTATATTCACGCTTACCTTTTTCAAAAAATGGCGCTGGCTTTGGACGGAATGGCTGACCAGCGTCGATCATAAGAAGATCGGTATTATGTATATCATCGCATCTATTCTTATGCTATTCCGCGGCGGCGTTGATGCGCTGCTCATGCGTGTTCAGCTCGCAGCTCCTGAAGTGGAGTTTTTGCAGCCGGATCACTATAACCAAATCTTTACGACACACGGCGTAATCATGATCTTGTTCATGGCGATGCCGCTTATGTTCGGATTATTCAATATCGTCGTCCCACTGCAAATTGGTGCCCGCGACGTTGCATTCCCGTTCTTGAACTCCCTTAGCTTCTGGATGTTCTTCTTCGGTGCCATGCTGTTTAACGTATCCTTCATTATCGGCGGTTCACCTGATGCAGGATGGCTCGCTTATCCGCCGCTCTCTGAGCTGTCAGGAAGTCCGGGACTCGGACAGGACTTCTATATATGGGGTATTCAAATCTCAGGTATCGGTTCATTGGCTACAGGTATTAACTTTATCGTTACGATTCTAAAAATGCGCGCACCAGGCATGAAGCTCATGCAAATGCCGATGTTCGTATGGTCTGTTTTGTCGTCATGTGTAACTATTATCTTCGCATTCCCAATTTTGACTGTTACCTTGTTCCTATTGTTCATCGACCGTTATCTGGGCGCTCACTTCTTTACGCTCGACGGCGGGGGCAACCCGATGATGTATATCAACCTCATCTGGATGTGGGGACATCCTGAAGTATATATTGTTATCTTGCCGGCTTTTGGTATTTTCTCTGAAATTGTTTCGGCTTTCTCGAAGAAAAAATTGTTCGGTTATAAGTCAATGGTATTCGCGCTTATGTCGATCAGCTTCTTCTCCTTCTTTACATGGGCGCATCACTTCTTCACAATGGGTTCAGGCGCCAACGTCAATGCTTTCTTCGCTTTGACAACGATGATTATCGCAATACCGACCGGGGTTAAAATATTCAACTGGCTGTTTACGATGTATCGAGGCCGAATTAGGTTTACGACTCCGATGATGTGGACGGTAGCATTTATTCCCTGCTTCGTTGTCGGTGGGATGACCGGGGTGCTCTTGTCTGTCGCACCTGCTGACTTCCAGTTCCACAACAGTTACTTCCTGATCGCGCATTTCCATCAGGTGCTTATCGGCGGCGTTGTGTTCGGTTACTTCGCAGGCCTTTACTACTGGTGGCCAAAAATGTTCGGCTTCCGTTTGCATGAAGGTCTTGGCAAATGGGCATTCTGGTTCTGGAACATCGGCTTCTATGTTTGTTTCATGCCGCAATACGCACTTGGCTTAATGGGTATGACGCGTCGTTTCAACGAATATGACTTCGATATGGGCTGGCAGCCTTTGAACGTCGTCTCTACTGTTGGAGCATTCTTGATGGGTATCGCATTTATTTTCCAAGTATGGCAAATCGCTCACAGCATCAAGTTTTTCAAGAAAGAAAAGGATGGCGATGCATGGGATGGCCGTACGCTCGAATGGTCGATTCCATCACCTGCACCGCTATATAACTTTGCTCGCTTGCCACAGGTTACTAGCCAAGACGAGTGGTGGGAAGAAAAGCAGCGCATTGCGAATGGTCAGCCTGCTAAACCACTTGCGCCGCTTGAACCGATTCATATGCCGAAAAATTCAGGTATTCCATTCATTATGTCGATCTGCTGGTTTATTGCAGGCTTCGGCTTCGTATGGGATTGGCTATGGATGGCCATACCAGGTCTAGTCGGCGTAGCCGTATGTATGCTTGTTCGTTCGTTCTCTTACGATACCGATTATTACATTCCGGTGGATGAGATTGAACGTACGGAAGCAGCGTTAAGGGGGACAAAATAATGGCACATGCAGTTTCCACTCCAGCAGGAGCGCATGGCGGACACGGCGCTGGACACGGCGGCGGTCACCATGACGATCATCACGATCAAGAATCGATGAAAATGTTCGGCTTCTGGCTGTTTCTTATAACCGACGTTATTTTGTTCGGTACGTTATTTGCAACCTATGTCGTCCTCCGTCTCAACACTGACGGCGGACCGACAGGTGCCGAATTGCTTGAGATGAACGGTATTATCATTTCGACCTTCATTCTACTGACAAGCAGCTTTACAAGCGGTATAGCCGTTCTTGAAATGAACAAAGGCAACAAGCGCGGCCTTATTCTTTGGCTCGCTATTACAGCAGTGCTCGGCGCTTCATTTATCTATCTAGAAGTAAATGAGTTCATGCATTTGGTGCACGAAGGCGCTAATATCGGAACAAGTGCCTACTGGTCAGCCTTCTTCGTTCTCGTCGGCACACACGGACTTCACGTATCGCTTGGCTTAGTCTGGATGATTGCACTAATTCTTCAGATTAGACGCCGCGGCATTACACCCGTTACGAAGCGCAAAGTAGGCATCATCAGCTTGTACTGGCATTTCCTGGACGTCGTATGGATTTTCGTATTCTCAATCGTTTATTTGATGGGGGTGATGTAGGATGGAAAACCATAACACACATTCGCAGGACGCACACGGGTCCCACGGCGGATCGATGAAGTCATATGTGATCGGCTTCCTATTCTCCATCATTCTGACAATCATTCCGCTTGTCGTAGTAATGAATGACCTGCTTAGCAAAAAAGCTGCAACGCTGCTCATCCTTGTGACGGCAGTTCTGCAATTTGCTGTTCAGCTTATCTTCTTTATGCACATACGGGATGAGGAGAAACCTCGCTTCAACCTGATGGCGCTTATTTTCGGCCTCGTTATTTTGCTGACGATCGTCGCAGGTTCTGTATGGATTATGACTTACAATGCCGTTGCCGTCGCTTCATAATCGGCAATATGAATAAATATAAAGCTGTGCTAAAGTCTCTCTGACTTTGGCGCAGCTTTTTTTCGTTTGTTATTTAATGTTTATAGTCAAACTCTCCCTATCTAGGGCTGCTTCATCCGTGCCATAATCATCTTATATGAATACCGAAACGAAAGATGAGGTGGGACGCCATGTCCATTACACTACGCCCCTTGCAGCTGCCAGAGGACTACGAGCAGCTTGCACAATTGCTTAATCAAGTGTGGTCAGAACCGACGACTGCTGAGAACCTGCATGATGCAGATAAGAAGCTTTATGAGATTGGACATACATGGATGGATGAGAACGGACTGCTTGCCGGATACGATCGCGAGCGGCAGGTTGCAGTAAATGAGCAAGGCGATATTGTCGGCTACGCCTGGACGTGGCGGGCGCCTTGGACAGAGCCTGGCTACTTATGCAATACGCTTGTCGTATCAGAGTCTTATCGCAAGCAGGGAATCGGCCAATTGCTGTTAGCTCACATTGGAAAATGGGCTTTGAAAATCGGCGCTTCTACGCTCATTACTGAAGTATGGGACGATAATGAGGATGCGATTCAGTTTGCAAAGCGACATGCTTTTGTAATTGAACGCCATGCCTTCCAGTCCGTCCTTACACTTGGTGAACATGATGGAGCGCAACAACCGCAATTTCCAAGCATGCCAGACCTTGGGGCGCTACGCTTCCTAACGCTTGCCGATGAACCCGGTGAAGAAAGCGAACAGAAGCTGTATGAGATCTATAAAGAAACACTGGTAGACATTCCCGGTTATCTTGGTGAAGTCCCTGATTTCGTCGAATGGCGCAAATGGTATTTGAAAGTAGACGGCTATGCGCCTGAGCAAGTGATTATCGCTGCTGACGGCGACCGCTTCGTAGGGGTTACTAATGTCCTGCTTAATCCACAAACAAACGGGATGTATCATGAATATACCGGCGTAAGCAGAGCTTATCGCGGTAGGAAAATTGCTTTTGCTTTAAAGCTCAAAGCGATTGAGCTTGCTCAGCAGCATCTAGCCGCATACATCCGTACAGATAATGACTCAACAAATGCACCTATTCTCAGCATTAATCGCAAGTTAGGTTATATACCTCTTCGCGGCTCTTATCGTGTCCTAGCTCCTCTTCAAGAGGTGTTGAGTAAGTTGCCCATCGAAGTACAGCAATGAACGACATCTCCTCAAATCCCCTCTCTTAAAAAAAGCAGCTTGAAGCGAGAACATCCCGCTTCAAGCTGCTTTTCCAATTTCGCTACTAACGCCCCCGTTCCACGACCTCTACATCCTTCGGTACAATTAATGTCAGCTCCGGGCTGACAGTATCTGAGATGAGGCCGCCGTCCCGGTGATCGACGGAACCAACCATGACATACATCGTTGAGCCAACAACATCGGTTTTCAGCATTTTATTGTCCAATCGCTCATACTTCTCGGATGACCAATAACGAATTTGGCCAAACAGCTTAAGCTCACGTGTTTCCATTTGCTCAAGCGTCACGCCATCCAAGGTGTGCACAACAATCTTCTTAATATCAGCAGGCACCCCTATTTTCTTCGTTTCCACGAATGCCGATCGCTGCGTCATCTGCAGCCCTCGCTGCAGCTCATCGAACAAGCCCGTTGACATGAGCAGTGCAAGCCCGAGACTGGCTGTTCCAACCATTCCTACAAAAAAGACACTCATCCAGTCATAACGAACGATAGTACGCGCACTGCTAGAAAACTTCAAGTAAAGCAGCAGCTCCGCTCCAAGCATAATGAAAACGACGGGCGCGACCCACACGAGCACCTCGTAAGCCTCCATGTCCTGCCATAGAGAGACAGCTAACGCTGTCCCCACGAGAATCAGTGTCACGCCCATGGATAATGAGCCGACGCGCCAAGTGCGAACGCCTGATGGTTGATTGACAGACGGTTCAGCCATATTTACCGTGTTGGTGTTCAATGCGAATCCTCCTCGTACTTTCTTGGCATCGGCTTATGAAGCTCTGGCGGTTTACCTTTGCTCATTACCGGAGATGCCTTGCTTCCGAAAGCTAGACGCATGCCTACAATAATCATAATAAATGCGACAACCGCCGTTGGTATCATATATTTAATTTGCATGTATTGGGAATAAAGCTCCCTTGAGAAATGAGAAGTAACCTCTACAGCTACACGATCGAGCAGGTAATAAACGCCGAATCCCAGCAGCCCAAAACCAAACCAACGCTGATAAGGGACAAGCTGGGTCAATACCGGTTCATCGGTAAGCTCCTGACGCTCATAACGAGACGTCTGCTGCAGCGCATCGAAGAAAGCAAAGCACCAGAACAGCGGAAGCAGGAAAAAAAACAGCGACAAGCGCAAATTGTCCATAATATAGACGGCGAGAAGAAAACCACCCATTAGCTGCAGGCCGCGTTTTTGCAAACCTAGATACAGATGTCCTGCACCTGGAAAAATAGCTAATGCGATAGCCAGCACTTTGCTTTTACGCCCAGAGGCGATATACGATTCCATGTCCTCAAATATAGCACGGTCCGCCACATGCTCCCCGCGCTGCTTGGCATGCAGCTGGCTGATTGCATCAAACATGCTGTATATCCAAATAACAGGAAGCGCCAAAAGAAACACGAGCAGCTCTGCCCTGTGCGTTATCGTGCCTAAGAAGACGATAATCGCAAACCAGCCAATGAAGGAAATGAGGAAGGTAATGCCCCGCTGCATAAGCCCCATATTCATATGCCCTAGACCCGGAATCAGAGAGAACATGATCGTCCGCGACTTCTCGCGCTGGCGCTCCTGCTCCAAAGGAACAAAGCCTGGCGAGAAATGATCAGCAGGATGCTCGAATGGATGCTGGTTTGCCCCGCCTGACGGCAATCCCTTGCCTAGCAGCAGGAAGATGACCATATCAATCATATTGATGATTCCAGCCATCGCCGCTATAAAAAACAAAAAGATATAAACTGTATCCTCCATATACCCGCCCATTAATCCAAATAGAATACACAATCCTATCGAACCAAAGAAAGCTCCCCCGTACAAAACCGCACGTACTGGGCGACCTGCATAGGCATGTCCTACGCCAGGTAAAAAAGAAAGAAAGAACGCCGCTAACGGGCTTTTATTCATCATTTATTCATTCCCTTCTGTCTTCTTTTTTTCATTTATCTAAATCGAGAAGCTTTTAAGCCATCGAGCCACGATCCGGTTTGATCAACCATTCTGTCTGACCAAGATTCGGAATGTCCACCTGCCGCCGCTGGCGGATTCGGCCTTATATCCTGCTGTTTATTCTCATTCATATCAAGCTGAGCCAGCTTCTGTGAGAAGGAGGCAAAAGTCCCGCTGGCAAGCAGCAGCAGCGTAATCGAAGCAGCTATGGTGTAATGCGTTACCGGATGCTGAAGCCATGTCCGCAGACGGCGAGGCTTCTCTTGTATAGTACTCGTCACAACATGTGGCCCGACTTCTCTATGATCATCTTCCTGCTCCATCATCAATTGCTCCACGACACGCTTTTCTATTTGCTCCATGTTAGGCATCGGCGTCGTTAAATCAGAATCTGCCCGCTGCATCTCGCCCTCAGCTGTTTCAATCGCAATGACGAACAGCTGCAAACAGAAATCGCAAGCAGCCAAATGCTGCTCAACCGGTATACGCTCAGCCTCAACCAGTCTGTCGTTTACGTAACGGGACATTTGATCAGAAGAGATATGCTCAATCATCATTCGAAGTCCTCCTTCCGAAAATGGCGCTTCATCCAGCCTCTTGCACGGTACAGCCTGGACTCTACGCTTTTGCGTTCTAGTCCAGTTTCGGCTGCGATTTGTTCATATGACTTGTCTTCCATATAATAAGCAGTTATGACTTCACGATAGTTTTCCGGCATTTCATCAACTCGCTCTCGTATCTGCTGCCTATCCGCCTGTTCGATGGCTAATGTTTCTGCAGCAGGAGCAGACACAAGTTCTTCATGTACTTTTTCAGACATCGCTTCGCTATCCATTAGCTCCTCTGGTTTTCGTGCACGGCTGCGTTTGAAATCGATCGCTCGAT
This sequence comes from Paenibacillus sp. 2TAB26, assembly GCF_052115145.1. Classification (NCBI taxonomy): domain Bacteria; kingdom Bacillati; phylum Bacillota; class Bacilli; order Caryophanales; family Paenibacillaceae; genus Paenibacillus; species Paenibacillus sp. 2TAB26. The sequence continues at coordinate 37,957 of NZ_JBFRGC010000031.1, forward strand.
TGACGGCAATACGGGTAATCCATGTTTTGAGCCCATCCAATCGACAATCCGGAAGGGAGCGATAAATTTGCAGCAGCACTTCCTGTGTAATATCCTCCGCATCATGCGGTGAACGAAGCACTGCGAAGACTGTTCTATATATATAAGGACCATATGCCTGTACAAAAGGACCAAAATGCTCGGGCCCGCCCTTCTGTACCTCTCTGATCCAATCCTCGTCTTGAATGTCGCTCCCCTCCTTCCCAATCTAATAGACGCCAGCTTGTCCCGCATACCCTGCACTTGCTGCCAAAAAAATTTTTTAAATGCTTTAACAGCCTCTATCAACGCGGAAAACCTCACCATTCGATAGGACTAGCCTACGAACGATGAGGTTCTCATCCATAATTCACGATAACGGTAATCTGCTGCTAATAACGCTAACTGCTATACGTCCAAAGCTTGCTTAAGCTCGTCTGGGGAGCGATCCCACCACTCAAGATTATGCTCCACAAGCAGCTTGCGAAGCGCCGATTTATCGACATCGCCAAGCTCGGACAAGTTATAGCGGCGTTTGAGTGATTGATCCAGCTTGTTCACGTGATCCGGGAGAAGCTTCCACCCGCGACGCGCCTCGGAATCAATCAGCATCTCGCATGCCGTAGCGCCCGCGTAATAGGAGCCTTCTTCATTGCGGTCAACCGCTACCCATACGATCCAGCATTGACGACCGTTCGGAGTATCCTCTTTGTTAGGCGTAAACTTAATGCCACGCTCTACTTTACTCTTTGCATGCATAGCGCCAACATCAATATAAGCAACGCCATCATCAATAATAACACAGGATACCGCGCTCAAATCGATCGTTCCTGCCCCAAAACCTTTATGTTGTTTGCTGCTCACTACGTTGAGCGACAGTGATTTCTTTTCTTTCTTTACCGGCTCCGCCGGTTGTCCTTGTTCTTCCGTCATGCGTATTCACACCTTCCCCGATACAATAATTCCATTTTAGCTAATAATCATCGAAAAGCAAACATATACATGCTGTAGATGCTTGTCAACGGGAGGGAAACGTTCAATGACTCCACGCTATTTCAAACGAATTTTACTCGTAATACTCGCAGTCGCGCTGCTCGGCATATCGATGCAGCATGACTTCGGGACTGCTTGGCAATCCCAATATACTTATGCTTTCGCCCCCGCCGCTAACGCCAAGCAAGCACTAGCGCCTGCTCAAAAGTCGGTCAAGCCGCCTGCCGTGCAGGAGCCGAATACGGTCATCACACCTAAACCGCAAGAGCTGAGCAAACGTGTCGTTGAGTACCATATCAACGTGCATTTAACGAATGATGCAAAGCAGCTGAACGGTGAGCAAACCGTAACTTGGACTAACCCTGGCAAAAAAACAGTGTCCGAGCTCTATTTCCATCTGTACCCGAACGCCTTTCAATCGGGCAAAACCACGTTTATGAAAGAATCCGGCGGCAAGCTGCGCCAGGACAAAGCAACAACCAATAGCCAAGGCTATATGAACCTGCTTACGCTAGAAACGCTGAACGGTGAGAGCCTTCTGCCACGTCTTCAATATGTACAACCTGACGATGGCAATGCCAATGATTTTACTTTGGCCAAAATCCGCTTGCCGGAGCCTATCGCTCCCGGCACCTCCGTAACGCTGCGAATGAGCTACGAGGTGAAGCTCCCAGAGGTATTCGCAAGAATGGGCTATTCCGGCAACTTCGTGATGGCTGGGCAGTGGTTTCCAAAGCTCGCTGTATATGAGACAGCCGGCATGCGCGGACGTACAGCTGAGGGCTGGAATGTCCATCAGTATCATGGCAATTCTGAGTTCTACAGCGACTTCGGCATATACAGCGTTCGGATTAATGTGCCTGAGAACTACACCGTCGCTGCAACGGGCTTCCAAACAAAGCCTATCGAGATCAAGGAAGCAACAAAGATTTACCAGTTTTATGCTGATGATATTCATGATTTTGCTTGGTCGGCCTCACCGGACTTCGTTTATGAAGAGACTGCTTATTCAGATACCGGCATTCCCGGTGTACGCATTAAGCTGTATCTTGATCCTGCGCATGCTGACCTTAAGGATCGCTACATGCATGCAGCCAAGTCCGCACTCTCAAGCTACGCCAAGTGGTATGGTGAATATCCTTACAGTACGCTGTCGATCGTCGTTCCGCCCAAAGGAGCGAACGGAGCTGGCGGCATGGAGTATCCAACACTCATTACCGCTTTCGCTGCAGAAAATGATAACCCAGGCTACGATCTTGAACGTACGGTCGTTCATGAGATTGGCCATCAATATTGGTACGGAATGGTCGCCTCTAATGAATTCGAGGAGGCATGGCTGGACGAGGGGTTTACGTCCTATGCCGAGGATAAAGTAATGGAGACGGCATACGGCTTGGAGCCGAATTTGCGCATGGAAGCGAGCTATATGACCAACCCTGCACCGCTCAAGCAGCAATCTTGGTCATACGCCAGCCACTCGCAATATGCCGAGAATGTATATCTGAGGGCAAAGCTGGTGCTCATTGGTATCGAGAATCAGGTCGGCTCCAGAACGATGCAAAAAATATTGCGAACCTATTTCCAAAAGTATAAGTTCAAGCATCCATCGACAGCAGACTTCCAGCGTGTTGTCGAACAGGTAACAAAAACGAAATGGAATGATTATTTCAGCCAATATGTCTACGGCAACAAAATGGCCGACTTTTCGATCGAATCGATTCATGTACGCCCAGTCACCCAAGATGGTGCTGAGATGTATGAATCTGTTGTACTCGTTAAGAAAAACGGCGGCAGCAATGGCGAGATTAAAGTGTTGATGAAGTTTACTGACGGCACCAAAATAACAAAGCTTTGGGATACTCAGGAATCCCATATGCAATATAAACAGCTGCATTCCGCTCCGCTTGAATGGGCAGTCGTTGACCCAAACAACAGCAATGTGCTTGATAATAAGCTCATTAACAACTACATGCAGGCTCAGCTGCCAGAGGATAAACGCACAAGATGGAGCCTCGGCGTTGTCCAACTAATTGAAGGACTGCTCGGGTCGCTGAGCTGGTAAGTAATTGCGTTCAAGGAGCGATAAACGATGAAAATACATTTGAAGCAAGGCTGGCGGTTAGCGGTAAAACATTTTTACATTGTTGTTTTATTATTTCTTTATCAGCTGATCTGGGGGTTCTTCCTTTACCGCTTCATTGATTCGGTCGTAGCTCCGCTGCTGCGTCGATATCCAAGCTCCGCTCCTTCAGAAGCAGCCGTTCAGCTATTCATGACCGAAGCACAATTCCAGCTGTTCAAGACCGATCTCATTAATCCTTACGTCTGGACGCTGGGCGGTCTCCTTGTTGCCCGAATGCTGATCACTCCCTTATTCAATGCCGGTCTATTCTATTCGTTAAATCAGTCCAGATCGAATGGAGGGACACGATTTCTAGAAGGTATTCGCAAAGCTTGGAAGCCTGTAGTTCTGCTTTACTGGATCGAGGTTATTTTATCTGTGGCTCCTGCTTGGTATGTGCTGCCGCGCTCACTGGATGCGCTTCTAGAGAGCGGCTCTATTCCAGAGCTGCTGCAAACGGTGCTGCCTAGCGCCCTTCTATGGCTCCTATGGGGCACAGTACTGCATCTGCTGTTTCTAGCCATGCAATTCAGCGCTGCATCAGGAGGAAGCATATTCCGTTCCTTATGGCACGCTCTCCGAAATTTCCTCACCTATGCAGCTGTGTCGCTCATCATGTGGGGGATTGGAGCGGCTGCTGGGCTTGTGGTGACAAGTCTCTCCATGCTGTGGGCCGGGCTGATTGCACTCATCCTGCATCAAGGCTATTATCTCATTCAAACACTGATGAAGGTTTGGACGATTGCCGCGCAATATGACTTTTTGGAAACGAAAAGAATGTAGCAAACCAAAAAAGCCTTCAGCGTCCTCTAGATGCTGAAGCAAAAATAAACCTTCATTCCACGCTTTGCTGTGGTGTGGAGGTTTTTTTTACAACTAACCGCAACTAAATGATGGCAGTTCTGTATAAATAACTGAAAGAAAATCAAAAATGGGGGATATTCACAAATGATGCGTAAAAAACTAGTTATTATATCCATGGTATTGCTCTTATCGGGCGGTTCATTGGTTGCAGCAGACAAACTATTTCAAAAGGTAACGCTCCTTTATAATAATAAGCAATCCACTGACGATGCTGTCGTTGTGGATGATAAGGTTTATATTAGCATTCGTTCTTTAAGTGACAGCCTTCAAGCCTTCGTCCAATGGAAGAGCAATGATAAGAAGCTCATTATTCAGAAGCCCAATGTGCATATGTTTCTAATGAACGAGAAGCGAGCTATGTTCGGACAGGTTGATAAAGGCAGTGTTCAGAAATTTTTAGTGCAAGCACAAATCGATAATTTGAATATGGCGATTTCAGAGTTCAAAGTGACCATCGTTGATCCTAATGATAAGGAAACGACAATCGACAGCCGCAGCCAGGATGATGATGATTTTAAAGAGTTCGTCGAAAAAGACACCTTTTGGTTCAGCTCCAAGCTCGTTTCCTACGATTTCAAAAATGCCGGAAAATACAAGGTACAGTTTTGGATGCAGCAAAAAAACAACGATCCACAGCTCATTTCTGAAAAAATCGTTACTGCAAAATAAATCTTTTTTTCGATTGCCCAAAGGGGGCTGTTCTCATGAACAGCCCCCTTTGTCTATTTCTGCCGCTCTATCTGGAGCAGCAGCTAGGCTGTCTGAATCTACGCTTATTCACGAGTGATATAGATGAGATTTTTCTAATTTATGAGGAGCAAAATGGTGAAATACCGCCGTTTACGGCACTTTAAGCTAGTCCTTGCGATATAGCGCCTAAAGGACAAATCGGTATATTTTACACAACATCCACATAATTAATGAAATTGACTCCATGTATTTAGTTAGAAAGCACTACTATGGCGTGTTTATATTACAGAAAGAACGGTTTAACGAAGCAAATTGTCAAAAGGTTACATGAGAATTATTAGAAATTGCCACTAAAGGCAGGAGATCATTGAAAATAATCGAATATTTCTCAAAGCAATAAAAAAACTGCCTAATTCCCTATTGGGATACGGGGGAACCACTTTGGGTGAATTGATTCCGACGTTTGAGTTTTTTTCAAACGCCCGAGGAATCATAGGGAGCCTTCAACCGAACCCCACAGCTAACCTCGTCGGCATTGGAAGGAGTTTCACAATTGAAGAAGATTACCGCATTAATCCTGGGTCTCGTTCTCGTGCTCGCTTTTCAAGCGGGAAGCGCTTTCGCTGACTCAAAATTGAACGGAATTGTTAATGATCTTATTGGCACTCCGTACAAAAGCGGCGGAACGTCGTCGAAAGGTTTTGATTGCTCCGGCTTCACGAGCTATGTGTTCGAGAAAATGGGCATTGAGCTTTCACGTACTTCTGGTTCGCAAGCAAAAGAAGGTACAAAGGTCGCTAAGGCTGACCTCATTGCGGGAGATCTTGTGTTCTTCGACACAGTTGGCGGCAATAATAGCGCCATATCCCATGTTGGCATTTACATTGGAGATGGCAAGTTTGTACATTCATCCTCGAGCAGAGGCGTTGTAACTGACAAACTTAACTCCGAGTACTATGAGGGACGATATGTAACTGCTCGTCGTATCATGGATGCTGATTCATACCAAGCCAACGTTGACGTAAAATAGAGCAGCCTAATCCCTCTTCTTGAGGGTTGAACGGGTAGACTCATCTAGCAAAGCCGCAGTTTTTTGTCCTCTGACGACAAATGACTTGCGGCTTTGCTGTTTCATTCCAGCTGGAATGCGGCCGTTCAATGTTGCGCTTATGGAAGGAGCTATCACTGATGTATTTGTTTATTCACCGCAAGGATTTGCGTATTGCAGATTTGCGCGCTTTTGATTATTTGAAGAAAAAAGAGAAACAAGGCATTCATTTGCTAATCATAGATCCCGTTATTACAGGAGATGGCCGTTTAACTAGTCATAGCGGCCGAAATTTCATGGCGCAAGCCGCCTCGCTTCTGCACAGCTATTCTAATGCAGGGAAGGAGCTGCATGTGCTTTATGGTAATCCTGCTGCGATCACCGAAGCACTGCTGCATGCGCATCCTATTGATGAGGTTATTGTTCATACAGACTATACGCCTTACTCAAGGCAGCGAGATGAGCAGCTTGGGCTGACCACACGCAGCCTTGGCCGCCGATGGATGTCTATTGCCGATTCACCTCTTGCTGATCTAGATGCTTTCCCGGCATTTGCTCAAAAAGTGGAGCCATACAAGGTTTTCACACCCTTTTATCGCAAGTGGAGCAGCTTTATGCTGGAGTGCTATAGCCCAATGAGTGAAACGACGATTCATGAGCTTGCTACCTTAAGCGAAATCAATGCCAAGGTTGCGCAGTCTTTCGCTTTGCCTGAATCCATTTCGTGCGCCCTAGGCGGCACGAACGTACAAGGATCATCCAAAGGATTATCCAAGCTGGAACGGTTCGTACGAGAACGCCTTGCCTCTTATTCCGAGATCAGGGACGCTTATGCCGATGATCATACAAGCCAGCTCGCACGTTTCCTTAATACGGGCGCCATCTCCGCTCGCCAAGCCTACGAAATGACCCAAGGGCTTCCGGGGTCTGAATCATGGATACGGCAGCTGGCATGGCGTGATTTTTATTTATATCAAGCGATGTATCATGATGATTTCTTTCGTTACGAGCAGCTCGCTGATATGTCCAAGCTCTCAGATGCTCATCTAGAAGCATGGGCTGCAGCCGCCACTGGCATTCCAATCATTGATGCGGCCATGACGCAGCTCAATCGTACAGGTGAGCTGCCCAACCGCTTGCGAATGGTAACAGCCATGTTTTTAACTAAAAATCTGCTATGCCCCTTCACGCTTGGAGAACAATATTTCCGCCTTCACTTAAGCGATTATGACAACACGCTTAATCGCGGCGGCTGGCTGTGGTGCTCTTCACTCGGGTATGACGCAGCGCCTTACTTCCGCATCATGAATCCCGCAACTCAGTCGCAGACGCATGATCCTAGTGGCAGCTATATTAGGCGCTGGCTGCCTCATTTGAATCATCTGACAGACAAAGAGATTCATCAGCCGCAAAGCGGTGCCATCGTCGACTTGAAAGCATCACGCGCGCGCGCCATAGAGGTATACAAAACCATTCTTAAATAGCTGAAAGCATTTAGAATAACACGTTTAATAATAAATAAACCTCCACACCCGCTTTGAAACAGCGAATGTGGAGGTTTTTTTTATAATTTGCAGTCCATTTAAGCCTTGGATCTTACGCTGTGAACTTGTTTTCTTCCGAGCAGGAGCATCGCCGCTAGCAGAAGCAGCATCAGTATAACCAAGCTGCTTATATACCATAACGTTGACTCTACGTTGTACTGATCCATTATCCAGCCAGTCACTCGTGGAAAAATCGCTCCTCCAAGCCCGCCGAATGCTACCAGCAGACTCGTTGTCCTCTCCGTCATACCCGGAATGAGCTCATTGGCATAAACAAGAGCGATACCGAATATACCCGAGAAGAATAACCCGCTAAGTGCGACAAAGGCAAGCATCCAGCTAAGCTCACCCATAAACGCCATTAATACAAAAACGACCGAGGCGCCTGCTGTAGCAATCAGCAAGTATCGCGAATAACCCATGCGATCAGCCAGTACCCCAGCAAATAGACGCCCTAGCACCATCGTTCCCCAGAACAAGCTGAGCACCGCTGCCGCACTGGAATCTCCTACGCCTGAACGAACAATGAGAATAGAAGGCAGATAATTGGAGAAGCTCATTTCCATTCCTACATAAAGCATAAAAAATAAAGCCGATAACAAGAGAAATGGAAGTGCTTTGCGCGGATAGCCAAAAAAAACAGATCCGCGAGTGGTTTGCAATCCTTCCAACTCATTCGAATGGCCTTCCTTCACTTCCGGTGTTCGAGCAACTATACCAAGCTCATCATCCAGCTCTCCAAAGGACATCGTCAGCCAGAGAACAAAGGTGATGCCTGACATCGCTGCCAGAATCGGAAAGGAAACCTGCCATATGCTATGCTGAATCAGATAAGCCGCTGCAATTGGAATCAACAATGCGCCAACACCAAAAAAGGTTTCCAATCGGCTCATCGCCGATGCCTTGCCGTTTTTCGCCATATCAATAATCATTGCGCCGACGACCGCTTCCGTCATCCCAAAGCCAAGACCCGCAAGAGGGGCAATCGCGAGCATCCAGCCCCATGGAAGCAGCAAGCTGTATGCCGCCTCACTCAGCGTCAGTACACCCATCGCAATCAGTACTGCGCCTCTTTTTCCAACTCTCGCAGTAATAGATGGCGCTAGCAGAACACCCACCAGGAACCCGAGGAATTGATTCATAATCCATTGCCCGCCATCTTTATAGGTTAAACCATAATGAGCAATGAGCTGTTCCAAGATAGATCCGCCCACAACATGGGCAACGCCGATGACTAAATATGACAAGCAGCCTAGCCAGATCAACTTCTTCATTTTGATGCTTCTCCTTATTTACGCGCGATCAACGCACGCCTATCTGTTATAATAAACCTATTTCATTCGACATTCGCTCTATTCAGCTACTTTTTTTCAAGCGGAGGTAAAAACAAATGACAAGCCATCAAAGCTCTATTCATTATAATCGAGATGAAGGCGATATGACCATATGCCCGCTCGAAACCGTTCATGCACAGCAACTATGCGGCTGGCGCTACGAGGCTCCATTTGATGTTTATAACTGGCCGGCTTGGGAGCAAATGAAAAAAGACGAAATCGAATTTGGCGATTCCGTCCTTCGTGCTGCCCAATATATGGCTGTCCTAGACGCTCAGTCTGCGCTCATTGGGTTCGCGCAGTTTTTTCCTTTAACAGGCGTAACGCGGCTTGGTCTTGGATTGCGGCCTGATCTTTGCGGTAAAGGCCTCGGCCTTGCCTTCACACGTCTCATTGTCGCAGAGGCAATAAGGCGCACCCCTCAAAACGAAATTGATTTGGAGGTACTTACTTGGAACACTCGTGCGATGCGCGTTTATGAACAAGCCGGCTTCCATATTACAGACACCTATGCGCGTTCTACACCCACTGGCTTTGCCGAATGCCATTGTATGGTTTATGAGCCAGCAGCTGCACATTATAGACGCTGAGCTCCTCGCTCAGAATCCTTCAAATCCATAAGTAAAATAAGACCTGGCGCTGCTAGAACAGATACGGTTCTAATCCATGCGTGTGAATCGAGATCGGTATAGGCGCGCGAAACGATTGCACGTCGATGCTCATTGAGCTGGACGAGATTAGGAACAAAATAGGGACGCCAACACCAATTGGCACCGCGGTATTGATCCTCTCGCCTCCAAGCCTTGTCCGCATCGCGATAATAGTTGGATGAGAGCTGAATACCGCTCTCATTGCACAAATATACCCGAATGCAATGGTCATAAAGCTCGGGAAGCAGCCCCTCTATCCATTCATCCTCATGATCCAGGTAACGCGTCTCCTGAACAAGCGCAACCCACTGCTCTGCCAGCTTCTCCGATTGCCGCTGCCAATAGCGTTCAGTTCCAACGAAATGCAGCAGATGCTGATCAAGCTCCGCTTCAATTAGAGATGCAAAACAAGCAGGCTCACGAAACTCCGGCTCTGCCCTTGCAAACATATAGCCTTGGACGTAACGGGCGCCTGCCTGAATTGCGCGAGCTAAATCCTCCCTTGTCTCCACTCCCTCGACGAGCAGCGAAGCTCCAATTTGCTCTGCTAAATCAGAGAAGGATCGCAGCACACCGAAATAACCGTCATGAGTCGCGCTTTTCTTAATCATATGAATATCGATTTTGAGCAGGTTAGGCTGAATGTGAGCAATCCGATCCGTATTGCTAAAACCACTGCCTACATCGTCGATTGCAATTAGACAACCCCTTGCCCGGTATATGTCGACAACAGAACGAAGCCTATCCATGGAACCTTGGAAGCTTTCCTCCGTTATCTCTATGACAATTCGTTTCGGGTCAATTCCGTACTTATCAAGCAGCGACAACGTGTAGAGCTCGCCGATCTCCTCATACCGATAAATCCAAGACGGCTTCAAATTAATGAATAACATCGGCTGCTCTTCTTCCATTGAAGCCAGCTTCGAGAATGCCTGCTCCCGCAGTATCCGGTCCACAATAATGTGGTCCTCTTCTGGAATTTGTTCATTGCAGAAGAAAGGTCCAAGACTCCGCACGGAATCACCCTTTACAGCTCGAGCAAGCACCTCGTAGCCCATAATGCGTCTTGTATCCATCGCTATAATGGGCTGATAAAATGCAGTTAATGTTTCACCATCTAATTCAAGCGCTTTCGGCAACAGCAACGATGATGAGCACTCATTCATGTCGTTCTCCTCTATGTTAGATCAATGTCAAATTATATGTCATGTTGTATTGAATAACATTGTAATAGAGTCGACATTAATTGTAAAGATCCGACAAGAGCACTACTTATATGAATTTTTATGCCGAATGCTTAGATCAATCTAATGATTTGTGTCACCTTATCGTCTTGTGAAACCTCTATGATGTGATGTTTGCTATTATACGTAATGACACCGCTGCCTACCTCAATGACCGGATTCTCTCCTAGCCCAAAGAAAACATCATCCGCCAAAGCCTCCATCACTTCATGCCGATCGCTTACAGGCAGCTGAGCCCATTCATCTGGTTCCATTTCAAAAAAAGTATAGCTATTCTCAATTTCAGCCACAGCTGCTGTAAAATCCTTCAATATATCTGAATATTCTCTTGCATGTCTTACGCCCATTTGCGTATACCACCTTTGCTATCGTCATTTTTTGTACATATCTCTCTACTATTCTACCGCATTTTATCATTTTTTAACGCATTCGCCTTAAATCATTCCATATACTCTAACTTCAGAATACCCATTTGTCGATAATATAAGAAGTAGAGAAATGTCGAAAATGTATTGGACGGGGTGTATGATGAAAAATTCAACAATTATTGGTTTGGTGCTAGGATTAGTCGCTGTACTTGGAGGCATGGTTTTAAAGGGAGCACACCTGTCCTCTCTTGCAAATCCAGCTGCTTTTATGATTATTATTTTGGGAACTATAGCCTCCGTCATGATCGCCTTCCCGATGTCCGAGCTATCTAAAGTGGGTAAACTATTCAAAATGGTGTTCACTGAGCAAAAGCTGCCTATGCGTGATGAGCTGATTCAGCGCTTCATGGAATGGGCTTCCATTACACGTCGCGAGGGTTTGCTCGCTCTTGAAGCAAAAGTTGACGAGATTGAAGATACATTTCTTCGTAACGGCATGCGTATGATTATTGACGGAAATGATCAAGATTTTGTACGCGATGTTTTACTTGAGGATATTGCCGCAACAGAAGACCGCCATAAAGCGGGGGCACTTATTTTTACGCAAGCAGGTACATATGCCCCTACACTTGGGGTACTCGGAGCAGTTGTAGGCCTCGTTGCCGCACTTGCTGATATGAGCGATATGGGAAAACTCGCACATGCCATCGCAGGCGCTTTTATCGCAACACTTCTAGGTATCTTTACAGGTTATGTATTATGGCATCCTATTGCTAATAAACTGAAGCGCATGTCTAAGAAAGAAATTCAAATCCGTCTTATGATGGTGGAAGGCCTTCTTTCTATTCAATCCGGCGTATCAACGATCGCTATTAATCAGAAGCTGTCTGTTTTCCTTACACCTACAGAAAGATTGAAGATGAGGGAAAAGGAGGAAGGCGCCGTTGAGCAGAAAGCATAGACATGAAGAACACGAGGAGCATGTGGATGAATCATGGCTCATTCCTTACGCCGATTTGCTCACCCTGCTGCTAGCACTTTTTATCGTGTTGTACTCCATGAACTCCGTCGACGTAAAGAAGTTTGAAGAAATGTCGAAAGCATTTAGTTTAGCACTCAGCACTGGCAGCGGTATTCTAACCGAAACGTCCGCTGTGAAAAGCGGCGAGGATGACGGGAAGAAGCAAAAAGAAGAAGGCGGCAAGCTTCCCGACAAGGATGTAAACAAAAATCAATCAGATGAAGAGAAAGCTCGCGAGGAACTTATTAAGCAGGAGCAGAAGGATCTCGAGGATCTGAAGAAAAAAGTAGATGCCTATATTAAGAAAAACGGCCTGACATCTGATCTTGAGACGAAGTTAAATCTCTCACAGCTGATGATTACGATTAGCGACAACGCATTATTTGCACCGGCACAAGCAACTGTTAAGCCTGAATCGAAGGAGCTTGCCGTTGCGATCAGCAAAATGCTGCAGCAGTACCCTGATTATGAGGTCATCGTTTCCGGTCATACCGATACAACGCCGATCTCGACTTACCAATTTAAATCAAACTGGGATTTGAGCTCTATGAGGGCGATTCGTTTCTTGGACGTTTTGCTCGAAAATAAACAACTGAAACCCGAGCGCTTTAGCGCAATCGGTTACGGTGAGTATCGTCCTGTTGCCGACAACGAGACGGTTGCAGGCAAATCCAAAAACCGTCGTGTAGAGGTTTCAATCATTCATACGTACGCCGATGTCACGAATGCCCAGCAATTAAATGTGAAAAAACCATAATGAAAAAACCTGAATCAACTCGCCCTAAGCGTGTGATTCAGGTTTTTTTGTCGTTATACGAATGAATGCTTCCTGCTTAGACCGGCTCATAACTTAATGTCTCGAACAAAGTCGCCTTCTCGGCTTCGCTCAAATCACGCCATTTGCCAACATGAAGACCGCCGAGCTGGATGTTCATAATACGCTGCCGCTGCAGTCTCCGAACATGATAACCGAATGCTTCGCACATTCTACGAATTTGACGATTGCGGCCTTCCGTTAAAATAATGCGGAATACGCGGTCCGTCACTCTTGTTATAACACATGGCAATGTCATGCTGCCTAGAATATGAACTCCGCTTGCCATTCCTTTTAAGAACGCTTCTGTCATCGGTTTATCTACAGTAACCAAATATTCTTTCTCATGCTTGCCCTCCGAGCGTAGAATCGGATTGACGATATCACCGTCATTCGTGAGGAGAATTAATCCCTCCGAATCCTTGTCCAGCCTCCCGATCGGGAAGATACGCTCCTCATGACCAACAAAATCAACAATATTGCCTCTAATATGAAGCTCGGTTGTACAGGTAATGCCTACCGGCTTATTAAGCGCAATATAAACATGATTTTTTTGCTCGCCGATTTTGCGGCCATCAACACGTACATCGTCACCTATTTCAGCTTGGCTGCCGAGCTGTGCCTTTTCTCCATTGATCGTAACACGTCCGCTGTCTACGAGCTTATCCGCCTCACGTCTGGAGCAATAACCTGTTTCACTAATAAACTTATTGATTCTCAAAGCTGCTTCACCCCGTTGTATGTAATGCCAAGTCGGCAATTTTGTCCGATGAATAATACTGAATCATCGATGACTTGCTTGCTGCCTTCATTTGTCCAGCTTGTCCCGCCGCTCTTCTCATTGCCAAAGCTACATCCTCACCCTTAATCGGCCGATACTTGCGCAGCGGACCAACCATTGCAAATTGCAGCCCTTTCGAAACGACAGCTCCAAACGCTTCACCAGGTCGAGCCTGCGGTCTTTCGCCTAGCAGAAGCGAGGGTTGGAACACTTGAACTAGCGGAATGCTCAGCTTAGCAATCGCATCCTGCAGTTCCCCTTTCACTCTGCTGTAAAATATTTTCGAGCTGGAGGAAGCCCCCATAGCCGTCACGATAGAAAATAATGAAGCATTCGTGCGTTCTGCAAACCGGGCAAGCGTGAGCGGATATTCGTAATCTACTTTGCGAAAGGCTTCTTGCGTCTTCGCAACCTTGATCGTCGTACCGAGCGTGCAAAATATGACGTCTGCATGTACCTGCTCCAGCGTTTGATCCAAATCCTCAAAGGAGATAACGATCATATTCAGTTTGGAGAGCTCATTTGCGCTGCCCAAAGTTTTCGTCTCTAGCGGCCGCCTTACAATAACGGTTACCATCGTCACCAGCGGATCACGAAGCAGCTGACGGAGCAAAGCTGCTCCGATCAAACCAGTAGCTCCTACGAGTAAGGCGCTGTAGCCTGAAGCATCATGAAGCACGTTCCCTTTTTGCCATGAACCATCTACAGAAGATTCCTGCTTCAACGAGAATCCCTCCTCTTACATTTCCGTTAGAAGCCCGATCTGTGCTTATGCTTCCAGTATACCGCTCTCCCGTGTTTCTTTCAAAGCTGGCAGCAGCAAATGTATCGTTGTTCCGACATTAACCTGGCTTTTAATATCCATCGTTCCGCGGTGGCTGTTAATAATACGCTGACTAACCATAATGCCGAGCCCTGTGCCCGTTTCCTTCGCTGTAAAAAAGGGATCTCCAATTTTCGGTATCATATCGTCCGGGATGCCCATTCCTTCATCCGTTATCGTGATCGAAATGTATTCCCGTTTATGATTAATATGAATATGGATTCGTCCACCATTTGGCATCGCTTCAATCGCATTTTTCAGCAAATTAATAAACACTTGCTTCAATTGATTTTCTTCACATGAAATTAAGCAAGAATCATCGGTTAGAGTAACACAAAACTCGATATTATGAAGAAGTGCTTCACTGTTCATTAACGCAATAACATCTTGCAGTACATCCCGTATGTCCTTGGTGACAAACCTCGTCGCTTGCGGCTTCGCAAGAATGAGAAACTCGCCAACAATGAGATTGATCCGGTCAAGCTCCGATAACATAAGCGTTACGTGGGAAAGTGCCAGCTTCTTGCTCTCCTGCTGGAGCTGCAGGAAACCGCGCAGCGTCGTCAGCGGGTTGCGAATTTCATGGGCTACGCCTGCTGCTAGCTGCCCTACTGTCGTCAGCTTCTCCGACCTGCGCAGCAGCTCTTCCATTTTGTTACGGCTCCTCATGTCTCTTGAAATGCTGGCAAAGGCACGAATCGTTCCGTCCGAATCACGAATTGGCGATATGGTTACACTTACAGGTATCAGCTCTCCAAGCTTTGTCATTCGTATCGTTTCCTGAGCTGGCAGTACTTTGCCCGACAAGATCTGGTTTAACATATCCCTCATCTCTGCATGATGAGAGTCGGGAAGAATAGGATTTATGAGACCAATTGCTTCTTCTTCCTCATAACCAAAGAGCAGCTCGAAAGCACGGTTTACTTGAATAACCTTACCATCCAAATCAATAAGATGAATCGCATCGCTCGTGTGATTAATAAATGACTCCAAATGCTCCTTCATCCGGCGGTTTTCCTCAAACGCTCTGCGCAGCTTGTTCATATATATACTTAGATTTTGCGACATCGCATTGACCTTAAGAGCCAGCAAGCCGAATTCATCCTTACGTTTAATTCGAATCGGCTGTTGAAACCTTGCAGATGAAACCTCGTTAACCTTCCATAAGATATCTTTTAGAGGTCTAATCATTACTCCTACCAGCCAATAGCTAATAAAGAGGACGAGCACCATCGATATGCCCGTATAAATGAATGAATCATTTCGCTTCTCCGCGATAAGCTCATTAATTCCCTTTCTGTCATAAACGACACTTATAATGTAATTACCCATCTGCTTCGTGTAATAATAACTTCTAAAATAACATTTTCCGTTGATCTCCATCTTTCGAAGCTCAAAACCTGTTTTCTTCACATCGGTTATAATAGATTGATCGCTATTTGAATCCAAATACGTGTAAGTACCGTAACGCACAGCCAACGTATCTTGCTCAAATACTGTAATTTCATTTATATTTGGATTTAATGTTTTTACGATATCAAAGATATGCCCAGGGCCTGAGCGATCCTTCTCCGGAAAGATATAGCCTGAACCTGACTTCTTCTCGTAAGAGGAAAATGTGTTCGCCACATGCATGGAAGTATCGTGCATCGCTCGTTTTGCTTGCTCACGCATGCTTTGAATCATCGAATACTCACTAAGCATGTGTTGGAATATAAAAAACGTCAAAACGATAAGCGTGATCAAGACTGAAAATTTCATCTTTATTGACAATGAATGACACATCCTTTTACACAAAAACGTTTTTATTAACAACTTATACACAATATCCACAATTACTGTGCACAGCTCTGAATAAATTGTGAGTATTTATGTGTATATCATGATAGTTATCCACAATGTTATCCACGACATGTTAACAACGGAATATTTGTTCGTTGTATAATGAATAAATAGTAAAGGAGTTATTGTATATGACAAGAGAGCAAGAAGATCAGAAATGGATGCTGGAAGCTATTGAAGAAGCCAAAAAAGCCGAGCAAATTGGAGAGGTTCCTATCGGGGCTGTTATCGTCAGAAACAATGAAATCATCGGAAGAGGCTACAATTTGCGTGAGACGAGGTTTGATCCAACCGCTCATGCCGAAATGGTAGCTATTCGTGACGCCTGCGATCGCATCGGCGCATGGAGATTATTAGATTGTACATTGTATGTCACGTTGGAGCCTTGTCCAATGTGCGCCGGCGCCATTGTTCAATCTCGGGTTAAACGTGTCGTTTATGGAACAACCGACCCGAAGGCTGGATGTGCTGGGACGCTCATGAATTTACTGCAAGAGCCCCGTTTCAACCATGAAACGGAGCTCACTAGTGGTATTTTACAGCCTGAATGCTCAAACCTGTTGACTCAATTTTTCCGACGGCTTCGAGAGAGATAATATTCTCTACATATCGTCGCGGCGTATCGTAATATGTGTTAGCTCGTTTCTTTGTATATGCTGTAACGCAACAATTAGTTGATCGGCCTCTTCGCTAATCGCTAGAACATCCGGATCTGTCAGACTGCCGCGCGCTTCGGCTATTTCATGAAGCTTTAGCCGCAACGACTGCAATTGTTTAAGCAAGTGTTTTTTGTCCATAGCTCGCTTCGGGGCACGCTCCTTATCTAGCACTCGTGTGGTAATGCTTCTATTATACTCGTAGAGCAATAAGGAGTTTGTAAAAACTTGTCGACGAACGTAGACAATTTTCGGGCATTATTCGACAAAATGAAGTTATTTTATCCAATTTCTAGTTCTTTTTAACTAGTAAAATCGATCAATATATGGAAAAAGTTACTTGCGTTAAATACAGAATAGTAAAATATACATATATATGAATAATTGAAAAATGTTAATAAAATCACAAATATGCTAATAACGCTCATCAAGTGCTTTAATGTTAACAATTCCGATAAATGGTTTCAGCTATTTACGGGTAATGGTGTCGAATGCCAGAAAAAACGGCTGTTAAAGAAGCTGTTTTAAGCGGCAGCATGCGCCTCGGATTTGGTCCAAATCCTCCACATCTTTGTAGCTATTATGAGGATAAATCCATTTGTATTATAAGAAAGTATGAAGTAAAATTATTTAAAACATTAGTCGTAATACAGGGAAATGAACATAAATTAGGATGTCGGGATGTGCCTTTGTGAATAATAAAGCAGTAATTTTGGGTTGTAATTATTATATAGGTTTAAGCACCATTCGTTGCCTAGGCATTAACGGTGTACATACGGTTGCCGTAGATTATTCGACTAAAGATACCTATGGCGCCGATTCAAAATATACGTCTGAGAGACTAATCTCTCCTCATTATAAAGAAGACACGGCAGCGTTCATTCGTTTCTTGAAGGAATATGCCCGCAAGCAAAGCGCTCCTCCTGTCCTTATTCCATGCCACGATTCTTATCTTGAGGTTATCGATGAGCATTTGGAAGAGCTTAGAGAACACTATCTCATACCACAAGACATTCCGGGCATATACTCGGATATGATGAATAAAGAAGTGCTGCAGCGCCTTTCTCTAGAAAATGGCGTAGCTGTTCCCGAAACGGTCCGTGTAGACGAAGATCGTTTTTTTGAGAAGATCGACGAAATCATTAAATATCCTTGTATCGTCAAACCAACAGATTCTCCGTCCTTCGTTGCCAAGTTTAGACGCAAGCTCTTTAAGGTACACAGCCGCGCTGAGCTCGAACAAGCGCTGGCCAAAGCGAAGGAAGCGAGCTTGGAAGTCATCGTACAGCGTATCATCCCGGGTTTCGACGATCATATGTATACGTTCGACGCGTATTTAAACCAAGATTCAAAGGTCACTCACTGGGTCACTTGTCAAAAATTCCGCCAATATCCGATTAACTTCGGCGCATCGGTGTATACAGGGCAGAGATACGTACAAGAGCTGTTCGATATCGGAGCTCCTTTTCTAGAGAAGATGAAATGGAAAGGCTTCGCGGAAATTGAATTCAAAAAAGACGCCGAAACTGGCCGTTTTTATTTAATCGAAGTCAATTGCCGGATTACCAACCTGAACAACCTGCTGTACCGAGTTGGGGTAAATATTCCATGGATTACTTACCAAGAGTTAACTGGCGGCAACCTTGTGCCTCCCAAAGCCGTCAAAGAGAATACGAACCGTGTTTTCTGGTACGGATATGAGGACATGCTTGCTGTTCGCGATTACATCAAGACAGGTCAATTGACTTGGAAGCAAGTATTCGTATCCTTGTTTAAACCGAAAGCTTATGCGATCTGGGATTGGAAGGACCCGAAACCAGCCTTTTCCTATGCGGCTATCATCGGTGGCAAGCTTACGAAAAAGCTTCTAAGAAGATAGCCTGCGAAAATAGTAATAGGTAATAGAATGGAGCTGATCGTATGTTATTGACCTCCTTACTGAAAGATCTGGATTACACGCTCGTGAAAGGCGATTTGCATATTGAAGTAAGCTCCATTGCCTTTGATTCAAGGGAAGCCGCAGCTGGCGGCGTGTTTGTTGCGATCACTGGCTTTTCGGTTGACGGACACCGTTTCATTGATAAAGCGATCGCACTTGGTGCGACGGTTGTTATTATAGAGAAGGATGTTGATGTACCCGAAGGCATAACTGTGTTGCTCGTTAACGACACGCGTGAGGCGCTCGCCCTGGTATCCGCTAACTTCTATCATCGTCCGACTGAGCAAATGAATCTTCTCGGCATCACTGGAACAAACGGGAAGACATCGACCACATATTTTCTAAAATCTATATTCGAGCAAACGGGGACAGCCCTCGGAATTATCGGCACGATCGGCACAGTTATCGGCGACAAGCTGATTCAAAACAAAAATACGACGCCGGAATCGCTGTATTTGCAACGAATCTTCGCCGATATGATCGAATCACATATGAAGCATTGCGTCATGGAGGTTTCTTCGCATGCGCTCAATTTGAAACGCGTTGCTCATTCCAGCTTCAAAACTGGCATTTTCACAAATCTAACGCCGGATCATTTGGAGCTTCACCATACGATGGAGGAATATTTCGAAGCGAAGGCTTTGCTGTTCGACATGACGACGGACTTTAACATTATTAATGCAGATGATAAATTTGGCCGTATTCTCATTGACCGCTTGCAGTATAAAGGTCCAAAGCTGGTTACTTATGGCATTGAGCAGGAAGCTGACATTTACGCGACGGATATTACTTATTATGCCGACTATACGACTTATAATGTAAATACGCCAAAGGGCAGCATCGCAATTAAAGTAAACCTGCCTGGGACGATCTACGTATATAATAGTCTAGCCGCTATTGCAACGGCTTATTGCAATCAATTTACGCTACAGCAAATTGCAGATGGCATTGTGGCTGTTGAGGGTATTAAAGGCCGGCTGGAAGTTGTTTATCAAGATGAGGATACGAAGATCATCGTCGATTTTGCTCATACCGAGGACAGCCTAGAGAAGGCATTAAAAACAATCAGGCCTTTTACCAAAGGCAAAATCATTCTCGTGTTCGGCGTTTACGCATCTGATGGGGAATCAGGCACAGAGAAACGTAGAGCGATGGCTAAGGTAGCCGCTACATTTGCTGATTTTTCCGTAATCACCTCTGATAATCCCAAGGAGCAGGATAATAACCTGATTATTAGGGAAATTATTGAAGGAGTCGAAGCTTATAACGGAGCTTATGAGGCCGTTATCGACAGGAGAGACGCTATTGCTTTTGCCATTGATATCAGCAGAAAAGACGATGTCATTCTCATAGCCGGCAAAGGTCATGAAACGTCGCAAATTATTGGGAAAACGGAAATCCCATTTAATGAATCGGAAATCGTCAGGGAAATCAAATTAAAAACGATGTGACTGCGCTTAAAACAATAAAGTTAATGAAAGGTATTCCACATGTGCGGTTTTGTAGGTTTTGCAGATAGTCGTCCCGACGTTGATCAAGTAGCCATAATTAAAGATATGATGGATATGATCGTTCATAGAGGTCCCGATAGTGGCGGTATCTATTCAGATGAGGAAGTAACTTTAGGGTTTAGACGCCTCAAAATTATAGATATGTCTGAAGAAGCCAGCCAACCGATTTACAACGAGGATAAAAGCTGTGTTCTTGTATTTAATGGAGAAATCTACAATTATCAAGAGCTGCGCGAAGAGTTGATTCAGTGCGGGCATACCTTTGTTAGCCATACGGACAGCGAGGTTATCATTCATGCTTATGAAGAGTATGGAACCTCGCTGCTTCAGAAGCTAAGAGGCATGTTTGCTTTTGCGATATGGGATACGAATACGGAAACGATGTTTCTCGCCAGGGATTTCTTTGGCATAAAGCCGTTGTATTATACACAAAACACAACGGATAATTCCTTCCTATTCAGCTCTGAAATCAAAGCTTTCTTAAAGCAGCCTGCCTTTCGCAAAGAGCTGAACAAGGATGCGCTCAAGCCTTACCTGACCTTTCAATACTCCGTGCTTGATGAAACGTTTTTTAAAGGCGTGTACAAGCTGAAGCCTGGTCACTATATGCTTTACAAACAAGGCAAGCTAGAAGTGAAGCCTTATTGGGACGTTAACTTTGCAGAAGAACCGAACAGCCTGTCTCATTACGTAAACCAAATTAAAAGCACAGTGAAAGAATCTGTCGCCTATCACCAAATTAGCGATGTGCCGGTCGGGTCTTTTTTGTCCGGAGGCATTGATTCCAGTTATATTACCGCTTTGCTAAAACCAAACAAAACATTTTCCGTCGGCTTTGAGGATTATGAAGGCAACTTTAATGAGACGAACCTCGCAGAGGATTTGTCAGAAATTTTAAACATCGAAAACTATAAACGACTGGTTTCAGCGGATGAGTGCTTCAAAATGCTGCCAACGATTCAGTATCATATGGACGAACCGCAGTCCAACCCTTCCTCCGTGCCTCTCTATTTCCTAGCAGAGCTTGCGAGCAAGCATGTGACCGTGGTGCTCTCTGGAGAAGGCGCAGACGAAATTTTCGGCGGTTATGATTGGTACGATACGACACCAGCGATGAAAAAATACAAGAAGCTTCCGTTTGCAATCAGGCGGCCGTTATCATTATTAAGCGGCAAGCTGTCCAAAAACAGAATCACCTCCTTTGTCGTAAAAGGCGGACAGCGGGTTGAGGAACGTTTTATCGGACAAGCGCATGTGTTTGAAGAAGCTGACGCCTTAGCTGTATTGAAGGACGAATATAAGCAAGGACCATCCGTACAAAGCATTACGAAGACTGTATATGATCAAGTGCGGGGTAAAGATGATATAACCAAAATGCAATATCTCGATCTGAAGCTTTGGCTTCCGGGAGATATTCTTCTTAAGGCAGACAAAATGAGCCTCGCCCATTCTATTGAGCTGAGAGTTCCATTTTTAGACAAAATGGTTATGGATCTGGCTTCAAAGCTGCCTACTGATCTTCGTGTACATCCAAGCAATACGAAGTATGCACTGCGTACAGCTGCGAAGGAAGTACTTCCCGATGAATGGGCGAATCGACCAAAGGTTGGTTTTCCTGTACCTATTAGGCACTGGCTAAGACAAGAGAAATATTATAAGCTCGTTAAGGACATGTTTCTCTCGGACCGAGCGAAGCTGTTCTTTCATACCGATGAGCTGATGAAATATCTGGATTCGCATTATTCAGGCAAGCAGAACTACGCTAGATACATTTGGACAGTGTATGTGTTCCTTATATGGCATAAGACGTTCTTCGAGCAAGCGTAACAGGCATAGGGCAGCCACCGGCTGCCTGCTCGTTACACACTGTCGCATAACTATTACGGCTATAAAGTAAAGGAGCCACCAACATGAAGAGAATGATCAAGCTCCTGGTGTTATTGGGTATTATATTTTTTATTTATACATTGTTTACGAAAGAAGATGCAAAACCTGTATTCAATGAGAAAGTCGATTCTACACCAACGACTGCCCCTACTCCAGAAATAGAGCAAGGAACAATTACAATAATAAGCAAAGACGAAGCAACGCAGCAGCCGATTAAAGATGCTGTATTTACGATAACCGCTGCGAATAGCGGATCAGTTATCGGCACCATGACAACAGACGAAATGGGTAAAGCAACATCTATTTTGCTCGATTACGGTACCAGCTATAAGATAAAACAACAGAAGGTCGGCAGGCCTTATCAGCTGTCGGAGGAAGAGCATCAAATAGCGGTTAACAGCCCTGCACAAGAGCTGACAACCACCAACAAAACGTTTGAATATGTGAAGAATTATGAGCGGGCAGCTGATGGCTCCATTAACATTAAGAAGGTTTATATCGATGTCGATACCATCATGCAGAAGCCTGAGCTGCCTAACGGCTGTGAAATTACTTCATTAACCGCGGTACTCAATTATTACGGATATGACGTTACCAAAACAGAAATGTCGGATAATTATTTGCCGAAGCAAGCTTTTATCACCAAAAACAATAAATTGTATGGGCCTGATCCCTATAAATCATACGCTGGCGAACCTAGGTCGTTAAAAGGCGGATTTTTCAGCTTTGCACCTCCTATCGTGGAGGCGGCTAACTTGTATTTTGATGTCGCAGGGCGCAGCAACAGTACTTCAGATATTAGCGGCAGCACGCGAGAGGAAATTATCGAGCAGCTTAATAATGGGATCCCTGTCGTAACTTGGATTACGCTTGATCTCACGCCGCCAAAAATGAATTACGCTTGGTATTTCAGTGATACTGGTGAATATTATTCAGCTCCTATTAATTTGCACGTGGTTGTCCTAAATGGATATGAAGATGGTAAAGTACATGTAATGAATCCGTTAAAAGGACAAGTTACTTACGATGCAGACACTTTTTTTAACAGCTATGACGCAATGGGAAGCCATGCTATGATCGTTGAATAACTAAATCATTTCAATTAAACACTTCATCAAAAGTAGGTTGAGGCAATGGAAGCTAAAAGCTTAGGCATCATAGGCGGGATGGGCCCAAAAGCAACATCCGTATTTTTCGATATGATTATCGAGCAAACGGCAGCAGACCGTGATCAAGAGCATATTGATATCGTCATTCTCAATCATGCCACTTTGCCAGATCGAACAGGTGTCATATTAGAAAACAAAGGCGAGTTGTTTCTCAAAGCGGTTGCTAAAGATTTCAAAATCCTTGAGGCAGCAGGTGTATCTAATATTGCGATTCCTTGCAATACGTCGCATTATTTCTATAATGATATGCAGCAAATGACAAGCATAAATATAATCAACATGGTGGATGAGACGCTGAAAAAGATCCATGACACCTTTGGAGAACACTGTAAGATTGGTATTCTAGCTACAAATGGAACGGTTAGCAGCGGCGTGTATCGTCAAGGCTGCAATCAGTATAATATGCATCTTCACGAGCCTGAAGAAGCCATTCAGGAGCATGTGATGGACATTATCTACAACAAGGTCAAACGCAATTTGCCTGTTGAGCCTTCCGAGTTTGAAGGCATCATTAACCACTTGCTCGTGCAGGATGAGTGCCAGTGTGTGATCATCGCATGCACTGAATTATCCTGCATACCGATCCAAAAAGACGTCGCAGCCTTTTGTGTAGATGCAATGACGGTGCTTGTACAAAGATCTATTGAGCTGTCGGGCAAACAAACCATCGCGAAATAAGAACATCACAAAAAATCCGGAGATCATTCTCCGGATTTTTTGTGCTTTGGGCTTGTATTATTTTAGATTAAAGAAGATTGAGTTCTACATTAATGTTGCCTCTAGTGGCTCTAGAATACGGACATACCTGATGAGCGGCTTCGACCAATTCCTTCGCTACGTCTGCTTCAACGCCCTCAAGCGCAATATCCAGCTTCACAGCCAGCTCATATCCGCCATCTGCATCCTTGCCAAGCGTAACATGAGCGGTTACTTCGGTTTTCTCCACTTTAATTTTCTTCATCCGGCACACAACGTTAAGAGCACTCTCGAAGCAAGCTGCGTAACCTCCTGCAAACAATTGCTCCGGGTTTGTTGCGCCACCCACTCCTCCAAGCTCTTTAGGAGCTCTCACATCTACATTCAAAATATTATCGCTTGAAACAAGCTTCCCATCTCTTCCACCTGTTGCCGTTACCGTAGCTGTATATAAGTTTTGCATCATTAATTCCTCCGTTTAGGTTTTTTTTGAGTACGTTACTTTGCAAGCTCTAGACCTTGAAGCTCCTCATGAAAAAGCACCTTATCGACAATGGCCTTTTATTTAACCTCCGTTACTTGAAATAACTTCTTGTTTTCTTATTGCCAAAGAGAGCCTTCTCTATTCTCCTCATGCAATTTGGTGCAGTGAAGATTTTGTATTTTATACAATTTAATTTTATAAAATTTAATATACACTCGCTCATAGGCGATGTCAATAGTGCGAAGTGAAATATGCTGAACTAACAAAAAAAGATTTCCTCCCAAACTGACGGGAAGAAATCTTGTTGTTTAATTATATTCAGTTGAAATAGGAATCCTCATTGGATCTTAGAAATTCGCTCTGTTACCCATTAAGTTGAGGGTTCTAGACTAATCTCGATTGTTTTCTTTCCTAACCGTTTGTTCAAATAATCACGATTTGCCAAAATGCGCTCGTCCGTCGGCCGGAATTGTGCTGCTTTTTCATTGTGATCGTAAGCGGCTTCGTAATCACCTATGCCATCGTAACAAACGCATAGCTGCAGCTGCGGCAGCCATGTAGAACAAGCTAAATTCTCAAAGCCCCAGTTCTGCTCTGGCTTCTCTGTGCTCAGCGCTAATTTATACCAATAAATTGCCAGCTTATACTCTTGACGCTGTAAGAAATAATAACCGAGGCGGCAACAAAATTCCGGACGAGGCTTGTCGTAATGAAAAGAGCGAAAGATCGAATCGACCACATTGCGTACTTCATTAAGCTCGCTGTAGCAATCCGCAAGCCTGCCGCAAGAAGCAATGTTATCCTCAATCCATCCTTTGCCCGTCGCAAGAAACTTTTCGTAGTACCTTATAGCAGCCTCATATTTCCCATGGTCCTTAAGTTCATTGGCATAATAGAATAAATCGCGCGGAGAAAAGATTTCCCCTTTAGCCAGTCGTTTCTCATAAATGTTCAAATTGCGATCACTGTCATGATGTATACTGCTATGGGTTACGGCGATATCGCTGCTCAATATATCCCCGTAAACTTCAAGGTATTCATGAACCGGACCAATCCATTTGAAAGCCCGCGATCTTTTTACAATTCGGTTTCGTCTTAGCTTTGAAGTTACATTACCGAATTCATCAAACGCCAAGTGGTATTCCATAGAAATGGAGTCGACGGCAGGATCTACATTTTGTTTTAGCGCCAGCAGTTTCTGCTGATCGATTTCCTTCAAAATATCATCTGCATCCAGCCACATAATATGGGATTTGGTTGCTAAAGAAAAAGCATAGTTGCGAGCTGCCGCAAAATCATCGATCCATGTAAAATGTTCGATGCGATCGGTAAACTCGCTCGCAACCTGCTTCGTTAAATCCGTGGAACCCGTATCCACAATAATAATCTCATCAGCGATATCCTTCATGGAAGCTAGACATCGACCGAGCGTTTTCTCTTCATTTTTGACAATGAGGCACAAGCTGATGGAAATCAACAAAACCACACTCCCGTGAGTCGATTAGATTGATACATCATATTCTCATGCCATTGTCCTGTTACTTCTGCTTTATTAACTAACCCGAATGATGGTCAAAGCCGCACCTGCTCCGCCGCCTAACAGCGTTGCTGTTCCTAATAATCCAAACATTTGAAGCGTTATGGTACTGCCTGCTGACAAAGTAACAATAATATCGTTATTAAAGCTTGATAAGCTTAGAACTGGAGCCACCGTAGAAGGAAGATTCGCTGCACCATTAATTAGAAGACGAGTACTGAGCAGTAAGGCAGCGGTGGTGTTGATCTGATAAGTGATATAGTATCTGCCTGCATTAACAACTGTAAAGGTATCATTAGCTCCGTTGACGGTAATATTCGGGCTTAGGTTTTGTGAGCTCGGGAGTGGTACATTCGTTCCTCCGAGCACAACAGCGATAAGTGCACCCGTTGTATTGCCAGCATAACTAGAATCGGCCGTTGGTTCAGCACCTGTTACACCTGTGGCTCCCGTAGTTCCAGTTGCTCCTGTTGCTCCTGTTACGCCATTCGTTCCAGTGGCACCCGTTGCCCCTGTTACGCCATTTGTTCCGGTGGCTCCCGTTGCCCCAGCCGTTCCTGTCGCACCTGTTACACCGTCGGCTCCTGTTGCTCCTGTGGAGCCCGTTACACCCGTTGCTCCTGCTACTCCTGTTGCTCCTGTGGAGCCYGTTRCACCCGTTGCTCCTGCCACTCCTGTCGCACCWGTTACACCGTCGGCTCCTGTTGCTCCTGTGGAGCCTGTTGCACCCGTTRCTCCTGCTACCCCTGTCGCACCTGTTACACCGTCAGCTCCTGTTGCTCCTGTGGAGCCCGTTACACCCGTTGCTCCTGCYACTCCTGTCGCACCTGTTGCCCCAGCAGTTCCTGTCGCACCTGTTACACCGTCAGCTCCTGTTGCTCCTGTGGAGCCCGTTACACCCGTTGCTCCTGCTACTCCTGTCGCACCTGTTGCCCCAGCCGTTCCTGTCGCTCCAGTTACACCGTCGGCTCCTGTTCCTCCTGTAGAACCCGTTGCACCCGTTGCTCCTGCYACTCCTGTCGCACCTGTTACACCGTCTGCTCCTGTTGCTCCTGTGGAGCCCGTTACACCCGTTGCTCCTGCTACTCCTGTCGCGCCTGTTGCCCCAGCCGTTCCTGTCGCTCCAGTTACACCGTCGGCTCCTGTTACTCCTGTAGAGCCCGTTGCACCCGTTGCTCCTGCTGTTCCTGTCGCGCCTGTTGCCCCATCCGTTCCTGTCACACCAGTTACACCGTCGGCTCCTGTTGCTCCTGTGGAGCCCGTTACACCCGTTGCTCCTGCTGTTCCTGTCGCGCCTGTTGCCCCATCCGTTCCTGTCGCTCCAGTTTCACCGTCGGCTCCTGTTACTCCTGTAGAGCCCGTTACACCCGTTGCTCCTGCTGTTCCTGTCGCGCCTGTTGCCCCAGCCGTTCCTGTCGCACCTGTTACACCGTCGGCTCCTGTTGCTCCTGTGGAGCCCGTTACACCCGTTGCTCCTGCTACTCCTGTCGCGCCTGTTGCCCCAGCCGTTCCTGTCGCTCCAGTTACACCGTCGGCTCCTATTGCTCCTGTAGAGCCCGTTACACCTGTTGCTCCTGTTGCTCCTGCTGTTCCTGTCGCGCCTGTTGCCCCATCCGTTCCTGTCGCACCTGTTACACCGTCTGCTCCTGTTGCTCCTGTTGCTCCTGTGGAGCCCGTTACACCCGTTGCTCCTGCTACTCCTGTCGCACCTGTTGCCCCAGCAGTTCCTGTCGCACCAGTTACGCCGTCGGCTCCTGTTGTTCCTGTAGAGCCCGTTGCACCCGTCGTTCCTGGTAATCCAGTCGCCCCGGTCGCTCCTGTTACTCCTTCTCCAGTCGCGCCGGTTGCTCCTGTAGCACCACTCGCTGCAATCAGTGTATAATCCGGCGATGTTCCTGGTGTGCCTGTTGGCGGCGCCGTATTCACGATATACGTGCTTCCATTAAACGTTACGACCTGACCTACTGGATAGCCTGGCGCTGCGAGTGGATCAAATGCTACAATTCCGCTTAGTCCGACTCCTGTAGCTCCGGTAGATCCCGTCGTTCCTGATGCTCCTGTTACTCCTACTCCTGTCGCACCTGTTGCTCCCGCTCCCGTTGCACCCGTAGCACCTGTAGCACCACTCGCTGCAATCAGCGTATAATCCGGCGAAGTTCCAGGTGTCCCTGTTGGCGGTGCAGTATTCACGATATACGTGCTTCCATTAAACGTTACGACCTGACCTACTGGATAGCCTGGTGCTGCGAGTGGATCAAATACTACAATTCCGCTTAGTCCGACTCCTGTAGCTCCGGTAGATCCCGTCGTTCCTGTCGCACCTGTTGCACCGACAGATCCAGTTGCTCCTGTGGAACCTGTTACACCTGTGGCTCCATCTGTTCCCGTTGCACCTGTTGCTCCCGCTCCCGTAGCACCCGTAGAACCTGTAGCACCACTCGCCGCAAGCAGTGTATAATCCGGTGAAGTTCCTGGTGTGCCTGTTGGCAGAACTGTATTCACGATATAAGTGCTGCCGTTAAACGTCACAACTTGACCAAGAGGATAGCCCGGTGCTTCGAGTGGATCAAATACTACTGCTCCGCCTAGACCAACTCCTGTCGCACCAGTAGATCCCGTTGTTCCTGTTGCACCTGTTACTCCCGCTCCTGTTGCACCCGTCACGCCTGTAGCACCACTCGCCGCAAGCAGTGTATAATCCGGTGAAGTTCCAGGTGTGCCTGTTGGCGGAACTGTATTCACGATATAAGTGCTGCCGTTAAACGTCACAACTTGACCAAGAGGATAGCCCGGAGCTGCGAGCGGATTAAATACTACTGCTCCGCCCAGACCAACTCCTGTCGCACCAGCAGATCCCGTTGTTCCTGTTGCACCTGTTACTCCCGCTCCTGTTGCACCCGTCGCGCCTGTAGCACCACTCGCTGCAAGAAGCGTATAATCCGGCGAAGTACCCGGTGTGCCTGTTGGCGGCGCCGTATTTACCACATACGTGTTTCCATCAAACGTTACGACCTGACCTACTGGATAGCCTGATGCTGCGAGTGAATCATAAGTCACGACACCGTCTAGACCTACTCCCGTTGCACCAGTTACTCCGCTTGCTGCAAGCAGCGTATAGTCTGGCGAAACACCGGGTGTTCCTACTGGAGAAGACGTATTTACAACATACGAGCTCCTATTAAACGTAACCACTTGGCCTGCTTGATAGCCAAGTGCTGCGAGTGGATTAAATGCAACAATACCATTTAAGCCTGCTCCTGTAGCACCTGTAGTTCCTGTAGCACCTGTAGTTCCTGTAGCTCCCGTGGCACCTGTTGACCCAGCAGCACCTGCTGCCCCAGGACTGCCCGCAGCTCCCGTTGCCCCGGTTGCTCCTTTTGCACCTGTATCTCCATCCGTTCCACGAAAACCTCTGTGCCCCCTCAAACCTCGAGGTCCTCTATCTCCCTTCGGCCCTCTATACCCACTTGGCCCCCTTACGCACCTTTTTACTCTTTTACTCGGTTTTGAAGAATGGCCGCCCAGGCATTTCAAAGCACTATTGAGGATTATGATAGAGTCCTTCACATCAACTTTAGCTCTTCTAATTTTATCTCTACGTGTAAGCCTTCTGGCCTTCCGCAGCTCAACAATCGCTAAGTTTAGTTTTCTTAAGCATTTCGACTGTTTATGCGCCAACTCTATACACCTCCAATAAGATCAGATTTTGCATTTTTCTTCCGTTTTTTATGAACAATACTGCCCATCGAAGCGACTGCTTCATGTATTTGCTGCTCAGCGTGTTTTAAGTGTTTCGTTTTAATTAAATTTTTCGCTGATTCCAATTTGTAAATCGCTTCATTTATTTTCTGCCCTTGAAGCCTTTTGTTCATAGACGTTTTATCACCCTCCGCTATTTAGCTTGTAATCCGCTCTAGCTTATAAAGTGTTTATAATAACTAAATCAGTCTATGTCCAAAATGGTTTTCGAACACGGTAAATACCTAGCCTTTCAAGCAAAGTACAAGCAAGCGCCCTATATTTATTAAATCAAAGCTTGGACGACACTGAATTTAAAAACAAAAAAGACCTCATTGGGTTCACCCCAACAAGGTCTGCAAGCAGCTTCTACTCCTTCTCCAGCCAATCAGCATCACGATCTCTTATTTCCAAAAGAAGCGGCAGCTGTTCAAAAAAAGCATCTACCACCTGAGGGTCAAAATGCCTCCCCCGTTCTTCTTTGATCAGTCCCAAAATGCGATCCATCCCCCAAGCCTCTTTGTACATTCTTGCGCTGCTTAAAGCATCAAATACATCTGCCAGCGCAGTAATTCGCCCATATATATGAATAGCCTCACCCTTAAGGCCTTGCGGATATCCGGTACCGTCCCACTTTTCATGATGCTGCCAAGCCACGATCGCCGCAGCCTGCAACAGCGGTCTCTTGGAATTGTGCAATAATCGGTAACCGATAATGGCATGCTCCTTAATCTGCTCATACTCTTCTGCCGTTAGCTTCCCTGGTTTTTTCAACACAGCATCCGGAATAGCTACTTTGCCGATATCATGCATTGGAGATGCGCTGCGCAGCATGTCTGCTTCAGGATCACTCATGCCTAGTCCTTTTGCCAAAACATATGAATATTGTGCAACCCGTTTTACATGATTGCCCGTTTCTTGCGAGCGGCCTTCACCGATTTTTCCCATTGCCAAAATAATCTCTTTTTGCGTCTCAATTATTTCCTCATACAGCATGATGGACTCAAGCGACTTGCCTGAGTAAGAGGCAGCAAGCGATAAGTATTCCATATCTTTCACCGAGAATATCTGCTTCTCTGTTAATTTGTTTATGGCTTGATAGGCACCAATTACTTCTCCTTGATTATTGTGAAAAGGGATCGTCATAATCGATTTCGTCCGATAACCGGTCTTTAAGTCGTTATCCGGATTATGCCTTGGATCTTCATAGGCGTCATCTATAAATATAGATTGTCCCGTGCTTATAGCACTTCCTACCAGCCCGCTGCCGTAAGGAATCCGTATCTCGCAAGCCCCGTGAGCTACCGCTGTAAAAAGCTCACTGCGAGCAGCATCAATCAACCAGACGGTGCACCGATCTGCAACGACCATCTCTCTGCCCATATTGGCCATTAAGATAAGGACAGCATCCAGCTTCTTTTCATTCGCTATTTTAGCTGTATATTCAAAAATCACCTTAAGCATTTGTTCAGGCGACAAATCCAATCGAAACGATTGCGGTTCATTTTGGAATTCAAGCATTCGAACAATCCTCCAGCCGATCAAACTCGTTATCCTTACCTCTATTCGCCTTTACAAGCTTTTTATCCTCTTGATTCCATATAAAAGCGCAGTTATTCGACAAAAAAATACAATAGTCTTACACTAAAATGGTTAATCTTGCTTCACCTAAAGCACCCATGCTATAATCAATGTTGCTGCGCGTCCGTAGCTCATCCGGATAGAGCAAACGTTTCCTAAACGTTAGGTGGGAGGTTCGAGCCCTCTCGGGCGCGCCATTTCTTTCACGAATATATAAAGCTTATTGCTAATGCCAGCAATAAGCTTTTTTTGTTTTCATCCAAACCGCACCAACAGGCAAGTGTCGAATAATTTTTATAAGACACCTGGTCAGGATACATTGACTACGGAACGTTTGTTCGCATATAATGTGCATGAGGTGATTTACAAATGGCCATGCCGTTGTCCAAAGTAAACAATTCATATCTGTACCATCCACCTGCTCACGATGAGATACAGCTTCTTCACAAAGCTATTATCCTTCCTCTAGCTCTCGTTATTGTTGAACGAAATAGACGCGAGCTTGAGAGAAAAGCGCGAACTTTACGATCTATTTTTACTAGGGCAGCAGACATTATGATTGCAAAAATGATAACAGATTTAACAACAAATACACAGCAGCTCCTTCAGAAAAGCATAACTCTGTGCATGTATAAAAACACTGCTGAACAGATCAGCTATTGCTATAATTGCCGCGGTTTTGAAGACCAGATTGCTTATTCGCATGCCTATATACGTAATGAGATAAATAAGTGTATTTCAACCTATAGTGCTGAGATTTTCACTAAATAAGCATCCCTCGATGATCAAAAAAACAGACGATCCTCTTAAAGCTTCTTAAGAAGTCTCACTATTGAAGTGAGGCTCTTTTTTCTACTCGTAATTTCGTCATACAACGCTATAATCTTCCATTCCAATCTGCTATACTACAAATAGTTTCATATCGTTCTACAAAACATACAGTTTTAACCAAAATTATTGTCGAAAAAACAGCTTTTTATTATGCATTGAGGAGGCAGTTCATATGGGAATTAATTTAAATCCGCCAGGAAGACCATCCAACATTCTTGGAGGCCAAGGCGGCATTCAACAGGGCGGTATTCAGCAAGGCGGTATCCAACAAGGGGGTATTCAGGGCGGATCAATAAATAACGCTTTTGGCGCAGCTCCCGCTCCTCAGGCCAGTCCTAATGGTGGGCTTATCCTTACCAAAGGACAGAAGCTGGATTTGACCAAAAATAATGCAGGGCTTGATTTATTGAAAATCGGACTTGGATGGGACACAAATAACCTGCAAGGCCAGAGCTATGACCTAGATGCAGAGGTGTTTATGCTGAATCAGACAAACACGGTTTCTTCCACTAGTCATATCGTTTTCTACAACAATCTCGTGAGCCCCGATGGATCAACACGTTATAAGGGTGATAACCGTGACGGACAAGGCAGCGGTGACGATGAGACGGTTGAAATTCAATTATCTAGAGTAGCTTTGGATATCCAAAAAATCGTATTTACCGTTACAATTGATGAAGCTATTCGCAAAAACCAAAACTTTGGACAAGTTTCCAATGCATATATCCGTGTCGTGAACCAAGCAAACGGAGCCGAGATCTGCCGATTTGATCTATCCGAGGACTACTCCACCTCAATCTCCATCCTAGCTGGAGAAGTATATCGCCACGGCAATGAATGGAAATTTAATGCTGTTGGAACAGGCTTGTCGCTTGATCTAGCGGGCATATGTGCGCATTACGGGGCAATGTAACAGCTTACTTGTTAATGAAGCAGCTATAATTTCATTTTATATATTATATGGAGGTTACCCCGCATGCCGTTTCAATTCCAGGTCGAACGGGAATTATTTTTGAAAGCAGAAGGACAAGGCCAGTTTTTTGCCAAAAAAGGATCGATGGTTGCTGATCAAGCCTATAACAAGAAATTCAAATATTCTAAGCGGTTGTTAGGAACGAATTCCGGAAATGTTATCGGACAAGTGATCAACCATGGTATGCGTAAAGTAACGGGAGAAAACTTAGAGATTATGGAAGTCGAAGGACAAGGCATCGTATATCTCGCGGATGAGAACTCTCATGTTACAATCATTAATTTAGAGCAAGGCGGACCATGGCAAAGCGTAAGTGTTGAGAGTGAAGATCTGCTCGCATTTACGGACACTTGTCATTATGGCGTTACCATCATTGGAACGGGTGTCCTCTCCCAGCGCGGCTTGTTTACATCCAAACTTACTTACAACGGACAGGGTGCACAGGTTGCCGTAAAAACCAAAGGCAATCCACTGGTTTTGCAAGGCCCTTGCCGTGTAGATCCTGATGCCATCGTTGCTTGGACAGGTCCTTCCCCAAGTGTGAAGATCGATGTCAACTGGAAAACGCTTATCGGCCAAACCTCCGGGGAATCTTATATGTACGAATTCAGTGACCCTAATCAGGTTGTTATTATACAGCCATTTGAACGTGAGAGCGGCGTGAAATTCGGTATGGATGACAACCGTTACCAACCGCAAACGCAGAGCAGCGCATTCAACAACACCTTTGGCGGCAGCCAAGGAGGGCATGACAGCAACAGTGGGCTTGGTGGAATTATCGGCAAGTTTCTGAAATAAGCATCGTATAATGATATAAGCCTTGCCGTATCGTTCGGCAGGGCTGTTTTCTTTGAAAACCAGCTGCTCTCCTATGGATAGCTGCCTTTTTGCTTGAAAGCATGTAACCCGGATCGCTTTCGCTGCGTACAAAGATAAACAGAAAACAAAAACTGCCCCATAGAATGATTTAAATATAGAAATAGGAGGAAAATAAAATGAAAGCTGCAGGTACACTTTTACTAGTCACTGCTATTATTGAAGGCATCTTAGGAATCCCCTTGCTGGGTGGCACCCTAGTCATGTTATCTGGATACACGCTATTATTTGCAACGCTCATTCTTCATATCGTAACGCTTGTTCTTTGCTCGCAACATAATAAGCCAGTCGTAGGCAGTATTTTGGGGATCATTACATCTGTATTAGCATGGATACCTATTCTCGGCATGATCATGCATCTTACTACAGCCCTATTCCTGTTCATTGGCGTTTCCAAAAACAATCAGCAAAATTACCCTACCCGTCCACCCGCTCCAGGCAGCTTCTAATCAAGAGGGCTATCCTACTGTAGATATTCTACAATAGGATAGCCCTTTTTTGTTATCTTGATGGCTCGCGATTTAATAAGCTGATCATATTTTTTCTCCGATTGACGCTTAGCAGCAATCCCATGACCATTAATTCGATAATGCCGTTTATTCCGCTATACGATACGAAAGGCATCGTCATGCTATTCATAGGCAGCAGCCCAAATGACATCAGAATATTCCATACGAAATGCAGACCAATAATTGAAAATAAGCCAATGACTAAACCTTTAGCATATACATCCTTGAGCGTTTTTGCCATGCCGATCACTTTAACAATCAGTAATACGGCTAGCAGCACTATAGCTATACCAAAAACCAAACCAAGACTGTAGATCAAATAAGTAAAGACCATTTCACTATAAATATAGCGAATATTGGGGTTCTCAACGCCAAATCCTTGCCCCCACATCCCTCCCAAACGAATAGATTCCAAGGAGCGCTGGAGCAAATAATTCACATCATCAGTGGAAGAATTGGGATTTAGAAAAGCGGTATACCGTTCCCATCCATATTTATAGCGATATGGATCAATTGTTACAAACACCGCTCCTGCAGCTATGATTGAACTCGCAATGGTTAAAAACAGCCTATACGTTTTCGCAACAAACAGCATTAATACGGTCAGTCCAAATAAATATAAAATAAAATTAAGATAGGAGTTCGCCTTGCTATACAGTATGGTGGGCACGATCGCATATAAAAGCACCATTTTTCCGAAGTAAAGTGAATTTCTGAATAGTCCTTGCTTCTCCTTATGCTTAACAAGCAGTGTCCCTGCAAAAGCAATCATAAATAAATAAGGAGAAGTGCCATATACATCAAAGGTAAAAGACCCGATTGTGAGCCAGCTTTTCGAACCATTGACTTCGACTGCATAAAAAATACAGGCTACCATCAGAAAAATCGTGCCGCTGTAAATGTACCACGAATACTTTTCCCATTTTCGATAGTCCAAAAAATAAATACCAATGATGAACACGATGCCTATCGCTGTGAAAACTGCCTTCTTAAGAAAAAATTGAAATCCGCTATACATATTTTGATCACTATAAGCGAACTCCATTGCATACATAGCAAGCAGGCCAATACCCACCATAATTGCGACAAGTGCGGCTAATCCCCATTCCATAACCGGCTTATGTGCTGCATGAAGCTGCTTGCCGATCTGATCAGGATCACCCATCTGGACTAGAGCAGCACGAACCGCCTCTTCCTCTGATAACCCTTCGTTTAGCTTATCCTCCACCAGCTCGTCCAGATGGTTCTGCATTTCAACCTTGATGTCACGATGCACATCTCTTGCTTTTACATGTCTGCAAACCTGCACTAAGTATTCCTGAATCGACTCATACTGAACAGGTTTGTTATTCATGCATGGCCCTCCCCGATTACGCGGTCTACCGTCGTCCGAAACAACGTCCACTCCTGCTTCTTCTCCTCCAGCTGCCCTCTTCCACGCGCTGTGATGCGATAATATTTCCGTTTGCGGCTGCCTTCTTCATTCCAGTACGATTCAACCAGCTGTTCCACCTCAAGCGTATGTAAGATCGGATAAAGCGTCCCTTCTTTAAAAGTAAACACACCGCTCGAGCTTTTTTCAATTTCTTTGGTCATTTCATAGCCATACATTTCCTTACGGTCAAGCAGTGTCAAAATAAGAATAACGGTACTGCCTTTCATAAGCTCCTTATTAATTTTCATAACGCCCTCCTGTTTAAGTATCGCATTTCTATGCATCGATTATCTATGTATAAGTATATAGTTGACCACCACCGATTACAACATCATTTTAGGAATGGATTCCCATAATAGCTAATCGGTGATATATTTATGCATATCTTATCGCTGCGTTAACGTATAAGTACATAAGTCACATTAATCGGCGGTTTTCAATTTAAGGGAGGCAATACACAATGAATCAATCTTTCGGACTTCATAAGGAAGAAAAAACGTACGGCATGCTTTGCCATCTGCTTGCTTTTAGCGGTGTAATTATTCCGCTCGGCAACATTCTTGGACCACTCATCATTTGGCTTCTGAAGAAGGATCAATCCAGCTATGTGGATATGCATGGCAAGGAATCACTCAATTTTCAGATCAGCAATATGATTTATTCCATTATTTCCGGTTTGCTCATTTTTGTTCTCATCGGATTTATTACTACACCGCTTTTGTTTATTTTCTGGATTGCATTTACCATCATTGGGTCTATGCGTGCTTCAGAGGGCAATGGCTATCGCTATCCTCTAACCATTCGTTTCTTCAAATAAAACATAGAACCGCCGGGACGCAAATCGTTCCGGCGGTTCTATTATTTAGGAAGCTGCGAGCTATATTTTTTCCTCATCACATGCAAGCGGTCCAATTGGTCAAACGCCTGCTGCCCGCACCGCTTTGTAACGGCTACTGACAGTGCATCAAGAAGCGCAACTGGCGCTGCCATCGAATGAAAGCCCTCCAGTTCCCCCCGATCAACCTGCAGCACGAGATCGCTCTGCTCCAGCATATCGGATACGAGCAAATCCGTAATCAGTATTGTAGTGTAGCCTGCCTCTTTGGCATGCTCAAGCAGCACCGTTAATTCAGGTGAGCGCCTGACAAAGCCGAACATAAGCAGCACATCGCTGGAATCAGCATGAACAAGCGTTTCAAGCAGCTCGCTGCCACTCCCCGCCATACCTTCGATTTGCACATTTATCCGATTCAGACGAAATCGGATGAGCTCGATCAAGCTAGCTGCTGCTCCCGTTCCAAATACATACACTTTTCTAGCCTTATGAATGGCCTCCACCGCTTGATGAAACTGCTCACGGTCTACACGCTTTGAAGTAACCTCTACGTTAGCTGCTGCAATCTCCAGCATTTCACTTACAATATCAGCCTCTTCATGATCTACCTTATTCAATATTTTCTTCATTTTATGGGCAGGCGTCGCATGCTCGCTTTTCAGCAGCGTTTTCTTAAATGCCTTCAAATTAGCAAACCCAATCGTCCGCCAAAACCGCGATACCGTCGCCGTACTGACACCTACAGCCATCGCAATATCTTCCTCTGTACAATAAGGAATCTGCTGCAGTGCACCCACTACGTAATTAGCAATGGATTGGTGGCTTTTTGACATATTATCCAAGTCCATATCCAAATGAAAAGCCGTCATCTTTAATTCCTCCTGCCTGTACCAACATCGCAGCATATTTTCTAAACGGAGTATATCACCTTTTGATTAAAAATGATAATTTTATTTCATTTTTATTTTTTTGTAATTTATTTTACGTAATCGAAATAATTTGTTGATGATCTGATAACATTCGATCTCTATATTGTAGAAGAATTCGTTTTGAATCGAGGCATTCGAGACGCATTCCGCCTCAAAAACAAATTAGGAGGAATCACAATGGTTACAGCGCCTAAGCGCCGTTATGAGCTAACGCAATCGCAGAAGCTTATGGTATTCATTTTATCGATGTCCTTGTACGGTATTTCCAACATGTTCTCCGAGCTTATTCCTGAGCTAAAGCTTGGTCCCATTGAGCTGAAGGTCGAATACTTCGCTTTTATCCCATTAACGCTCTGTATTCTATTTAATCCGCTGTATGCTGCACTTGGCGCATCCTTCGGCGAGGTTATATTCGGGGAACTGCTGCTTGGACAATTCGGCGGACTCGGAGAATTGGAAAAATTCATAGAATTTACGATTGCCATGTACATAGCTGGCCTGCTCGTAAGCGATCCACGAAATCGTAAACAACTCGCACTCGCTTCGTTCGTTGCAGTAGGTATTGACCAGATGCTTGGAGCGATTGTCGACATCAGCAAGGTTTGGTTTGGGATCGAAGAGCTCGAAGCTGTTCCAGGCATTCCCGAAAGCATATTGCTTATCGAAGGCGTAGGTTTCCTTAACGCCATGCTCATAACCGGCATCTTTTTCTCCCTGCTGCCTACTTTATTTCTCGTACCGCGTCTATATGGAAAAATCGAACCGCTTCTCGGCATAAAACCACGCGACAGCAGAGTTTCTATATCATTCGGACAGCTAATAACACCGCGGCTGCTTATTACCGCTATTATATTTGTTTTTATTGGGATCGTTGCAGAATTTTTGTCTGAGTCTGATATTAACTTTGCTGTATGGGAGCCAGAATTTATTGAGCAATATGGCAGTGGGTTCATCTGGATTAGTGCTGCTGCAGCCGCATTAGTGCTCATATTAACACTCATCGCAGCATTTCGTGTCAAATCCAAATCTGCGCGCACGACGGAGGATGTTAAGCTTTGAGACCTTCATCCTTCCAAGCCAATCAGCAGGGGCCGCAGCATGCGGCTCCCATCATTAAGCTGCAGGACATTCAATTTCAATATCCCGGAGCGGAGAACAAGGCGCTCCACAACATTCAGCTTACTGTTCAACCCGGCGAGTTTATCGCTATAGCAGGTACGAATGGCAGTGGCAAGTCAACGCTTTGCAAATGTTTAAACGGCCTTATTCCAAACTATTATGTCGGCGATTTAGACGGCTCCATTGAAGTTGCAGGGCTAATAGCTGTCGAGGAAACGGTATCCTCCTTGTCACGCAAGGTCGCTTATGTGTTTCAGGATTTTGAGAACCAGCTCGTTCGGCCGACCGTCTATGATGAAGCCTGCTTTGCTCCACTTAATTATGGCTTTAGCGATTACCGTGAACGCGGACTTCGAGCTTTGTCCATGCTTGGCATTGATCATTTGAAGGATCAGTGGATTTGGCAGCTAAGCGGCGGACAAAAGCATCTTACGGCGCTTGCTGGCGCTTTATCCCTCGATCCAGAAATTATTATTATCGATGAGCCCGTGGCGCAGCTAGATCCCTTTCATGCTAGACTCATCTACGACAAACTTAAGCTGCTGAATGAAAAGCATGGCAAAACAATCATCGTCATTGAGCACCATACCGAGTTTATTGCAAACTATTGCAATAGGGTCGTACTTATGGATAGCGGCACAATACGCTGGGTGAAGCCTGTCCATGAGGCATTATCTGCAGTTGATGAGCTTGCTGAACTGCATATATTACCGCCGCAGGTTACGCTTGCTGTTTGTACACTAGAGGCTGCTTCCGGAAAAGCAAAAAGTGAGGATTCATCACAATACCCGATCACCATCGATGAAGCAGTCGCTTATTTTGAGAAGATGCTTAAACCGTCATTCACGCTTTCAGAAGATCTTACGGATAAGTCTATTTCTAATAATGAACATATTAAGCAGCCCCTTGCTACGTTTGCTAATGTCTCCTATAGCTACAAAACAATTGCAAGAACGATGCATCCCGTCATTCGGAACATGAGCATCAGCTTTTATGAAGGCGATCGTATTGCTCTTGTCGGCAATAATGGCGCTGGCAAATCAACGCTGCTCAAACTCCTTTCGGGCATTCGGCGCCCTACGGAAGGACACTTAACCGTATGCGGGCATATTACGAAGCAATCTTCACCTGAACTGCTGTCTGATTTTGTCTCCTATATTTATCAGAATCCAGAGGAGATGTTTATTGAAGATTCCGTCCGCAAGGATGTTGAATATTTTCTAAAAGCCCGCGGAATTGCTGATTATCACCCTTTTGTTGATGAAATTCTGGAGAGGCTGCGGCTAACCGCCCTGCAGGATCGAGATGGCAGACTGCTCAGCGGCGGACAGCAGCGCAGAGCGACATTAGCGATCGGACTCGCCATGCGTCCCACTGTCATGCTGCTGGATGAACCGACAGCCAGCCTTGATGCAGCGAGCCGCCGTGAAATGACTGAAATGCTGGCGCAGCTGCAGGATCATGTAAAAACGACCATCATAGCGACACATGATATGCAGCTGGTTGCCGAATGGGCAAATCGCGTTATCGTTATGCATGATGGCTGCGTCGCACTTGATACAGATGTACGCTCGTTATTCAGCCATGTTGCCATTCTCAAACAAGCAGGTCTCATTGCGCCGCAAATCGCTTTGCTTAGTCAAAGACTGGGTTTCGAGCCGCCTTGCCTATCTGTCAATGAATTCACCACGCGGCTTATCAAAAATATAAATCCGTCAAACCCATTTGAGCAGGAGGAGATTACGGTTGGAAGCAATTAAACAAAGCATGCTCGACAAGCTGAGCGTAGAACAAATTAAAATTGAGCTGATGCGTACCGCTTTCGGCAGACAATCGACCTTTCTGTCGCGCTTTGATCCGCGTATCCTCCTGATTTGGTATTCCTTTTTCGCCATAGCGCCTTGGTTCTTTCATAATAAAGCCATTCTGCTTGGCTTGCTTATTCCAATGCTTGTTCTTACTTTATCTTCAAAGGTAAGTCCACTTGTTCTACTTATTATGGGCGTCGGCCTGGTAAGTGAGATTAGTTATATTTTTTTCGGCTCCATCTTCTTCGGAGGGAGTCTAGCGGGCGTATGGCCGTTATTGACCTTAACATTAAAAATATTAATCATCTCGCTGGCCAGCATTGCCGTGTTCTCTAGCATGGATCCCGAGAAGCTGAGTGACGCCCTGCTTAGTATGGGGATGCCTGGACAATTCAGCTTTGGTGTGTCCTACGGCTATAGGATGCTTCCGATTCTAATTGAGGAGTACCATAACCTTATTCACTCATTCCGATTGCGCGGCCGCGCTCCCCGCAATAAGGGTTTTCTTCACTGGCGTTCAATTATATACATGGCGAAGATTAGCGTTTATGCCTTTTATCCGCTCATTCTGAATACAGCTAAGCGAACGAGAACGACGGTCGAAGCATTAGAGGTGCGCGGCTTTACCTATTCGCTTGTCAGCCCTGAGACGAAGAAGCTTAAGCTTGCCCATATGCAGGTTCGACCGCATGATTTTATTTTCTTAAGCTGCTCCCTGTTCTATATGATCGGGCTGGTTGCTTTTGGACAATTCATTTCCTTTTAAAATTACATAATTGAATGGAGATAACACACTAATGATGAGCATCGATTTGCATACACATGGCAAGCTGTCAAAGAAAACAAATTTTTCACTCGACTACTTCCTTTCCATGGCTCGCGAAGCCAAAGAAAACGGTCTGCACGCGGTGGCGTTGACCGAGCATTTTAACACGCTTCACTTTGCCGATATGATGGATCAGCTGGATCATCATTTTGAATACAAAGGTGATTATTATGTCGTGGAGGGCTTGAAGGTTTTCTCTGGCATGGAGATTGATGTAGCGAATAAAGGCCATATTCTAATCATTGGAAACCGCAGCCATATTCGTGATCTGAGGCAGCAGCTTGAACCCCATACCGCAAAAGATAGCTTTATCGCTTTAGAAGAGCTGCTGAACCGCACCGACGGCTATCCCTTGCTTCGAATTGGTGCTCATCCCATGAGAGAAAGCACGCCGCTCACTCACCATGATGCTGACACACTCAGACGCCTCGATGCGCTTGATATAAATGCAAAAGATTTATTCCAATATGGTTTCGGCATGGCTGATCAGGTTCGACAGTTCGCAGATCATCTTGGCTTAAAGGTCATTGCAGGAAGCGACTCACATCAGCCTCTACAGTTCGGCAGCGTTGTTAATCATGTAGATAACGTTTGCGAAACAGCTGAACAACTGCGCAACGAGCTGCTGAGTGGCAATTATCAGCTTGAAATTTCCGCTTGCTTGAATGTTAAAGTTAAAGCTGCTCAAATGATGAAAGAGCTTCTAAAAAAATCGATGGTTGTCGCTTTGTAAGAACACCCGCTTCACTAAAAAAGCAGCTCCTGACACTCAGGAGCTGCTTCATTTTCAATCTATTACATACCAACTGGCAATTGGAACATCTGTGTCAGTTCGTCCAGTGTAATCGCATCCGTAGGAATTTCACCTTCGAACTTCGCATCTTTATTAATCTCGGAGTAAGTAACATCATAATGAAGGCCAAGCTTCATCTTCTGGCCGCTCTCTTTGTCAGAGCCTTCAATGCTTACCTTACCCGATTGGTAAGCAAGATATCCATCTGTGATAGCGCCCGTTACTTTCAGAGTATTCACTTTAACATCATTTTTAAATGTGGTTAGAATCTCTGCTTTGTTCGTCTCAAGATCCGACTTCATCTTCTCGATGTCCGCCTTATCAAGCTGAAGAGTCTTTAATGATGCTTCATTAGCAAGCAATACATTTAGCACCTCAGGCAGCACTTGGTTAACGATGGTTTCTACTGTTTTTGGATAGTTGCTTTCATTAATCTCAAAGGCGATGATTTGATCTGCTTTCATATCAGCAGGCAGGCCAGCTGCCTCAGCCTTAGGCTGGCTGAAATATGTTTTCTCGTCAAAATGCTTAAGCATTACTTCTCCAAGTTCCTTGCCTAACTTTTGTTGTGCAGCAAGATCCAGCTTAGCCGTGCCTTCTTTCTCAGCAAGCTCCTTTAGATCAATTTTAATAAATTTACTTGTAATCTTCTCCGGCAATGGCAGCATCGGAACTTGCGGTATTTTCACATACAGCGCTTCCTCAGTCATAATCATAGGTACCGTTAACTTCATCTCCATGTCGCCTGGCACTACGATTTGCATATTCATATCGGTACGCATCGGTTTTTTCTTATATACAGCATCAACTGTAATGGTTGCATCTTTAATCAAACCTACGATTGCTGCTGTAGCAGCTGCGTTGCCTTCCAAAGTTGCCGTTTGTGGAACTTCCAATTCATCCAAGCCAAATGACATTTTTACTGCATATGAGTCCGCTTCATTAATTTTCGTCATAGCCGCCTGCAAAGCTTCCTTCGGTGGTTTTGCCGAGCTGCAGCCTGCAATAACAACTAAAATAACGGCTAACATAAGAACCGCTATTTTTTGAACATTCTTCATGTAGTATGTTCCTCCCTATCTTTTTGTGAGCACCTCCATTCTATACTAAAATAACTTCATTTAGAAGTTATATCCAAAAAATCCCGTTTCAGCGTACTGAAACGGGACGTTTGGCCTAGCTTTTAACAGCACATTGATCTATCCTTGCGGGTTATGATGATCCACATGATTACGCTGCTTCGTTTTCTTAGATCCAGAAAGCGGCTCTTGCTGCCCGCCTCCGTCATTACGCTTCCGATTATTTTGCGGATTGCTTTCCGGCACCGGAATGCTGTCTGGCTTCGACATTTGAATTCCTCCTATTTAGATCTCATCGGCTTCGAGGGAAGCGTTAATTTTTTTGATGTTCTAAATCTGTTGGATGATCATGATTTATGTCATCCTGATTGCTTCGATCGTTCTTATCCTGCTGCAATTGCTGAGCTTGATGGCTGTTAACCGCCTCAACCTCCAAAGCTTCTACCACATTAGATAAGTTCTTATCAGCCGTTCCTTGTGCCTTTGTCATAAGCAGCCCTCTCCTCTAAGCATGCGTCAAGCGTTGCAGCGCTTGAGCACATTCATGCAGATGTCTAGTGTAATTTTGTATC
The DNA here is from genome assembly GCF_052115145.1 of Paenibacillus sp. 2TAB26. Taxonomy (NCBI): domain Bacteria; kingdom Bacillati; phylum Bacillota; class Bacilli; order Caryophanales; family Paenibacillaceae; genus Paenibacillus; species Paenibacillus sp. 2TAB26. The sequence continues at coordinate 81,896 of NZ_JBFRGC010000031.1, forward strand.
AGCTCTTGAATGATGTCTCCACGCTCATCGATGGATACCTTGTCTTTCTCCACATCGATAAGCTCAACCTTCACTTCACGGCTATCTACATAAGTAACTTTAAAATCAAACGAATACATTTGATGTCCGGCTGTATCGATCGTTACGCGCAGCGCTTTGGAATCTGACTCATCAGGCAGCACTCTGCTGCGGTCAGCGTCTTTTAGCGTCTCTGGCAAGGTTTGACGCCAAGCATCTGCCAAGTTTTCTTGATTCATTTGCAGTTCATCTGATTTACCCATTAAATGAAGCACCTCCACATCGTATAACATGCGATGTGCGGCATTATTTTATACGAGGGGATAGAATGAAAAAAAAGCCCAAACGCTTAGCGTCTGGGCTTGTCATGTACATTTTAAAAAATATGGAGGAGAGAGTGGGACTCGAACCCACGTGGGCTTGCGCCCTAACAGTTTTCAAGACTGCCCCGTTATGACCGCTTCGGTATCTCTCCATCGTTCATTTGTCACAAGAAATATAATACCACAGGTCAAAATAAAAATGCAAGTGTATTTTGACCATGTGGCAAAAAAAAATTTAAAGCTTTGTTGAATCGATTGAACTAATGCCGCCCATATACGGACGCAGTACTTCTGGGATCGTCACAGAACCGTCCGCTTGCTGGAAGTTCTCGATGATTGCCGCAAAAGTACGACCTACAGCAAGTCCCGAACCATTCAGTGTATGAACGAATTCCGGCTTGCTCTTCGTATCTCTGCGGAAACGAATACCCGCACGGCGAGCTTGGAAATCCTCTACATTTGAGCAGGACGAAATTTCACGATACGTGCCTGCACTTGGCAGCCACACTTCAAGGTCATATGTTTTAGCCGCTGTGAAGCCCATATCTCCCGTACAAAGCGTTAGAACACGGTAAGGAAGTCCAAGTAGCTGCAAAACCTTCTCCGCGTTAGCGGTCATTTTCTCCAGCTCTTCGTATGAATCCTCCGGTTTCGTCAATTTGATCAATTCAACCTTGTTGAACTGATGCTGACGAATCAAACCACGTGTATCACGCCCAGCAGAACCTGCTTCTGAACGGAAGCACGAGCTGTAAGCCACAAAATATTTCGGAAGCTCTTCAATCGGCAAAATCTCTTCGCGGTGCAGGTTTGTAACTGGAACCTCTGCAGTCGGAATGAGGAAATAATCCGAATCCGAAATTTTGAATAAATCCTCTTCAAACTTCGGAAGCTGACCCGTACCGATCAAGCTGTCACGATTAACGATATAAGGAGGCAATACTTCCTCATAACCGTGCTTATCGCTGTGAAGATCCATCATAAAGCTGATAAGCGCACGCTCAAGACGAGCTCCAAGGCCGCGGTAGAACGTGAAACGTGATCCCGTTACCTTCGCTGCACGCTCGAAATCCAATATGCCGAGTGATTGCGCAAGCTCCCAATGTGGCTTGGGCTCAAAATCAAAGGTTGGAACTTCGCCATTTTTGCGCAGCTCTACATTATCTTCCTCCGACTTGCCGACTGGCACGCTATCGCTAGGAATGTTCGGAATCGCTTGAGTCAGCTCAATCACTTGTACATCCAGCTCACGAAGTTCATCGTCAAGCTCTTTAATGCGGTCGCCAACCTCTCTCATCTCAAGGATAAGCGATTCTGCGTCGCCGCCTGTGCGTTTGAGTTTAGCTACATCCTGCGAAACCGTATTGCGTCTGCTCTTCAGCTGCTCCGTCTCTTGAATAAGATCACGGCGCCTAGTGTCGAGCGCAGGAAAATTAGCAATAAGATCAAGGGAAGCTCCGCGATCAAGCAGCGCTTTCTCAACCTTCTCAAATTCATTTCTTAACAATTTTACATCCAGCACGATCCAAAAGCCCCTCTCTGAAGGGAGTAATTTTATTATTGTAAACGTTTATTCCTTGCTTGCAGCTGCTTCCTTCACCATATCAACGAAGTATGCATGCAGCCTATAATCGTCCGTTAGCTCCGGATGATACGATACAGCTAGAAGATGTCCCTGTCTTGCTGTTACAATTTCATCTCGGTATGTAGACAATACGTCTACGCCTGCTCCAACTTTTTTGATCAATGGAGCTCGGATAAATACAGCGCGAACCGGTTCGTCAATGCCTTTGACATCCAAATCCGTCTCAAAGCTTTCTTGTTGACGCCCGAATGCGTTTCTTGCAACGGTCATATCCATAAGGCGCAAATGCGCATCCTCTTGGCCTTCTATTTCATCAGCCAAAACGATAAGACCAGCACAAGTGCCGAACAATGGCTTGCCTTGTGCAGAGAAATCCTTAATAGCTTCCATGAAGCCATAATTGCGCATCAGCTTGCCGATCGTCGTGCTTTCGCCGCCTGGAATAACAAGCCCTTGCAGCTCTTCAAGCTGCTCAACCCGCTTAACGGCGACCGCCTCTGCGCCCGCCGCTTCTAAGCTTCGTATATGCTCTGCCACTGCGCCTTGAAGCGCTAGTACGCCTATCTTCATCGCTCTACTCGCCTTCCTTTACGGGCAAGAGCCGGCAGCACTATTCGCGCTAAGCCGGCACCTGCATATTACAACTATTAGATACCGCGGTCTTGCATACGCTCGGAGGAGTTAAGCTTGGAAATTTCGATTCCCTTCATAGCTGCTCCCAAGTTTTTCGACACTTCAGCAATTAGCTTGTAATCTTGGTAATGTGTCGTTGCTTCAACGATTGCACGAGCGAATTTCTCTGGGTTTTCTGATGTGAAAATACCAGAACCAACGAATACGCCGTCTGCTCCAAGATGCATCATCAAAGCTGCATCGGATGGAGTAGCTACTCCGCCTGCTGCGAAGTTAACGACAGGAAGCTTACCCGTTTCATGTACGTTAAGAAGCAAGTCGTAAGCTACGCCTAGAACCTTAGCTTCATGATAAAGCTCGTCCTTCGACAAACCTTGGATTTTACGAATTTGTCCATTGATCAAGCGAAGGTGACGAACAGCCTCTACGATATTGCCTGTTCCCGGCTCACCTTTCGTACGAAGCATTGCTGCTCCCTCTTGAATACGGCGCAACGCTTCTCCAAGATCTTTTGCTCCGCATACGAATGGAATCGTAAACTCATGCTTGCTGATGTGGAATACTTCATCTGCTGGTGTAAGTACTTCACTCTCATCGATATAGTCAACGCCCATGGATTCGAGCACTTTTGCTTCTACATAATGCCCGATACGAGCTTTTGCCATAACTGGAATCGATACAACTTTCATTACTTCTTCTACAATTGTCGGATCAGCCATACGAGCTACTCCGCCTGCTGCACGAATTTCGGAAGGGACGCGCTCAAGCGCCATTACCGCTGTTGCTCCTGCTGCTTCTGCTACTTTCGCTTGCTCGGCGCTCATAACGTCCATAATGACGCCGCCTTTTTGCATTTCTGCCATGCCGCGTTTTACGCGCGATGTACCTGTTTCCATGCTAAAATCCTCCTATTTTCATCCATTAATTTGTATATTACCGCAGTTGTTCTAACCATTGATTTTACAGGATGCAAGAATAATCGACAAGCCTTGATTTGCTTTATTCCCCTGTTTTCTACTCGGATTAGAACAAATTGACGATTCCATTAAATAAACCTGAGAAAAAATCTCCAATTCCACGGAACATCAAGCGGAACCAGCCTGCTTTCGTTCCATCCTCCGTTGTAACGAGGTTAACCGTTTTTTTGAGCTCTTGTTTCGTTTCGGCATCCGTGTACTTGTAAGTTACTGTACCTACAACCGTGCCTGCTGGAATCGGAGCTACCAGCTCAGCTTCTGACTTCACATCGCTGGATACAACCTCGATTTTAGGCTCTACGCCCTTCTTAACCATAAACGTAATATCTTTTTCCGTTACGATCGGCAAGGTTTTCTTTTTACCCTTTTTAATCTTAACCGTTTTCGCTGTTTCTACCACAGATTTTGGCGCAAGCACCGTCTTTTTCTCAAAAGTGCTGAAACCGTAGTTATACATCTTAGCCGTTTCATTAAAACGAGCAGACTTTGTAGCAGTATCCATAACGACGCTAATAAAACGCTGCTCGCCTCTTTTTACAGTACCCGTGAAATTGTAGCCAGCAGCATTAATGAAGCCTGTTTTCATGCCGTCAACGCCTTCATAAGCTAAGTGCTTAAGGCCCTTTTGATTCACGTTTGTACCAAGCATCCAGTTAATGTTGATGATTGGATCCTTGTCGCGTTCACGGAATTTATATTCCTGCAGCTTAGAATAATCCAAAAATTCAGGGTGCTTGCTCAAAATAATTTGAGCTAGCTTCGCCATGTCCGTCGCAGAAATAACAGTTGTCTCCGATAGACCAGTCGCACTTGTAAAAATAGCTGTTTTAAGACCCAACTCCGCAGCTACCTCATTCATCTTCTTAACAAATCCTTGCTCACTTCCAGCTATTTGCGATGCTAATGCAATCGTTGCATCATTCGCAGAACCAACTGCCATTGCTTTGTACAAATCTCTAACCGTATGTTGATCTCCTTGAGCTAAAAATACAGATGATCCATCCGATGGCGTTGAGGCCGCTTCCGCACTAGTGGTAATAACCTCATCCCAGGACAGGCGTTCATTCGTAATTTCCTCAAGAACGATATATTCCGTCATTAACTTCGTCATACTTGCTGCAGGGAGCGGCTCCTCTGAATTAACTTCATACAAAACTTGTCCTGAATCCGCATCAATTAGAATAGCAGCTTTCACTTGTAAACCTAAATCGTTTTTCGTACTTTCTCTTCCTTGGTATCCATTCGCCATTGCTACCGCAGAACCAAGCGACAGCATTACCATCCAAACCGCCAAACTTGCAGCGATGACCGTCTTTATTCGAACCGGCCTTACCATTTCCTTCAACGTCGTCTCCCCTTTTCCCACTTGGTTTGTCCGTTGTTAATTGTAACATATCGAAGCCTAACAATTAAACCACAAACAGGTTACAGAACAATGAGTAATCCTTCATAAAAAAAACAGACAAGGGCCAGCGACTCAGTCGCCTTTCCTTGTCTGTTATTATCGTATCTAGATAGTATAGCTTAAAGTGAATAGTTTGGTGCTTCTTTCGTAATTTGCACATCATGTGGATGGCTTTCACGAAGACCAGAACCTGTAATACGAACGAATTGTGTATCGTTCTTAAGCTCGTCCAGAGAAGCTGTACCGCAATAGCCCATACCTGAACGCAAGCCGCCGAGCAATTGATGCACAGTGTCAGCAAGCGGCCCTTTGTAAGGAACGCGTCCTTCGATACCTTCCGGAACAAGCTTGTTCTCGTTCTCTTGGAAGTAACGATCCTTGCTTCCTTCCTTCATAGCGCCAAGCGAGCCCATTCCACGGTAGACTTTAAAGCTGCGTCCTTGGAAAATTTCAGTTTCGCCAGGGCTTTCAGCTGTACCTGCGAACAAGCTTCCGATCATAATCGCGCTTGCTCCAGATGCGATTGCTTTCGTAATGTCACCGGAGTACTTAATACCGCCGTCTGCAATAACCGGAATATTGTATTCACGAGCAACTGACGCGCAATCATAAATCGCAGTAATTTGTGGAACACCGATACCAGCGATAACGCGAGTTGTACAGATCGATCCAGGACCAATCCCTACTTTAACTACGGAAGCGCCTGCTTCGATAAGATCACGGGTAGCATCGCCAGTAGCAACGTTACCTGCAATAATAGTAAGGTCTGGGTAAGTAGCACGTAGCTTACGAACTGCATCCAAAATATTAATGTGGTGACCATGTGCCGAGTCTACAACAAGAACATCAATTCCTGATTGAACCAATGCTTCTGCACGATCCATTGTATCCTTCGAAATACCAACCGCTGCTCCGCAAAGTAAGCGACCATGCTTATCTTTAGCCGCATTAGGGAATTGGATTGCTTTCTCAATATCTTTTATCGTAATAAGACCTTTAAGTGTATTGGACTCATCAATCAGCGGCAGCTTCTCAATCTTGTGCTTTTGAAGAAGTCCCTCCGCTTCCTGCAGCGTTGTGCCAACAGGTGCCGTTACAAGGTTGTTACGAGTCATAACTTCATTTATCTTAATTGAATAATCATGTACGAAACGCAAATCACGGTTGGTCAAAATACCTACAAGCTTCTTATCTTGATCAACAATCGGTACGCCTGAGATGCGGTATTTTCCCATCAATTCTTCTGCGTCGTAAACATGGTGATCAGGCGTAAGCGAAAACGGATTTGTAATTACACCGCTCTCCGAACGTTTTACACGGTCAACTTCCTCCGCTTGCTGTGTAATCGACATGTTCTTATGGATAATGCCGATACCACCCTCACGCGCAATTGCAATCGCCAATGCGGCTTCTGTAACGGTGTCCATACCAGCGCTAATGAGCGGAATGTTTAGCTTAATGTCCTCGCTTAATCGAATCGAGATGTCAACTTCCCTAGGCAGCACTTCTGATTTGCGCGGAATAAGCAGGACGTCGTCAAACGTTAGCCCTTCTTTGGCGAATTTCGTTTCCCACACGAGTATGTTCCTCCCTTATTTTAAGTACGTCTCACATATATTATTAGCAATATTAGCAGAGGGGGTATAGGCTGTCAAGGCTGATGAATACCTTTGTTCATCCTGTTTTATACTCGATTTGGATGTCTCAAAACCTGCTATTTCTTTAGAAAAAGTCAGGTAAATACGTAGTTCGTTCGGGAATACGAGATTGTAAGCGTTTAACCAATCCTATATCTCCTTCTATGCGTGCGAATTGGGCTAATTGCTCTAACTGAATATACCCAAATAGCACAATCGTAAAGGAACCAATATCCAGTTTAATTGCCTCATCTATTTTTTCACTATCGTCCTTACGACGAAGTGAAGCTTTCCCAGACGCATCGATATGAAGTAAAAAATGACCATTATTCCATGGAGCTTGAGCGTCGATCAGTTGAATATGAATATCATCGGCATGATCTGCTGCTTTAAAATCATATTGGCTCACAAAAGCTTCCGCATCCACAATTCGAGCCATAAAATAAGGGGTGATTTCCTGTTTTATTCTCGGATTGCTCAGCAAGTAGGGAAGGCGATCGTTAGATGGCATTTTAATCGTCAGCTCTTCGATCATTGAATCATGCTGTGCAAGAAATGACCATATCGCAGCTCTTGCAGGCTCATTTAAATGAACAAACTCATGAACCGTTAACCGGCTGTTTTTAACTTCATAAATGACGTAGCCTTGTGCTGCTCCGCTCTTATCGTAATAAAGTGCAGTTTGTCCTGGTTTTCTTCTGTTAATCCGATACTTCCACCAGAAGTCGTCACGCACCAATGAGCCATTAAATTGAGATGCATAGGCTTGATAGACATCGTTCAGCAAACCATAGTTTCCTGTAATGCGCTCAAACCTACCCTCGTATGCTATTCTCGCTGGAAGCATGTCCGTCTTAATCGTATATGTTTTAAGTTCAGTGTAGGTTTCCCATCCAAATTTACGGTAAAAGCTGAATGAAAAAGGATGAAGAAAAGAAACCGTTTGACCGTTCTCCTTCATCTCTATTAGCGATTGAATGAGTATTTGAGCAACTAGCCCCTGCCTCCTGAACTCTGGCCATGTCGCAACACCTGCAACACCTCCCATATCAAAAACCTTGCCTCCGATATATGTTTGCAGCTTTAGCACTGCAGCTTGCGCAGCCAACTGATTATTGACATACGCTCCGTACCTTACAGTAGGCTCACTCTCATACTGCTCTTTCGTTTGTTCTAGTTCTGCAGCAGAACGTTCATATTGAAATGCAAATTGAGATAAAGCCATACTCTCGTCAAATTGCTCAACACCGGTATGCTTAATAACGATACGTGTTTCCAATTCGAAGCACCTCCAAATTTGATATAACCCTATCATACCGCATAAACGACAAAAAAACCTATCGCATCACATGCGATAGGTCTCTCGTGCTTGGCGACGTCCTACTCTCCCAAGACCCTGCGGTCTAAGTACCATCGGCGCTGAAGGGCTTAACGGTCGTGTTCGGTATGGGAACGCGTGGTTCCCCTCCGCCATCGCCACCAAACGTAGCGTGTTGCACGCTGAAAACTGGATACGAAAGATTAGGCTTGCTGAAGCCTTTATGCTGCTGTCTACTGGATGTATGGGTCACAGTAAACGTGTTTAGGATAAGCCCTCGACCGATTAGTATTCGTCAGCTACACACATTGCTGTGCTTCCACCCCGAACC
>NZ_JBFRGC010000032.1:0-86920 GCF_052115145.1 Paenibacillus sp. 2TAB26
GGACATTGAAGCCTACATCCACTTTTACAATAACGAACGATTACAGGCAAAACTAAACGGCCTCAGTCCAATGGAGTTTAGGACTAAGGCCGTTTAACAGGTTTTATTATTTGTAATGTCTACTTGACGGGGGGCAGTTCAATTCGGCAGTCCCTTATCTAATCTTTCATGTTTATTTTTTTGGCTCCGAACCGCCAGCATCCATCTCCAGCTTGATTTCCTCAGGCAATTTTTTCGAAGCGCTGGGCACTTGTCTCGTTTTTGCATTAACGTCTTCCGAAGAGCAAATAACGATGCTAACCTGCCCTCCCTGCGCATAAGCACGAATGAGTATAGGCTGATCATATTTATTTTGAAACACAAAGTCCGGCCCATACCAGCTTACCGTCGCATCGCGGCCTGGCGGAACATATTTGACATGCCGGCTGTGTGAATAGCGCTCAACAATTTTGAGTCCTGCCCGATCCACTGCATTAAAGAGGGTAGATGAAATTTGACAAATACCACCGCCGACGTCTTCCGAAACCTCTCCCCTCACAATGACTGGAGCACGCAAATACCCTTTTTCCCTTGTCCGTATGCCAACTACCTCATTAAAAGAGAACCGTTCATCCGGGAAAACGACATGGTTATTAATTGCTTTCGCAGCTAATTCAACATTATGAGAACGGTTTTTGTTGCGTGAGTTGTAATATGTAGCATAGAGTCCAATTTTTTGGGTTTTGATGTTCGAGAGCAGCTCGCTGTCTACTTTCGGATAAGTCGTTAGCAGAGGAGCCTCAAGCTTTAATAGTTCCCCTTCATAAATAAAGCTGTAAAACTGCTCCTCGAACGCTTTCCGATTAAGCTTACTTCCTGTCTGCTCGGACATGATTCTCCCCGCTCCATCAAGCGCTGCGTTAATAGGAGGCTTCTGCACTCGTTTATCAAGCTCATCCATAAATTTATCAAGCTTCTCTTGATTAACGAGCGGAATGCCAGTCATCGAATCGCTATACTGTGCACGTTTCATTTCCGAAATCGCATGGCCTTCATGCTCGATAACTAAAGAATCAGAATATGCTCCTTGCTGGAACAAAAACAATATGGCCAGAATCCACGGCAATCCCATTATCGTTAATCACCCCCATACAGTAGTATCCGTGCTAGTATGAATCATTTTAGGCAGAAGCATGCATACTGCTGACCACATAATTATCGTGAAAATGGCTGAATATAAAGATAACGACAATTGTGATTGGAGGAGGACAACTTATGACCCGGATCTGGAGAAAAGCAGCTGTTGTTATATTCGTTCTTATATCGCTGTTAACCTTACAAACCAACGATGCCGCTGCACAGACGATGATGTTGAAGCCCAAAAAATCAAATGAGCAGCAGCAGCAACATATAATGATTATGACTGTCCGCTCTGGTCAACACTCCTCATTTATGAGCGAGCTGCAAATCGAAAGCCAAGAAATGAATGCCGCTTTGCGTCAATCCAAGCATGTTCCTGAAGCTGAAATAGACTATTACTCCGATATAGACATCGCGTTAAAGTCTGCTGAAACGGTACATTATCGCTTGGATCGCTCTGGACAGCTCTGGAACGAAGCTAAAGCAGAAAAAATAATTTTGCCTGACAAGCTGGCTAAGAAGCTGGTTCGGTTAGCCGAAGGGTTGCGGACACAGCATTACGGGAAATTGTTGACATGGCAGCAAGCAACGGAGCTTTTGCCTAAAAAAAGCATGTTTTCTGTGACGGAGCTGGAAACGGGATTAACCTTCCATGTACAACGGCGCGCAGGCAGCGATCATGCAGATGTTCAGCCGTTAACGAAAGAAGATTCCCGTGTTATGAAGCAAATTTATAATGACAAATGGAGCTGGAAAAGAAAGGCCATACTCGTCCACTCCGGCGACACCTGGATCGCTGCTTCTATGAATGGCATGCCGCATGGCGGTGACGGCATTCCAGAGAACGGCTTCTCTGGACACTTTTGCATTCATTTTCTAGGCAGCTCCACCCATAAATCAGACACTCCAGACCCCGCGCACCAAATGATGGTACATAAGGCTGCTGGTCAAATCAAACCTTATTTCGAATCTGTTCAGCCGAGCGTACTAGCTAGAAGCTTCGTGGAAGCGATGTATCATCAAGACCATGAGTTGTTGCTTCCGCTCGCCAAAGAAATGCCAAAGGAAAAGCTCGCTTCCATCTTACATGTTATGGAGTCACTCGTTTCCATACGAGAACAAATCCCGCCAAAATCCAAAGGCCAGATCCACACCGATGAGCTTGGTGAAGCCTTAACGACCGAAATAAGATTGCCTGTATCCATCCATCAGCTGAATAAGCCTCGCCAAAGCAGCGTCTATACCTTTATGTTCAAACGAGAAACCGCTAAGTCCCCATGGCATATTCAAGATATTATTGAATAAAAAATCCCTATAGCTGTGGAATCCGAATCATTCGGCTTTCCTTCGCTATAGGGATCTGCTCAGTTGACGTATTTTATTCGAGCATGCTCATCATCGAATAAATGACTTTTGCTGCTTGTGCTCTTGTACTCCATCCATTTGGCATAAATGTATTACCCGACATGCCGTTCAGAATGCCTGTCGACTGCATTTCCTGAACAGCCTTGACTGCATAATCGGCAATCTCCTCCTGATCGGTGAAAGCAATTCCGCCTCCACTCACAAGCTTCAAGCCAGCTACCTCAGCTGCACGGTAGGCCATAACGGCCATATCCTGCCGTAAGATAAGCTCGTTGACGCCAAAGGTTCCGTCAGACTTGCCTTTTATTATGCCAAGCTTCTCAGCTGCGGCAATTGAGCTGGCGTACCATGCGCCTGCTTTCACGTCGTTAAAGCTGCTTACTTCTTCGCTGTCTTCTAGCTCTAATGCCAGCATCAGCATTTTCACAAATGCTCCTCGTGTCACCTCGCCATTTGGCTGAAAGCTGCCATCTCCATAGCCATTAACAATGCTGCGCGCTGCCAATGCTTCAATCGGATCGATTGCCCATAAAGCTTGATTCAGATCCGTGAATGCAGATGCTGCGTATAGGCTAGAATAATAGCTGAAATGATTCGTTTTGAAGGTGATCATCCCTGTTTTTGCATCATACTTTCCATTGCGAACGATTTCGAATTTGCCATCGTCTGCGATATAATAAACGACCACATTACCCGGCTTCTCACCTGGCTTAAGCACATAAGGAACACTTATCTCAAGTGTATGCTTGCCGCCCGCGAATTCACTTATTTTCTTATCGCCTACATATAGATTGAAATCATAGACGGTTCCATCGCCAACTTTCTCTCGAATAGCCTCGGAGAGTCCAGAAGTATCCATCCTATCGATTGATAGTTTTAGCGTTGCTGTACCTGTGCCAAGCGCACCCTTAAGTGCTTTGTTCGAAAGGGTTACTTTTGCCGAGCCTGTATCAATTGTTAAAGATAATTCATCCTTCGTATTCCAGCCCGCAAACGCACCGCCACGAATGCTGATCTCTACTGATTTGGCAGAACCTACCGCATTCACCTTAATGGTGAGCGATTTCGCTGCTGCTTCGATCGCTTTTTGGAGATTCGCAGCTTCTACAACTGCTGTTGCCTTGCCGTTCACTGTCACTGCTTCAACCGTTACTTGATTGCCAGCAGGTGCTGGAGTTGGCGCTGTTCCACCCGACGATGAATCCGGTGTTGGACTTGGAGTTGGTGTCGGTGTTGGACTTGGTGAAACGACTGGATCTGCAAGCAGGGTAATTTTTTTCTCCCCTTTTACACCCGATCCATCCGCAGCCGTCGCTACGACGGTTACCTTTCCTTCCGCTGTCGCATGAAGCAGGCCATCTGTTCCGATTGCTGCCAGAGCAGTAGTGCTGCCATCCTCATCCACAACTGACCAAACAACATTTTTGTTAACCGCAGTATCCATATGAACCTCTGCATTCATCTGGAGCGTACTGCCCACCTTAACAGAATCGGCTTGCCCTGCCGCTGTTACCGTTATCGAGGTAACTAGCGCTTGAATATATTGAATATTTGGAGCTGCTGGCATCGCCATTCCGTCTCCTAAATAGAAGCTTGGATGCGGCGGCTGGTTATAAGCAACATTTTGCCAAGCTACTCCTAAACGATAGTTCGGATCATGCATCAGCGTGCGAATGCGATATTCGGTTTCATCCACAGTAGAGTAGATTCTAAATTCGCTGCTGTCTTCTGAACGCCACATGATCTCCTCACGCCAGTCGCCGAACAAATCAGCCTGCAAGCTAGAGTTCGCTTTCGTCGAGTTATTTGTAGAGGAGCCAACTGCGGTCAATAGATTAACCGTTTTTGCATTCATATAATCCCATTTATCGATGCGATTATAATCCTGCAGCTCGCGCAGCAGATCGCCATCCCACCATACGCCAAAGTTTGTCGAGCTTGGGATGCTCGTCGTTATTTTCTCGCCTTTGGCGCTGTATAATCCTGTAACCGGGATATGCTCGCTACTTACAATATTGGCGCTCCACATCTCTTCACCCAAATATCTTGGATCGAGATCCGCTGACATCCCGCGGCCCGTATCTACGCCGGTATGAATCCCCCAAATAATTTCGCCTGTACGCGCATCCTTCAAATCCATCCCGTATGGGGAGTCGCTATGCTCTTGTACAGCGAATATTTCCAGTCCCGGACGTTCAGGGTCAAGGTCGCCAAAGTGCATCGCATCACCGTGACCAAGTCCCGTATTGTAGAGCGGCTTGCCATCGTCATCAATACCCATCGCGCCAAAATGAATTTCGTCTTTGCCGTCGCCGTCCGAATCGCCTATCGATAAATTGTGATTCCCCTGGCCTGCAAAGGAGCCGTTTCCTTCATCGTTAGAGTCAAATACCCATCGCTTCGTCAGCTGACCATTGCGATAGTCATAAGCAGCAAGCACCGTACGTGTGTAATACCCTCTGCTAAAAACTAAGCTCGGCTTCTCGCCGTCAAGATAAGCTACCGCTGCTAGAAAACGGTCTACCCGATTGCCATAAGCATCTCCCCACGCTGTAACATCACCGCGAGGCGGATCATACTCTGTTGTGGCAAGTGCTTTTCCAGTTGAACCCTCGAATACGGTTAAATATTCATTGCCTAGCAAAACATATCCGGTACTGTTGCGATAATCCTTGCTTGGATCACCGATAGCTTTGCCCGTTCCGTCAATCGTGCCATCTGCTGTCTTGAACGTTACTTCTGCACGTCCATCACCGTCCAAGTCATAAACCATAAACTGCGTATAATGCGCCCCTGCTCGAATATTTGGTCCGAGATTAATGCGCCATAGCCGCGTGCCGTCAAGCTTATAAGCGTCCATATACACAATGCCAGTATAACCGGCTTGGGAATTGTCTTTGCTGTTGGATGGCGACCATAACATGACAATCTCATATTTACCGTCACCGTCGAGATCCCCTACGCTAGCGTCACCCGCTGCATACGTGTACGGCTGTCCGTCCTTCGTATAATCATCGGCTGGCTTCTGCAGCGGCACTGATTTGTACTGCTTTTGCCAAACGCCGAAGCTGCTGGTCGCCGCCTGCTCAACACCGCTCAGCACCGATGTAATATGGTACGAGGATGTGTCTTTACCCGCCGTATCCACATAGTTCGTGCTCTTCGTAATTAGCTCATCGTTAAGCTTGACGCCGTCACGATAAACATTGAAGCCGATTGACTCTGGATCAAGTCCTAACATACGCCATCCCAAATAGTTGCCGTTCTCCGTCTTAATGGCGACAGGCGAACGATCCAGATACTCCATTGCGCGAACTAGCGTTGTAATCGCCTGTGTCTCCAAAGCATCCGACAGCTCAGAAATGCCGCCCTCATTGACAGAGGCCACTTTATAGTAATAAGGAATCGTCGTCAAAACGGTGTTGTCGGTATAAGATGCCGTAGATGACTTTCCAATCAACGTATAAGGGCCATTCGCTTCTTTGGCGCGATACACATTGTACATTCTTGCCTGAGGAACGGCATCCCAAGTGAAGCTGATATCGTTTTTGTGAATGGAAGCAAGCGCAAGGCCTGTTGGAATCGCTGCTTTCTCCACATTCGGATCAATCATGGACACCTGTAGGAAATTAGATGTCACCGACTCAAATCCGGTATTGTCTATTGCCGACACCGAATATACGTACTCAAGGCCAACATCCGCGCTTGTATCAATAAACGTTGGTTGCGTCGTCACGCCTAGCAGCTCGGCGCTGCTGGCGACAGTAGCCTTGCGATAAACATGATATTTTACTGCATCTGCTCCTCCCGCCCATGAAAGCTCCGCCTTAATTGGATTGCTGCTCAAATCAAGATCGTTTAGCTCTAGCTTCGTAGGCGCTAGAAGCAGCGGTGTTATTTCAACCCCATTCAAATGAGCAGTCTGGCCGCTGAGGATCATGTTCAGCTGGCCGTCCTTAACGGCAATCATGTTGAACACCCGTTCAGCAATATTTTCCTTGCCTGAGGAAACCGTGCCGAAATCCTTGCCTTCGATATTAATATTCGTTTTCGTTGATCCGATCCAATCCCCTGTATAGGTTTTGACCGAATAATAACCGTTTGGCAGGTCCACTTTGAATTCATAGCTTTTGCCAAAATAAGCAACAAAGTCTCGTCTGAGCGCATCCGTACCCGCTCCGCGGTCGCGATCTATCATACCTGTGCTGTCCGTTATGCCATATCCGCGTTCAGCGGTGTAAATCGTATTGCGAGTAACCTCGGTATAACCAGCCTCAACTACACCGCCAATCGTTCCGAAATCATATTTGTACAATGCCGATTTCGTTTGAATAAAGATGGGATCGGATGGCGCAGACTCTCCTTTGCCATTCACTGCTGTCACATAAACATGATAGCTGTTCCCTTCAACAAGGCCGCCCATATTCAGCGTCGGAAGTGTAGAAGTACCAATCATGGCATACGCGCTATCCGGCTCTGAGGAAAGCTTGCGATAGATTTTGTAAATATCCGCTGTTGCTGTTTTGTCCCATTTGAGCAATGCTCCTGCATTGCTTATGCTTCCAGCGACAAGGCTGGTCGGCTTAGCCGGCACGTTTGCTGGCAATTCAATTTCTTTTACGGATTGAGCCAGAGGCAAATCCAGCTGCTTGATCGCTGCCGAGAGCATACGCGCGAGCTGGATGGCGCCATATTCTTGGAAATGCGTATCATCAGCGGAGCCATTCAGGAATGCTCCGTATACACCAGCTGGCGTATGAAGGAACACGGATAACGTTGCTGCTGGACCGATTGAATCGTAATACGCAATACTCAGCGCGCTCAAATCGACCACGTTAACGTCAAGCTCCTGCCCCACTTCCTTCATCGCTTGCACGTATTCTGGGAAGCTGACGTTAAACTTTCCAGTTTCGGCGTTGAAGCTGCGCCTGCCCATCGGCGTCACAAGAATTGGCGTTGCTCCGCGCTGCTTCGCGCCGTTTACATACGTTTTCAAATAGTTTTTGTAATCAGCTGGAGATGCATAACGATCCGGAACGCTAATCGTTGCATCATTATGACCAAATTGCACGAGGAAATAATCGCCCGGCTTTATAGCTCTCAGCACCTCATCCAAGCGGCCTTCGGATATAAAGTTTTTGGTGCTACGACCGCCGATCGCATGATTTTTGAAAATAACATTTTCAGAGAAAAAACTTGGAATCATTTGTCCCCAGCCCGCTTGTGGAAGCCAGTACGGATCGTATGTTTGTACTGTAGAATCACCTGCTAGATAAATAGTAGGCAGCTCGCCTGGTGTACGCTCCGCTTTTTTCGTAATGACGAGCGCGTTGATTTTTGGAGCAGTACCCGTAAACTCGAAGTTCAGCTGCCCGTCTACCAGCGCAATATCGAAGCTCATTTCAAGAAATTGACCTGCTGGCCTAACCGCATTGCCGTCCAGTCGTTTTACCTTTTCCATGTTCTCGACCGTAATTGAAATATCTGTTACGTCATTCAGATCCCCTGCAATAAGAGACACGGTGTAATCTGCATTCGGCAGATCCACAATGAAGGATGTGTCCTTTACGATGCTGAAGTCCGAGCGCAGCGCATCCGCTGTGCCGCGGTCGACGAAGCTTACCTTTGCCGGATCACCAAACCCGTATTTTCGCTCCGCGGAATAAGCAGCAGCAGAGGAAACGGAAACATAACCATCGGCTGCCCAACCTTTTCCAAAATCAAAACGTTTTACATCTCCATCCGGCAAGACAACCGGCGGCACATACACGGTGCTTGCCGCGTAAGCCGAGAAGTCGGACAAGACTTGTCCATTCCGTGCTTTTATTTTGTAATATTGCACGATAGCGGTATTCGCTGTTTGATCGATATACGACGATGCTGCTGATTGGCCAATCTCAGCATACGTCCCATCCACTGCATCCGAACGATATACGACATAGTCCGCCGCTCCAACAGAAGCGCCCCAAGCAAGCCGAGTAGAGGCGGCATTCACTTCGGTAACTGCTAGATTGGTGGGAAAAACAGGAGACTGCGGCATCGGAATCAAGGCAGCCTCGCTAGCTGTACTTAAAGGCGACTGCTGGCCAAAGGCATTGACTGACGAAACATAATACGTATAGCTGTCCCCAACACTTACATTAGCATCGGAATAGCTCGTTTCTTTGATTTGCTCAGCAATTGGCTCACTTGGCTCACTGCCGCCAGTCGTACGGTATACATGGTAGTAAACTGCATCCGTGACAGCTGTCCATTTCATTGAAACTCCACTTGCGCTTATACTCGTCAGCATGAGTCCTTCTGGCGCAGAAGGAAGTACTTGCTCGATAATAACAGCGTTCAATACACTGAATGTTCCATCGCCTGTCAGTTGAATATTTAGTTGTCCATCTGCGACTGAAGCATTATAAACCTTGCTCTCTACAGCTCTGCGAGAGTTGATAGATTCCCCGGCTACATCCTCAATCGTTACCTTCGTTTTGTAGGTAGAAGTCGTTTGAAGAAGATCACCGGAATAAAGCGTGACCTTATAGTTGCCATTAGGTATGTCCGCTTTGAATACAAAAGGAACATTTGTTCCTCCCAAAACAAAATCATTAATTACGTTATCCGGTGATTCTGCCCCTCGAAAACGAGAAGCAAGATTCATATCCAAACCATAGCCCTTCTCAGGTGTATAAAGCGTCGTTCCAGTAATTCCGATATAACCATCCGCAACAGGACCGCCTGTACTTCCAGCAGGTGCTGGCGCTGAACCAAAATCAAACTTCCACATCTGCGGCTGTGCAGTTTGCGCGGCCTCTGCTTGCTCATTTGTAAATCCAGCAAAAACCGTGCAGAAAACCATAACTACTGCCAACACTAACGACATGCTCCGTTTCAATCGCTTACTCATTCAGCGTTTGTTCCCCTTTCATAAATGGGCTAAAATAAGCTGTAAACGTTTCTAGCAATCACGCAAAATTTTTGGCAAGAAATATTTACCTCTTAATAGTACTCTTATAAAGAATGCGCTTTCATTAGAAAAAACCATAATGATTGTTCAAATATCCGTGTATTTAGGCAGCTTTTGCAAAAACGACAGACTTCGGCGGCGGCATACTGGGCTGTTGATTAGTGAAGGTGACTGTAAGCAAGCCGGTGTTCTAAAAGCCTTAAAGTTATGTTAGTTTGGTAGCTGTAGGTACATATATACGCTTATAGTGTTAGGTGGGCCGTTGGAGTGGGGATTTATGGTGGCTRTTAGMACGTATATGTTCTTAGAGCCTTGAAGTATCATGAGTTTGGCGGCTGTAAGCACATATATGTGCTTATGGAGTAAAACCAGCGTTGAAATAGTGATCTAAATTGGCTGTTAGCACGTATATGTTCTTAGAGCCTTGAAGTATCATGAGTTTGGYGGYTRTAAGCACATAGATGTGCTTATGGAGTCAATTCGCAGTCGGAGAGGGACTTTTGGCGGCTGTAAGGTTGCTTACAACAAGCTAGTGTTCTGATTTGTACATGCAATTGGAAAACATGATATAATTATGTGTGCATTTACCTTGCAAGCAATATGATCATTTAAAATAGACATTGTGACGTTGGAGAGGGGGATATTGATGTTTGCGAAGCGCCTTAAACAGCTGCGTAAATCGAGGAAATTAACGATGCAGGAAGTTGCTGATTATTTAGGAGTTGCGAAAAGCACCTATGCAGGCTATGAATCCGGCTATCGACAGCCGACTCTTGAATCCATTCAAACCATTTCACGCAAGCTGCGCACTTCCGCTGATTATCTTCTTGGGCTTACTGATTATCCTGAGCCGCCAATCGAGCTCAATCATAATGCGAAGGAATATTTGAATTATGATCAGCTGCACTGGGATGGGGTTCCTTTGGAAAAGGACGACCTGGATTTAATTCGCAACTTGCTCGAACGTGTACTCCGCGATCGCACCTTGCCAAAGGATGGATGATCTATCCACTATATCTATATTTGATTAAAATAAGGAACTCCAAACGTTCTTAGCTTCAACCGCCCATCAATTGCAGCAGCTTCGCCTCGAATTGCCCTTGAAGCTGCAGCATGAGATCGCTGAACGTTTGCTCCCACTTATCCGTAATTTCTGCCTCCACATTATCCTTTTCTGCTTGTGCAATAATTCCCTGCATTTTTGTACTGCATGTCGCTTCCACCTTCGAAAGCCCGTCCATCCATTTCTGGCTTAACTCCTGAAACGCGTAAGGGTCAGACATATCCAATTGCGCAACACTTGTTTCCGCTCCTGCCAATACATCATTCATATCCTGCGTACACTTAGCTTGAATCTGGACAATCTGCTGCTCATACTTTTCCGTTGACGTAATTGGAGCTTCCGTTTCCGGCACATTTGGCTGATCAGGCGAAGGCGAAGGCGTTGGCTTTGGTTTTGTCGTTGGCGTTGACGTTGAACCATCATTCGGCTTCGTCTCCGTCCCTTTGTTCGGTTTAGTTGTACTTGATGGCTTCGTCGTCTGAACGGGCAAAGGATTTTCATTTTCCCCAGCCGGCTTATCCGCCTCTTTCTCCGGCAGTACAGCTTCCCCTCCACTTCCAGCAGGCTTACCCGCCACCTGTTCCACTGGTTTGCCGGTTTTGTCAGTTGTTGGCGGTACGCCATCTACAGTTGGACTCGTTTTCTCAGGAGCAGTCCCATACAGTTCTTCCTCACTCAGCTGTGCTTGCTCGTTTAATGCTGCGCCATTCGCATTCACAATAAGTGATTGTTGTGAGGATTCATTCCAATAGAGACCGCCCCACACAAATAATAGAATAAGCGTTAACGAGCCTAAAATAATATTAATCGTATCCGGCTTCTGAAGCCGCGGACGCCGTTTCTTCCTTGCATGATGCTTGCTCATATTATGCTCATACCACCTTCCGTTTTGAATAGAAAGAAGCCAGTCTCCTTTCTCTTAGACGAGAAGGAAGACTGGCTGCTTTTTGTTAAGATCGCATGATTTCCGTAATAATAGTAGTAAGCAATTTGTTGACCTTGCTTTTCGTTTCGTTTATCGCCTTATTTTTCAGCGCGTTCGTTGTTTTTACTTTATTGATCTCATCAACAGCTACATTTCTAGCCTGTACAACATCCATGATCAGTTGTGCCTTCTGCTCATCGTTGGTCGCTGCTTTCAGCTTTTTCTTAACCTCGTTCAGCTTGCTATCCAATTCTTCAGCTATTCTCTTAAACTCTGCCTTAGGATCAATTTCCACATCTTCATTTACGAGCGTCACCTCTTGCTGGAAAATCACTTTAGCAGAGCCGCCGTATGGATTCACTAACGTCGCTTGAATAACAGCCGTACCATTAGCAACCTTTTTCGGAATCGTTACTTTCCCTCGCGAATCGACCGTGACATCTTTGCTTCCCGATACTTTCTTCCATTTCAAGAACGAGGATGGCAAAACAGTGCCAAGCAGCTTCAAGCTGTATTCATGCTGCCTTCCGCTATCCGTAATCTTCACCGCCGAAATAACTTCTGAACGGATATAAGCAACTGTTAATGCGTTAAGGGCCCGCTCATCATATTTCAGCTTTAGTTGGAATTTAAAAACAGATAGTCGTACATCAGCCGATTTAACACCTAAGTTGTTCAGCGCCTCGCTTAATGCATAATCATCCTTTTTGGATAAAATTTCACCCATGGCTTCCATAATAACCGCATTTATTTTTTCCTTGTTGCCGAGCAGCTGAGCGATCTCCTGCGGCTTCATATCCGAGATAATTTTGCGAACGGTCCCTTCAACACCAAGGCGGTCAGCTCCATCACCGAACAACAGAACGAGGAAATCATCCATGCTGAGGCTTGTTACCCCGCCTGCTGCGGCAATCGTCTTCAGTGCAGCACGGAATTCTGGATTCGTTCGAATCGCTTCAAGTCCCTTCGCTTCTGGATCATATTGCAGGGAGCCTACAGACTGAATGATCTGGAACACAGTCTTCTTCAGCTCCGCTTGGTTAACCGATGCGGGAAGCTTAGGAGCAATTTTGACCCAGACAGGATCAATAAGTGATTGATCCTTGGCAAAATCAAGCTTGGCGATCTCATCGCGCAAATTGCGTACATCCTGCACATCCGAAGGATCTCCAGCAAGCAGTGCCGCGTGAAGCTTATTCATTCTCTCAAGGAATTCTTCTGCCGGGAAGTGTTCTCCCTCTCCATTTGTAGCTGTTAACGTAACCTCTTTCTCAAATATAACTTTAGCTTGTCCACCATATGGGTTAATCAATGTGGCTTGAACAACCGCCGATCCGCTGGCAACGCCTCGCGGAAGCGTAACCGTACCGCCAGTAGATACTTTCACATCTTTGCTTCCAGATACTTTGCTCCACCGCAGCGCAAGCGGCGGAACATCCACGCCGAACACCTTCAAGCTGAATTTTTGCTCACGGCCATCTTCACTGACTTTAACAGCCTCGACAGCTTCAGAGCGCATATGAGCGATAATTAGCGCTTGAATTGCTGGCTCATCCATCTTCAATCGAGCTTGGAAGTTAAGCATGGTTGCAGCAGATTCCTCCGCCGTTACACCCAACTGGCTTAAAACGGAGCTGAACTTATAATTGCCGGTTTCACTTAGCAGCTCCTCTGTCTTCTGGAGCAGCAGTGTGGAAATCGCTTGCTTATCTCCAATCAACTGCAGCAGCTGAGTCGGTGACAGGCTGGCAAGCTTCTGCCTTATCGCGCCATCTACACCCGGGTTAACGCCACCATCGCCAAATAAAAACATGAGAATATCGTCTATGACAAAGCTAGTTTCGCCGCCTCCGGCTGCTCCAAGCTCAGCTAACACTGCACGATATTCAGGATTTTTGCGAATCTCCTCTAAACTTGCAGCCTGCGGGTCATATGGAATCAAGCTAATCTCCTTAACCATATTGAATAAAACAGCCTTCAGCTTTGCTTGGTCTGCTTCTGCGGGCAGCTTAGCTGCAATCTTCTTCCAAATCGGATCAATTAAATTGTGATCCTTAGCAAAGTCCAGCCCGGCAAGCTCATCACGCAAATTGCGAACAGCCCCAATATCTGCTGGATCTCCTGCTGCTAGAGCAGAATGCAGCTTATTCATCCGCGCAAGGAATGACTCTACAGGAAATTCGGTCTCATGCGAAATTGCAGCGTTTAAGGTTACCTCTTGCTCAAATATGACTTTCGCCGAGCCACCGTATGGATTAATCAGCTTAGCCTGAATAACAGCTGTGCCGGTTTTCGCAGCATCCGGTATAGTAACGACACCCGTAGGCAATACCTTTACATTAGAATCGCCGGATACCTTTGACCATTGCAGCACTTGTGGGAAAAGATATACGCCGAACACATTTAAGCTATACGAATGCACACGACCGGTGTAGTCTATTTTCACGCTTGATTTCACGCTTGATCGAATATACGCCACAGTCATCGCGCTGATCGCAGGCTCGTCCTTCTGAAGCTTCACCTGGAAGTTTTGTACGGTCGCTCTTACATCCTGCGGCGTCACGCCTAAATTTTTCAAAATAGAGCTGAACTTGTACTCCTTTGTCTCACCCATCAGCTTCTCCATCGCTTGAAGAAGAACCGTTACAATGCCCTGCTTATTGCCAAGCAGCAAAATCAGCTCCTCCGGAGACTTCTCCGCGATCAAGCTGCCAATCGTTCCTTCAACGCCTTTACGGCTGCTGCCATCGCCAAACATAAAGACAAGAAAGTCTTCCAATCGGATGTTTTCGTCACCGCCGGCAGCTGCAATCGTCTTTAACGTTGCACGAAACTCTGGATTCGTGCGAATAGCCTCCAAATCAGAGGCTTCAGGGTCGTAATGGAAGGAGCCTACAGCCTTGATCAACCGGAACAGGCTCGCTTTAAGTTCTGCTTTATCGGCAGACTCAGGAAGCTTCTCGCTAATTTTGGTCCAAATCGGATCGATCAGCTGCTGATTTGTTGCTTCATCCAAACCGGCAATTTCATCTCGCAAATTTTTAACCTCTTGCATGTCCTTCTTGTCCCCAGCTGCTAGTGCTGCATATAGAGCCTGCATACGCTCCAAAAACACGCTTGAAGGCAGCGCAGCTTCTGCGGCACTCGCCGCTTGAACAAATCCCAGCTTCTCGGTCAGCCCTTTCTGGCTGAGCGGTAATCCGCCTAGCGATGCTGTAAGCATAGAGATCGCCAGCGCGGATAAGGTTACTTTTTTTCGAAACGTCATTTCATTCACCTCTGGTCATTAGTTTGGTTTAAAATTGTAATACAGGTATTTGCTGCTTTACGCCTTGATTAAGGCTAGGGCGGCCTACGGAGTAATAAACAAATTCAGTACCAACCAAATGCTCCTCTTCGAAAACATTGCGGCCGTCAATCAGAATCGGACTTTTTAATACTTGTTGAAGCAGTCCAAGGTCAACATGCGAGAACTCCTCCCACTCTGTCAGCAAGCAAAGCGCATCCGCATCTTTTGCCGCTTCCATCGCGTCCTCGCACCATTCAACACCGCTAATTTCATATAAAGTGCGGAAGTTGTCAGTCGCAATAGGGTCATAAGCCTTGACCTTAACGCCGTTGTCCACCAAATGTTGAATAATTTCCGATGCTGGCGAATCGCGCACATCATCGGTATTCGGCTTAAATGCAAGCCCCCATACTGCAATCGTCTTGCCTGAAAGCTCACCTTGAAATATCGTCTCCAGCTTGCGAATGACGTTAAAGCGTTGATCCTGATTGACCTCTACTACCGAGCGCAGCAGCTTGAACTCATAATCAACATGTCCGGCAATTTGAATTAAGGCGCTTGTATCTTTAGGAAAACAAGAGCCCCCGTAGCCGATTCCCGCTTTTAGGAATGATGGGCCAATTCGCTTGTCATAACCCATTCCTTCAGCTACCTTCGTTACATCTGCGCCTACCTTCTCGCAAATATTAGCGATCTCATTGATAAATGATATTTTGGTAGCTAGAAATGCATTGGACGCATATTTAATCATTTCAGCGCTGCGAATATCTGTAATAACGATTTGTTCCGTTAAGGGAATATGAAGCAGCTTCATAATTTCTGCTGCGCTTTGTGAGCTGGCTCCAATAATAATGCGATCGGGATGCAGCGTATCTTGTATCGCCGAGCCCTCGCGCAAAAACTCTGGCAGCGAGATACTGTCAAACAACTCACTCGTGTGGGAGGAGATGACGGTTGCTAGACGTTCATTCGTTCCAACGGGTACGGTGCTTTTTACCGCTATGATTTTATAACCGTTCATCGCCTTAGCAATCTCTATGGCTGCTTGGTCAATGTAAGATAGATTAGCCTCGCCATTTGGCAACGGCGGTGTTCCTACCGCCAAAATGATAATGTCCGATTGCTGTACCGCGCTTCGCAAATCAGTCGTGAAGGTGAGCATTCCTGCTGCTCGGTTCGACGCTGCGAGCTCCTTGAGGCCTGGCTCATAGATCGGAATGCCGCCAGCGTTTAGTGTCTCAATTTTGCGCGGGTCCTTGTCTACGCAAATGACGCGATTGCCAAGCTCCGCATAACAAATGCCCGAGACGAGCCCCACATAGCCAGTTCCAATAACCGTGATGTTCATGCTATTCGCTCCTTCATTGAATGATTTATTTATACGGTGCATATTTGCATAATCTCATTCCAATCGAAGGCAAGCCGGACGATGTCCTCTTCTATAAGCTCCGTCCCTGTCTGAATTTCGATAATGTCCATTTCTGTTTCTGCGCGCAGGCTATGAAGGCTTTCTTTCGATATCGTTAGCACATCGCCTGATTTCACTTCAAAGCTTCGACCATTCAGCACCATGACGCCATGTCCGGCAACAATCGTCCATACCTCGTCTCTCAGCAGATGATATTGATAGCTTAAGTTCCGTCCTGGCGCAACGCATATTCGTTTAGTCAGCACTTCCTTGCCGTCGGGATATTTCAAATAATCAAGCACACGATAGCGGCCCCAACGACGCTCCTCATACATCGGACGCTGGTCGGAATGCTTCATGACCTCCTTGATCATAGGACTAGCCGCTTTGTCCGATACCAAAATTCCGTCCGGACTCGCCGCTACAATGACATTCGATACATTCAGCAGCGTAATCGGGATGTCGAGCTCATTAATGACATGCGTGTTCGTTGAATCTCCCGAAATAATCCCTTTTCCAATAAGCGGCGTTTCAATTTCCTCGGTCAAGGTGTTCCAAGTTCCAAGGTCTTTCCAATCGCCCTCATATGGCAATGCCACGATATGATTGGACTTTTCTACGATTTCATAGTCAAAGCTGTTTTTCGGCATCTTCCCGTATTGCTTCAGCATCTCGTCGTATTGAATCGGCAGTTCATTAGCAATCAGAATGTTAATGAGAAAATCAAGCTTGAATGCAAAAACCCCGCAGTTCCAAAGTGCAGCCTGCTCAATCATGGCTGCCGCTTCTTCTTCGCGGGGTTTTTCTCTAAAGCTGTTTACATTGACATAATTGTTCACCTCAGCTGCAAGCTCAGGAACGATATAGCCGTATTTTTCCGAAGGATACGTTGGCTTCACGCCCATAAGCGCTAAATCTGCTCCCGATTCATTCAAAACCAGCTCAAGTTCCTTCGTCTTATGGAAAAACGATTGCTCCACGTAGGGATCAACTGGCATGACAACGACTGTTTCATTCAAGCTTACGCCTTGCACCGAATATAAATAGGTTGCTGCGAGCGCGATAGCAGGGAAGGTATCCCTTCTTTCCGGCTCGACGATCACTTCAATCTCGCTTCCGAGCTGGCTGTGAATCATATCTACCTGCGGCTTGCTTGTTGCGATGTAAGCATGCTCGCGTAAACCCGCCTTCGTGATTTGTCCCCATACGCGCTGAACCATCGATTCACGCTCGCCGCTCTCGTCTTTTAGCACCTTCAAAAACTGCTTGGATCTCGATTCGTTCGACAACGGCCACAGCCGCTTTCCCGAGCCTCCGGATAGAAGAACAATCTTCATGTTGATTCCTCCTAATCGTTTTTATGATACGGTGATTCGATTCGCACTTACTCTCTTCGATATGCCAAGATCATTATGCTTCGTTCTTCACCACCAGCTGCGCTGACTTGATCCCGCTGGTCCATGTATTGTAATAGTTCGAGTTTTTGCCATATGAGTTATCGAGCAGCGTATTAGGCTTGTCCATCAAGCAGGATAATATATGCCCGTGCAGCCTAGAGGTTTGCACGATGCGATAGCCGCTGAAGCGCTTGACCGCTTTGTCTACGAGATAGTCGGAGTACTTGCCCCATATCGCCTGCATCGGCAGAGGGACACCGCTTTTCGTCATCATTTGCCCGATCATCTTAATTGATTTTTTCTCGACGCGATTGTATAGGGAAGCCCAGTCCAAATAATCGCCTCTCCCTGCCAGTTCAAAGCTCGCCTGCTCGCTTGTCTTCTCGATGTCGGTACGGAAGAAGCAGAGCAGCTCCTTGCCAGGGCTGCTTTTGGGCAAAATCGGCCACAGCTGATGTGCCATATCCGGCGATAAGTATACGCAGCATTTATCAAATTTTTGAGCTGCTATCCCATAGGACAGCGTATCCCGCACAAAAAGATGAACATCCTTATGCGCGTTAAAAATACGCGCCGTGCGATCATACTCCGCTTCCTTCTCGAAGAAAATCGTCTGCGGCAGCAGTACAATTCGGTGATTAGGATAATCCTTTACGATTTTCTCCCGCAGCTTCTGATGAACCGGGTACAAATCACCAAAGTTGCCTCCGCCTTGAAGCACGATAATTTGATCATTCGGAATGGTCAGCTTGTCTGGAAAATCAAGAACGCTATAACGCGCAGCCACGCGGATATGATTGTCTTTAAAAAACGCCTCTGCACCCTTCATAATGAGCAAATCGCCGCCATTGTTGTAAACGGGATAATCGATATAATAAATGCTTGAACCCGGTGGTATCACCTTCGTAATTCGGAGAAGCATCTTTTTGAGGCCCTCCATCGGATGTACCTGTGTTTCAACTTGCATATCAACGCGCTCCTTTACGTTGTTTTTTGTCTTTCAAACGCTCAATTAAAAAACAGAAATCATTTTTATCAAACAACATCCCTGATAGCTTTACTTGGAAAATAATTCTCATCGAGGCCAACGTCACTACTAAACGAATGACTGCACCAATTAATAAAGCAAGTGCAATTCCATTTAGCCCATACAAGGGTGTAAACAGAAAAAACAATCCGATGGTTGCCGCTAAGGCAATAAGCTGGCGGACAAGCACCAGCCCTGGACGGCCCATCGCATTAAACGAGGATGCCAAAATCCATGAGCCGCCACCGAGAATGCATTCGAACGACAGCAGATAGAAGGCCCCGCTTGCTTCAAGGAACGGCGCTCCGAACAGGATGCCCATCAAATAACGCCCGATGAACATGCTCGGGATGACGACAATCGTCATCAGCAGCATCGATAGCCGAAACGCCCTGCCTACCGTTGCGATGATGGCTGACTTCTCCATGCCGGTAACCTTCGGGAACACAACGTTCGTAATCGCCATCTGTACGACATTGAATACGCGGGACAGCGCATAAACGACGGTGTACAGCCCTAGTTCTCTAGCAGTCAGCATCGATAGAATGACAAGCTTGTCAAACTGTGTGTAAAGCGTGCCGAGAAGCTCCACTCCGAACACTTTGCTGCCATAGCCGAATAACGCTTTCGCTGCTAGCCGATTGCCGAGTCCCTTCAACCAGTTCATATGAAGCGTTTCTCTTAAACTATAGAGTGACCATGAAACGACAAGCACGCTGGTTACGAGAAATACAAGCGAAGCATTATGCAGGCTTAAATCGCCAATCGCCCATAACCCCAAGAGCCCAACCAGATTGCACAGCGGAACCAATAAGCGCAGACCGTTATAAATGTTAAACTTGCCAGTACTTTGCGCCAGCGCCGATATTAAATTAATAGCGAGTAGAATCGGCAGCATGAGTACCGTATACCATCTCGTAATTTGAATGATGTCAGCAGGATAGTTGCCGAGCCAAACCGGCAGCCATATCCACGCGACCACGCCAATGATGATGCTAACGGGAATTTGAAATAGAAAACCCGCTCTAACAAAATCGCTGCCGCTGCCTTTGTTTTGCTTCATATTATAAATAAGAGAGGTCGGCAGGCCGAAGCCAACAAGACCCGCGAGAAGCGTTGGCCAAAACAAAATGGCTGAAAATTCGCCCTTGCCAACAACGCCGAACATACGCGCCGTCACGATGGACGTCAGCGTGCTGATAACCATGACTAGCAGGTTCGTTGCACTCGTGCGCATAATCGTTTGAACGAGGCCGTTGCCTCTCCACGCTTTTGAAATAGCAAGCTGTGCCATAGCTTTCCGTCAACCCCTACCGTTATAGCGCAGAATGCCGACTAATGACCCGTTGCGATAACATATTTTCACGACTTGACTGATGAATTTCTTAAAATGAAAAATCGACAGCAAGGATGTTCCGATTGCCTGAATCATTCGGATCACATGTTTTACAATAGCAAAGAGGCTTCGATCCTGCCGCTTAACCGCATCGCTCACGCCTTGCCAGAAGATCCGCTTCAAAAACCATTTTTTTGTCGTTCTCTCCTTGGCAATTTTGTGTTGAACGGATCCATATGGCGTATAAAATACTTTGTAGCTTTCACGAATCCGTGCGATAAGCTCACTTTCCTCACTTGAGAGCAGGTTTGTGCCTACCCGCCCAAGATCCTCTCGGAACGGCTTATATTTATGAAAGACGCTTGCCCGAAACGCAACGTTTGCGCCATATGGAATGGACGGTGCAGGCATTTCCTTCACAACGTTTGCATAATCAAGAATCGTGAATACCGAGCGATGCTCCTCTGGAATCCAGTCCGGCTCAGCCGCTTCCCAGATCGGATCAATTTTGCCGCCTACGCAGCCAATCGCCGGATCGCTTTCGAACACGTTCACAATATGCTGCACCCAGTCCCGAGAAGCCAACGCATCATCATCCAAAAATAAAATGAATTCACCGTTTGCTTCCTTAATCGCTCGATTGCGGGCTACCGACAAACCAAGCTTGTTCTCAAAAATATACCGAATGCTTGGACCATACCGATACGCAAGCTTGCCTACCACTTCAGCTGTATTGTCTGTTGATCTGTTGTCGATTACAACAATCTCAATTTGTTCCCGCTCAAAGCTTTGAGCAATTACGCTCTCTATTGCCTCTCCCGTATCCTTCGCCCGGTTATGGGTGCAGATGGCCACCGTTACCTTCATCCTTTATCCCCATCCTTGGTAAACATTTTTTATCCTCTGTGCGATCGCGCTCCAGTCGAGCTCCTTAAGCACTTCTTCGTACTTAGGCGTCTTATGCTCTCTCTTCACATTTAACGCGGCTTTCATTGCATTTTCGAGACCGTTATAATCGCTTGGGTTGTAGCTCACGACCATATCCTCCATAAAATACTCATCGATAAAATCATTGTCAGGCATGACGATCAGCTTCCTGAACGAGAGGCCAAGTATCGCAGAGCCGGAGGTCGTAATTTCCTTGTACGGCATCACCATCACATCAACGGCGCTAATCAAGTCAGCCACTGCTTCATTTGGAATGAAGCGCAGGTCCAAAATAATGTTTTCCTTATCCTCTACCCGCTTCAAATAGGATTCCATTTGCTTGTCTGCTTTGCCCGCAATGATCAGATAGGTATTTCGAGTTTTGAATGCATTGAACGCTTCAATTAAATCCTCGACACCCTTATACGCCTTGATTGCCCCTAAAAACAAATAAACATCAGCTTCTTCGCTGATGCCATAAGACGCTCTGAAGTTGAAGCCTGCAGGCTTATACACGCCAAGATAATGACCATGCTTTACAACAAAAAGCTTGCTAGCAGGCACTCCGAATTCCATCATAACCTTACGTTTGATCGACTCCGAAGCAACCAGCAGCTTGCTGCAAAATTTGCAAATGATCGTTCGCATGTAACGCTCCAGCCGCTTAAACTTCACCTGATGCGGATACAGGTTATGAATCGTCCAAACCAGCTGCACTTTTCGCAGCTTCAAATAAATCATCGTCATTATAAATATGATCGATTTCACCATGAACAACAGCAGATTATCATTCTGATAGGCATGATGCATCCAGTGAATATGGACGATGTCGCCAGCTTTCGCTTGCCCGACCTGAAGCGCTAGCTTGCCATGCTGCAAATCCTTCACTTCCATGCCTTCACTGCTGAGTGAATCGGTCAATAAATCATTGTAAAAGTTCAATTCGCTTGATTTTGGCCACATCCATACTTTCATCGCCGTACGCTCCCTTTAGTTATATCTGCGAACCCATTCCTTCGTAATCTGGAGCTCGCGAATAATCTTTGCGGGTGCACCGCCTGCCAGCACATTATCCGGAATATCCCGCGTGACGATGCTGCCTGCAGCAATGACTGAACCGCTGCCAATCGTTACGCCAGGCAAAATAACAGCTCCGCGTCCAATCCACACATTGTCCGAGATGACGATGTCCTTGCTGCCTGCTCGGTCTTCCATATCTACGGGGTGGAAGTTCGTATCGATAATGTTCACCATCGGACCGATAATCGTGTTGCTGCCAATTCGGATCGACTTCGTGCAGCCAATGTCGAGGCCATAATTAAAAAACACATTATCCCCTACCCAAAGCTCCGCCTGCTTCTCTACGGTAACTGAAGAAGGCAGCGGCTTTGCATGGAAGGAAACGTTTTTCCCAACGATGAACCGCCCTTTGTTTCGCAAGGTCAGCTTTCCGGAAATACGGCCAAGCCTGCCAGCTGAACTCGCCTTGATTGGCAGTATGGCAGCTCCCTTCAATACAGCCAGGAGCTTGCCGAAGCTTAATCGATTATATACGGTGCTCATCTGACCATCCCGCCTGCCGCTTCCGATTTTAAGTTTGGCGCAAGCAGCTCACGATATGTCGACTCCACCTTCTTCGCAATGGAGCTCATATTAAAGTCGCTCATTACGCTTGCATAACCTTGGCTTGATAGTTCCTCATAATCAACTTCCCCATCGTAAACGCTTCTCATCGTCTGATACAGCTCTTCCACATCGCCGTCCTTCACGATGAAGCCGCCTCTCGTATGATGGATAATTTCTGGCGCTCCGCCCGAATCTGCAACGATAACTGGCGTTTCAACGAGCATCGATTCAATAATGACTCTGCCAAACGGCTCGTTAAGGGAGAAGTTTATCGTTAAATCACATTCCTTCATCACATCTAGCGGTTTTTTGCTGTAGCCATAGAAAACCACATGATGCTCCAAGCCGTAGGACAGCACCTTTTGGATCATGTCATTGTAATAGTCATCCGACCCGTCAACGGATGCATCGCCCACGATGAGCAGCTTCCAATTGTTCCGATTGCTGTCGCTTAGTTTCTTCACTGCCTCGATCATGAGATGGTATCTTTTCCATTCCACAATCCGGCCGAATGTGCCGATGACGAGTGTATCATCCTCCATAAAGGCTCTGCTCTTTCTCGTCAAAGCAAGCTCTGGATCAACACCGTTATAAATGATCGTCTTGTTGCTGCCCTGAATCGAATTGGCTACAAAATGCGAAATGCATATTACCTGATCGAAAAATTTAGGCAGCACTTGGTTGAACATACGCAAATGGGTATAGTCGCGATGATGCCAGATCAGCTTTGACTTCGTCATAAACTTTAGCGGAGCTGTGTACCAAGGTGCGCGCCAGCCGTTGGCATGAACGATGTCGATGCGATTTTTACGAACAAAGGACTGAATCTTAAGCACCGTTTCGATATAACCTAAGCCTAGTTTTTTCTTAATGCTGCCCAGCTGAAGCGGAAAATGAACATAATCCGATCTAATTTCATTTAGATACGTCGCATCGCGAGGACTTAACAAGAAAATCCGATATTTTGACGTGTCCAAATAATTGATGAGATGAATCAGGCTTTGCTCAGCGCCACCCTTCTTATCCGCATGGGTAACAAACAACACATTCGTTTTACCTCGACTCATATTAGAGCACCTGCTTTACTGGATAACTGACGTTTAAGGATTGCATATATGTTTTCAATACTTCTTTGTGATTGTAATGGGTGCGCAAGAAGCTTTGCGATGACTCCAGCAATGATTTTGCCCTGTGCGGATCATCGAATAGCTGCTTGATTTTCCCATAAAATTGCTCCGGCCGATCAGCGACCATAATATGCTCGTTATCTACAAGTCCTGTTCCCTCGTAGCCGATGGAGGTGGAGATAACCGGCAAGCCGTTCTGAATCGCTTCAATCGTCTTCAGCTTGACGCCTGCTCCATTCTGCATCGGGTTAACGAATAAATAGCCGCTTCGGTATATTTCATCCAAACTCTTTGGCGTATCATGTACAATGACATTCTTTAGGTTGTAGCTCTCGAGCCAGCTGAGGCTCTGTTTTCTGCTGTTCCCTGCTATGATGAACTTATAGTCCGGCTCCTTCAGCATCAGCGGGTGGATATGCTCCAGATACCACTGAATTGCTTCTCGGTTGTTCGGCATAAATAGGGAACCAATGAACACGACATGCTTGCTGCGAAAATCACTAGCTTCGAAGTTGACCTTCGTAACCGGAGGCGGAAGGAACAAGCTTTTTGCAGCAGGATGCTGTTTGCGGAAGCTTTCAAATTCCTTGCTCGATATAAACAAGTATTTATCCACCTTCTCCAGCATTTTTTTTTGCAAAATCGTGAATTTGCGGCTCTCCATGTGGTAATACATTTTGTGAACGACGTTTTTGGTGCTATTGGCTAGCGCCTTGAAATAGACCGCTTCATCGTTATGCACCCGCAGGATAACCGTATCATGCTTGATCTTTGGATTTTGCAAAACCGGATACACGTAGTCGCCTTCAAGCAGTACATAATCATAATCTCCTGCCAGCTCTACATTACTTAGTTCACTACGCGACTGCACCTGCATCGGAATAACATGCAGCAGATCAGCCAGCTTGCTTCTTCGATCACATAACGTAATCTCTTCCACGTAATTATATACTGTGTCCATTTCTTCCTTAGATGGCATCTGCTTGCCGCAAACGAGCAAGTGGATCTTCCAGCCAAGCTCCGCGAGCACCTTGATTCTCCCCCATGTGTCTACCCTTCCGCCATGATCGGCGGGATAGGGAAAATCACTGCACACCACAAGCATCTTCATTTGGATACCCCCGACCTTTTTGGTTGATCTATATCGTTTTTGCCTAAATAAAGGCTAATAAAAGCAAATAGCAGCCATATCTCATATTTAATCTCCAAGGAAACAAGAAGCATTGAAAATAAGATAAAAACTAAAGCAAGAAATAATATAGAGCTGGATTTCACTTTGACGATCAGGTTTTTGGCAAGCAGATAAAAGAACACGACTGCGAAGAGCCCGCCAAACATAATCCATTGGAAAAAGCCCGATTTGACGCCTAAGTTTTTGTCCGAGCCCGAATATTGCAACAGCTCCCCCGCATTAATTTGGCTGATGCCAAATGTATTGTAATAGAAATGGGACATCATGCTGATCGAATCATTCACATACTTATCGAAATACATGAGATATGCTCCTGTGCCAACCCCGAGCGGATTGTGAAACACCGTAATCAGCGCGATGATGATCGTTCCCATACGCGTGTAGGAAGATGTGTAGTTTTCGATGTCATTACTGAACGAGCTGACCAGCCCCGCAGAAAAATTAGTGATGAACATATACATGGCCAGAACGACTGAGATGAGCAAAACAAAATTTTTCTTTTTTCGAAAATCCAAAAACTTAATCATCGTCACGACTAGCGTGAACAAGCTGATAATCATAAACCCTTTGGAGCCTGTAATAAATAAGTAAAACAGAAAAAAACCTGAAGCATAAACGATCGTTAGCGTCTTGCCGAAGCTGTTCAAATACTTTGTCAGATATACCAAAATGGATGCATATACGACCACGATGGAGCCCGTCGTGCTGCTCTCCGAGGTCAACATCCGAACCCTCCAATAAGGGCTGCTCCCTGCATGCAAATACGTGAAGGCGTTCGGCATACTCATAAGCTCCAAGATCATAATGACCGTCAGCAGCGTAACGATTGCAAGGAAGCAACCATACAGCGTCTTAAAGCTTGTAATTTTGGAAAAAACGAGCTGCATATGCCTGATATAAAGCAGGATGAGCACAAAATAAATAAGTACCTTTATCGCTTTGCCAAGCAGACTCTCTGATCCGAAGCTGTAGCTGCCTTGAATGAATTGAATTAGCAAATAGGCAATGCTGATAAAGCACAAATATAAAATAAATCCGAATATATACTTCTGCAGCATGCTGCCATGCATCACCCGCTTATGCTTCGCCAGCAGCCCAATTTCGCATAACACAAACAGCGGAACCAGCAAAATAATGGGTGACCTGCCAATCTCGCCGATTATATTGACTAACGGGAAATCCTGGTAGACGGTCAGCACCAGCAAGAAGCATAAATAAATCGCCAAAAAGATTTGCTGCTTCTCTTCTTTTTTGGCTAATTTAGCTTTAATCACTAGATTGCTTTGCAAGATTTGGCTCATCTTCTCTCCATCCCCGTAAATCTAGACGTATTTTTTGACGGCGGAGGATAACGGTTTGCTTGATTTCTGCAAGGCTTCCTCGTAAAGCCGCTCGATTTGGTTGTTCATTTTATCCGAATGGAATTTCTCTTGGAAAATGTCCCATCCCGCTAAGCCAAGCGCTCTCAGCTTCGGCTTGTCCAGCTCATGAATGATGTCTGCCAGCTCCTGCTTATTATCGAAGTCGAATACATAACCGTTAACGCCATTGCTAATAATTTCCGGCAGCGCACCTCGATTGCTCGCAATAACCGGTTTCTTATTCCGCAGCGCTTCAATGGCGACGATGCCAAAGCCTTCCCAGCGTGATGGAATAATGACCGCATCACAGGATTGCATATAACGATCGATCTGAGAATTATCCACCCAGCCGATCTTAATTGTGTTCTCAGGAAACTTGTATTCAACTTCCTTCAGCACAGTATCGCCAACC
Organism: Paenibacillus sp. 2TAB26; assembly: GCF_052115145.1. Taxonomy (NCBI): domain Bacteria; kingdom Bacillati; phylum Bacillota; class Bacilli; order Caryophanales; family Paenibacillaceae; genus Paenibacillus; species Paenibacillus sp. 2TAB26. Next base: position 26,530 of record NZ_JBFRGC010000032.1, read on the forward strand.
AAATATAGGCGAACGTTTGTAAACTGATGCTTGTTGAACACCTCAAGCAGCAGATCAAACCCCTTCTGCCGATCAAAGCGTCCTACATAAAGTAGATGAATCATGTCAGGATCAGTCTCGAAAGGCGGGGTGCTTACTTCCGACGTATCCGAAACGCCATTATAAACGACTCCCGACTTGGCTGCTGGCAGTCCATAATGCATGGCCTTCTCATATTCATGCCTCGAAATATTGATAATGAAATCAGTCCGAAGTGCGAGCGTCTTCTCAACTAAGGCGAATATCCGCTGCTTCCACGGCTTTATATCCATCAGAAAAGCCCAGCCATGCGCATTATAGATGACGATCGGGCGCTTGCTCTTGAAAAAAAACAACGTCCGCAGGAAAAAACCTGCGAACGTTCCGTGTACATGTACAATATCAGGCTTGAAGTCCTTTACCTTACGATGAATAGCTTTCATGGCTTTCACAAAATAAGCCGGCTTCCTCTTGTAAGGGTACAAGCACAATCGATCTTGGCTAATTTGAAGCGACTCAGGGCTCGAATTCTGCTCAGAAGCCATAAGAAAAATATCATGTCTGCTCGCTTGGTAGCTCAGCACCTCGTTCAAGTGCGTCTCGATACCGCCCTTCGTAAACTCCGAAATATGCAGGATTCTTGCCATTTTTATCAACTCCTTAAGTTTTGCGTAGCAAAACTGACTTCGTAAGCATTAGCATAGTTTTGCGTAGCAAAACTATCTTCGTAAGCTTTCACACTCTAAAAAGCATCCTGAGAGCCGACTAACGTTTTCACCGTTCTCAGCATAATTTTGAAATCGAACCAAATGCATCGCTTCTGAATATAAGTCAGATCAAGCTCAACCATTTGCTTAAAGCATAGATTGTTTCTGCCGCTTACCTGCCAAAGCCCCGTGCAGCCTGGCGTTACGGACAAGCGCTGCTTGTCGTACTCCGTATATTCCGCTACCTCCCGTGAAAGAGGCGGCCTTGGACCAACCAAGGACATTTCGCCCCTCAGCACGTTCAGCAGCTGAGGCAGCTCATCGATGCTCGTTTTGCGAATGATCTTGCCGATCTTTGTAATGCGCGGATCATCCTTCATCTTGAACATTGCACCGCTAATTTCGTTCTTATCCAGCAGATCCTTCAGCTTGTCCTCCGCACCCGTCAGCATCGAGCGAAATTTGTACATGCGAAACGGCTTCTCATCCTTGCCGATCCTTGTTTGATAGAAGAAGACAGAACCTTTAGGGTCCTCCCACTTAATAAGGATAGCGATGATGATAAACAGCGGGCTTAACAGGATTAAACCGACTAGCGAACCAACAATGTCAATCGTGCGTTTGATAATCGAATACATGCTTACCGTTTGCTGAGCGCTGCGCCTATTCGAATAGTAATCAGAAACGCCGATTACCGCTTCATCCTGATATTGTGGAGGTGTCATCTTCTATCACTCCTTCCAGCTAATAACTGCTTGCTAAGCTCCCGTTCCATTAATTCCTCAAGCTCAGTCATCAACTGATACTTAATTTCATTATTTCTTAAGGCAAAGTCAAGCGTCGTCATAATGAAGCCTAGCTTCTCTCCGACATCATAACGAATGCCTTGGAAATCAAAGGCGTAAACGCCTTTTTCTACGTTAAGCTTTTGAATCGCATCGGTAAGCTGAATTTCGCCTCCAGCTCCGCGCTCATGGCGTCCTAAATATTCAAATATATCGGGAGTGAGCACATAACGGCCCATGATGGCTAAATTAGAAGGCGCTTGTCCTTGCGGCGGCTTCTCTACAAAACGATTGACCTCATAAAGATTGTCTACCCGCTGTCCTGGGTCAACGATACCGTAACGATGCGTCTGATCAACGCCAACCGTCTGTACGCCAATAACCGAGCGGCCGGTTTTCTCATATTGCTCAATAAGCTGCCTAGTGCAAGGGACTTCTGCTTCTACAATGTCATCCCCAAGAAGCACTGCAAACGGCTCGTCCCCAATGAAGTTGCGAGCGCACCATACCGCATGCCCAAGCCCCTTCGCTTCTTTTTGCCTTATGTAGTGAAGATTCACATTTGATGATTTTCTTACCTTTTCCAATATATCCAGCTTGCCTTTTTCTTCTAATATATGCTCAAGCTCAAATGCGATATCGAAGTGATCTTCAATCGCCCGCTTTCCTTTACCCGTTACGACGATGATATCCTCAACGCCTGATTCAATGGCTTCCTCTACAATGTATTGAATGGTCGGTTTATCGACGATCGGAAGCATTTCTTTTGGCATCGCTTTGGTTGCCGGTAAAAACCGTGTTCCAAGTCCTGCGGCGGGGATAATGGCTTTTCTCACTTTTTTCATTTGATTTCACCCTATCCTATTATTTTTTTTTGGTTGTTAAGGGGCATCTAACCCCTCCTCACGTCACACCCTTGACGATTAACGTCTAAGGTCGGCTGACCCACAGCATGACCGAGTGCCTCCGGTGATAGAGGTGCAGGAGACATTACCTATCTATTTCTTGCTTCTATGAGCTGGAGCAAAGACGATTAAGCTTCTGTCTTTTCTCCGTAGTAGTAAGAGTAGATATCTGAATGATTTCGATTGATCTTATTAAGCACGACGCCGATAAGATTTGCTTTCACATGTTCAAGTGACGCTTTTGCTTTAAGGGCAACATCTTTTTTCACTTTTCCCGAGTCGATCACAAGAACGACCCCATCGCTTTGCGTTGCTACAATTTGAGCATCCGTTACAGACATGATCGGCGGCGTGTCGATAATGACGACATCGTACCGCTCTCTAGCTGTCTTAAGCAGCTCCGCCATTTGCTCCGACGAGAGCAGCTCGGAAGGATTGGGAGGCGTTGGCCCCGCTTGGATAATGGACAGATTGTCCGTATTCGTAAACTGAATGATGTCCTCAAGCTTCAGTTGGTTCAATAAAGCCGTCGTTAAGCCGCTGCGGTTGGACTTCCCAAAGATATGATGCTGCGAAGGCTTGCGGAGATCCGCATCAATCAGAAGCACCTTTTTGWTTGCTTGTGCAAACGCGACTGCCATATTGGCGCATGTCGTGCTTTTGCCCTCGCTTGGCTTGGAAGAGGTGACCATAATAATTTGCAGCTTTTGATTAATTGTCGAAAACTCAATGTTTGTCCGCAGCATCCGGTACCCTTCAGAAATGGGCGATTTGGGATTCAGCTCCGTTATCAAGTTCCACTTAGGAATCAAACGAGACATTTTGTTCCCTCCCTGCATTCGTCTTTAACGTGGCGTTGCCGCTGTGTTCTGTCGCATCCCGCTCTTCGAACTTCGGAATCGATGTTAATACCGGTACTTCCAGCAGTGCCTCGATGTCCTCTTCGGTCTTAACCGTGTCATCCAAGTAATCCAGCAGGAAGGATATGCCTACACCTACCATCAATGCCATCATGAATGTGACTGCAATGTTCATCTTAGGATTCGGAGCAACGGGCCCGTGTTGTTCATGCGGATCAGCTTGGTCCAGCACGGAAACATTATCTACCTTCATCAGCTCTGGAACCGATTTTTGAAAAACGATGGCGATCGCATTCGCGATTTTTGCTGCTTGCTCATAGGAGTCATCACGTACCGATATGGACATGACCTGTGTTTCATTCACTGAGCTTACGCTTACCTTGCCGATGAGCTCGCCGTATGTCACACCGAGATCCGGGTATTGCTTGACAACTCGCTTCATCATTCGCGGCGTTCGCAAAATCTCTTTATAGGTTTTGATAAGTCCGATCGTGGAGTTAATCGATCCAACATCTATGCTCGGAATGAGCGAGCTGCTGTCCTTATACTGGTTAACGATTAACTTAGCGGATGCTTCATACTGTGGTTTGATAAAGTAGCTGGAGTAAATGCCGATGGTTAGACAGCTCACTGAAATAATTAAAGCTATCATCAATAGCCTTCTTTTCACGATGATCCAATACTGTTTTAATTCCAAATCATTTCCTCCATTGCTTTAAAATCATCCGTTGCCGAACTTCACGAAAGTTGTTCTTAATGAATATTAAAATTCTCTCATTATTCGAAACGCGAACTTTTGGGCATCGTTTGTTTACAGGAATAGGTTTATCCATGGATTCCTGCTTAGACATAAAATGTTATCATCTCGTGTTATTAATGAACTCATCCACGGTCCCGCCATTCATTACATGCTCCATCATATCGTCAGAGCAGGCTTGTAGGCCGATCTTACCGAGCAGCTGAGATATCAGCTTCGCCATGTCAATCGGTTCATTATGGATTAGGCAGCCAGTTGCCATAAGCAGCTCAGGCAGCGACCTCGCTTCCGATTGACCGTCTTTCTGTAATAGAGAAGGATCCTCGGATAGTATTTTCAAAAACTGCTTCAGCTTCATCTGCTTCTGCTCCTGATTTGAAACATTCATCTCTGAAACCTCCATTCATCAGCTCGCTCATACATTTTGAGTTTTGGAAAGCTTCTTGTCTCTCTTTGCACTCTAGTATGACACAGATGATAATAATTCTTGAGGGAATAAAGACATGGTCACACTTAGACAATCTTGCTCATTTTCATTATGGTTTTCATAAGTACGGACTCCTAATTGATGCGAATAGTGGGATATGTCATGTCATGTTTTTTATCGCCAAATTGATAATTCTGACTATTGAAAGCGCTTAATAAATTTTGGGTGAAAGTCCCACTTGGGACTCATGTTTTCCCRCATACTTTTTCCCTCTAACCCATGTAAAATAAAGGTTTTTTTCCTGTTTGCCACTTTCCAACGAACGAAGAATCCAATTAAAATTCCACTAATTTAGCGAAAAAATAAGGGACTATTGACCAGCATCCTACCTAAGCAGCAGTAAAACACCATTCGACATATTTCGCATTCCTCTTTTTCCTGTACGTTTTAACCCCTAACTGCCGCAAATTTACACTTAAAAAACAAAAAAAAGCGGGGTTTGAATTGAAAAATGGACTATTCGGAGCCTAAAAAGCGGATATTCCATCGTTCTCAGCTAATCGATCATACGTTTCAGCAATCTATATTTTGCACCCTGTCAGGATAAACCAACATCATTCGGGATAAATATAAAGCTTCTAAAGCACTGAAATCATAGAGCATTCCCTATCTTTTTGTCCCAAAATAACGCTTGGCGCTCTTCTACTAACGTCCTACTTCATTGTCTTTCTGACAAGTTTAGTCATCAAAAAAAAAGAAGAGCATCGATGTCATCGCCGCTCTTCTTCGCATTTTTTCTACCTATTGTATATTAACTAGAAATCTTACTCCATGACATAAGCCAGAAGCAAAGCAGACGTGCCAACGATGGCATCTGCGTGTGTGCGTTCCATGCCGTGGGAAGCGTGAACGCCCGGTCCGATTAATGCCGCACGAATATTGCTTCCGCCGCGCAGCGCAGCCGATGCATCGGAGCCATAGTGCGGGTAAATATCTACAGCATAAGCTAGGTTCTCACGCTTCGCTAATTCAATTAACTTAGTCGTCATATTATAATCGTATGGTCCAGTCGAATCCTTGGCGCAAATGGATATATCCTGCTCTGTCGCAGAAAGATCATCTCCCAGCGCTCCCATATCCACCGCAATCATCTCCGTTATATCCTCAGGAATATAAGAACTTCCGTGTCCCACCTCTTCGTAGGTCGAGAAGATCAGCTTGAGTGTATGTGCAGGTGTGTTCCCTTCACGCTTGAACCATTCCATTAATCCAAGCAGTGCTGCTACGCTTGCTTTATCGTCCAAATGCCGTGACTTCACCCAGCCATTCGGAAAGATGCGCACTCGCGGCTCCCACGAAATGATATCGCCTACGGAAATGCCCAGCCCCTCTGTATCTGCTTTGGTTTTCACCAGCTCATCTATGCGAATTTCCATATTCGCTTCTTCGCGCTTCCACTCCCGCGAATCGGAGTATACATGCACAGAGGCTTTCGTAGACAACACCGTTCCCTCATATTTCCGGCCGTCACGCGTGTGAATAACGCAATACTCCCCTTCGACCGTTTGCATATTGTAGCCCCCGATCGACGTGAAGCGAAGCTTCCCATCAGACTTGATCGAACGAACCATCGCTCCAAGCGTATCCAAATGCGCGGTTATGCCGATCACCTTCTCTGAATTGACGCCTGGAATGGTTATCATTCCGTTGCCTTTTGGCGTTATTTCGAGCGAATAGCCAAGCTTCTCTGCTTCCTCTCCTAAATGTTTTACAATGTCCATACAGTACCCGCTAGGGCTTGGAATGTTCAGTAAAGCTTCGAGCTGGCTAAGTATAAAATCCCGATTAAGCTGTTTCGAAAGTGGCAATGACATGATATTGTGCTCCTTTTAAAGCTATATTTTTTATAACCTCTCATTACTTCAATGCAATATACAAATCAATTTCATTATCGGGACTTTCGGGTTGATATCGTTCATCCCAAATTTCAAAATCGTAGTTTTTGGGTTCATTTCCCGTTTCACTCATCCAATCGCCATAGACATAGCCGTACGAACGACTTAGCTCGGATTCAAGTCCTTTGTGCTTGTATGTAACATACTTACTTTCAGTGACGGTATGACTAGTCATATCTACTGGAACATCAGCTTGTTGACTTACCTCGTAACAGACCAGATTCGTAAACCGATCGACATGTGGGTCAAAATCATCATTCATGGGGTAGATTTGCATTAAAATCACATTTTCATTTTTTCTATTCATAATTTCCGCTTTTCTTTCAACGAGTAATCGATAAGTATTCTTGCCAAGACCAGACTCAAACTCTGTTATGTTAGATTCAATACGATAGCCTACAACATGTAATAAAGGTAATGTTATTACTTTAGCTTCCATAAGCTCTCCTCCATTAGCAGCATTGATCCTTCTATTTTACGCGATTGCGCGTCAGGATCAAAGTCTACCCTCTAATCATCTCGCTTTCGTTATCTTGCTTTTACATTCTAAAATACGTACATACGTTCACTTTCGAGGTTATACTAATGATGGAGGTGAGCAAAATGGTGAAACAACACTCAGAAACATTGACCGAGGAACGGTGGCATGCCATCTTAAGCAACAATGCTGCTTATGACGGGATCTTCTTTTACGCGGTGAAAACGACAGGAATATTTTGCAGGCCATCCTGCAAATCCAAACCGCCCAACAAAGAAAATATTGCTATCTACTCTACGGCCGAGCAAGCTTTATCTGCCCGCTTTCGCCCATGCAAACGATGCAAGCCTACCGGGATGCGCCTGCCTGATGATGAATGGATTCATTTAGCTGCCGAATATATCGACAGAAACTATATGAACAACTTAACTTTACAAGTCGTTGCCGATCAATGTCACGGCAGCCCCTATCACCTGCATCGGACCTTCAAAAAAATCAAACACATGACACCCGTTGAATATATACAGCAATTACGAGTCGATAAAGCGAAGGAGCAGCTGACATCATCCGATTTGTCCATTTCAGAGATCGGTTCAAGCGTCGGCATGCACAACACGCCGTATTTTGTAACGTTGTTTAAGAAGAAGACGGGCTGCACACCCGCAGCCTATCGGCAATTGCACAAACAGGAGGCTGATTCGAATGACCAAACACAGTAAACCGCCCATTTATTGGACATTGCTCACGCACGAAGCTTGGAGCCTATACGTTGCAGCCACAACGGAAGGACTCTGTTTTATCGGCTCTCAGAATGAACCGATAGACGAGCTGGTCCAATGGGCAAATACCCGCTATCCAGGCAGCCCTTTACTAGAGAATGTTGAGTTGCTCCAGCCTTATACAATTGAAATAGCTGAATACCTTCAAGGTTCCCGCAAGCAATTCAGCATCTCCTTCCACTATCAAGGAACAGCCTTCCAACAGGAAGTATGGAAAGCACTTTGCGATATTCCTTATGGGGAAACGAAGTCTTATTCCGATATTGCCCATCAAATCCAGCGGCCCGCAGCTGTTCGCGCTGTGGGCACGGCGATTGGCGCTAATCCGATCTTAATTACAATTCCCTGCCATCGTGTCATTGGAAAGAACGGATCGCTGACAGGCTACCGCGGCGGCATAGAAATGAAAACAAAGCTGCTACAGCTGGAAAAACACTAATATGACGATCGAATATTTATATACACAGCCCAAAACCTTATTGAATAAAGGAACCGGCTTTCTTACCGGCTACAGCCATTCTTTAAATCCTTATACAGGGTGTACGTTTGGCTGTTCCTACTGCTATGTGCGGAAAATGCCTGTTTCTTTATTTCGAGGCGCCGAATGGGGAACATGGGTCGATATTAAGAAAAATGCTGCTGAAGTGTTTCGTAAACAATTTTTAAGAGAAAAGTCTAAAGGTCCGGTTACTATTTTTATGTCATCCAGCACTGATCCCTATCAGCCGATTGAATATAAGGAACAAATTACTCGCTCCTTGCTCGAGGTGATGGTTGATGACCCGCCTGATTTTTTGTTTGTGCAAACGCGAAGCCCGCTTGTTCAGCGGGATATTGATCTGCTCTTGCGACTTGGAGAGAAGGTTCGCGTCAGTATGACAGTCGAAACAGATCGCGAGGACATTCGAAAACATTTTTCACCGAATGCCCCACCGATTAAGGCTAGGCTAAAGACGCTTCAACTGCTAGCTGATGCGGGCGTTCCCACTCAAGCGACGATTGCCCCCATGCTGCCAAGCAGTGAGCAATTCGCCGAAATACTGCGCCCGCTCGTTGAACGCATCTGCATAGACGATTATTTTATGGGTGACGGAAGCAGTGGAAAACGAACGCGACAACTAGGCATCAATGCTTTGTATGAGCAGCTAGGTCTTGAGGAATGGTATCATCCGGCTGCTTATCGCGTCGTTTACGAGCGGTTCAAGCAGGTTTTTTCGGAGGATCGCATTTATGTAAGCCAGGAAGGCTTTGAGCCTTAGCTTTTTTTTCGTTTCATACCGCGTATTAAGATTTTGGTTTCTTGATCGACGCGGTATGATTCTATTATTTTTTGCAGAGCTTTGTTATAGGTGAAATCATCTAAAGAATTAGCACCGCTTTTCAAATAATTCATAGTAGCCTCTGGCTGCTTAATATAACAAATTGACAATGCCCAAGCTACCGCCATCTTGACGTAATACGTCTCTCGTTTCGTCTGATCAAGCAGCTGCAAGAGGCGCTCGATATAAGTTTCTTCAATATAATAGCCAAGCAGCATAACGACGCCAAAGCGTATCTCATACTCTTTGTCACATACCAAATACGGCTGTATGAAATCCCATACCGCTGACTTATTGTCCGTTGTAAATTTCAGTCCATTGCAAAAGCTGTCACAGACTGACCAATTGTCTATCTTCGGAACAAATTCAGCGACAATGTTTAAACGTTCTGTGATATCCGCTTGGGCATAACCAATGACCATCCCCTGCAGCATCACTTCCTCAAAGTACTCGCTATCCGCATCTTTTAAATAGGTACGCCAGTCATCACTTGCTATCGACTTGGCCAGCTGGCGCAGCTTCGGCAGCCGAACGCCTAATACATTATTAATTGTAGGAATAAGCGCAGCCGTAAATTTCTGAAAATCGTCTTCCTTCAATGCTATGAGCTGTTCTTTTATTGTTTTCTCCATGTTGTTGCTCCTTTTAGCTTACTCCATTGACAAGGTCCACAAATAAATCGAAGCCACTGAACCATAGGGCGAATACCTTAGCCGGTAGGTATCGAACTGTTCTTTGGTTAAATCTTGAAGACCATACAGCTTCATCATCCCGCGGCGAATGGCAATATCTCCCCAGCTCACGACATCTGGGCGCTCCATCGCATGAATGAGCAGCATTTCAGCCGTCCACTTGCCAACTCCCTTTAAGGACATCAGCTGCTTGATTACCTCTGCATCCGATAAGCGGTTCAGCTCTTCCAGCCGGATTTCACCTTGCATAATCGACTCCGCAATGCTTTTTATGCAAACGGCCTTCTTCATCGTTATCCCGCAGCTTTGAATCTGATCTGCCGTTTGATTAGCTATGTTCGAAGGGGATATTTCGCCAAGCCGCACCTGCATTCGCTCCCATATGGTGTGCACTGCTTTAGCTGAAATCAGCTGGCCTACAATCGCATAAACGAGTGAAGTGAATAAGTCCGGCATGATGATACGTTCGACTTTTCCGAGCCGAGACATGGCAGCACCAAGCCCTTCATCTACGCTTTTCAAATAATCGATCTCTGCTTGCCCATAGTCAAAAAGCTTTGTTTGTATCGTTTGCAGACGGCTCGCCCCCTGTAAATCGAAATAAATAGCTGTATATTCTTACTATACCTCATCGGGCTTTGTATGTTTTAATTACCGAATATAATCGCAAGATAACGAAATCGGCGATGATAGAAATAAAGGACATCAGATGCCTTATTTGCTTTGATTTCCTCTTTTTTCAGAAGTAACGGACATAGGGTACGCTATTAGGCTCCAAGCGTTATGATTTAACTTGATTTCGACTAAATAGCGGAATCTATGTCCGTTAGATGCAAATTAAGCCCAAATTATGAAGAATAGCGGATTCTATGTCCGTTAGCATCAAGCCTGAGTCACAAATGAATAGGAATGCTTAGAAGGAAAACGACCATTTCATAAAACAGCGGCAGTCTTGGACTGTTTCATCTCGTCCATCGCTGCCGCTGTATTTTAAATGGGATAGGTTTAATCGTTCTACTCTACTTTTATTTCTACTGCAGCAAGCGATAGTTGTTTTTGATGTAGTTAGCTCCGGATAGGATGGTCAACGCTAAGGCAACATACATCAAAATTTGATCAACAGGAATCGCTGTCAAAAAGCTGAGCGGACGATGGTTTAACAACACCGCTGAAATCGCAACAACTTGAAAGACCATCTTAATTTTGCCGAATTGGTCGGCTTGCAAGGCGATTTTTTGAGATGAGGCAACAATTCGAATGCCCGTTATAATAATCTCTCTTCCGATAATCACTACTGCGATCCAGCTGTAAATCATCTGCTCGCCTACCATTAATATTAACGCGGCGGATATTAGCAGCTTGTCTGCCAGCGGATCGAGCAGCTTGCCAAGATTCGTAATCTGATTATATTTTCTTGCGATATGTCCATCTAATTTATCCGTCGCTGAAGCGAGTATAAATAATGCTGCGGCATAATAAATGCCATAGGTATCTATATGTAGAAAAAATTCTGATTTGCTGATTAACCACTCGGGGTATATCGGAAAAAATAAAATAAACACAGGTATTAATAAAATACGAGCAATCGTTATTTTATTCGCTAGATTCATATGGTTCCTCCTTCGCATTATGCTAGTCATTATACCATATGTTGGTAGGCTTCTGAAGAAGCTACCTGCGCGCCTCCATAACCTATCCTTTATTCTTTCTTTAAAGACTGATTAAGCATATCCCAATCGGCATGCGAGGCGTCAAACAGCATTAGCCCGTCTGTGTACCGGAAAGCCGAACGAAATACCTCACCCTGCCGCTCGGCGCTATTCATCTGATTAAGGGAAATGCCCGCATATACCGGAACTTCTCCACCTGTGGCAATGTTGCCAAGCGCCATATATTTCTCCACCTCGGCCAGCGTATCCTGATACGTACCAATCATGAGGAAATCCAAGTGCCTGACATAGCCAGTGCCTCGGTAGTCCTTGGTATAGACGGAGCCCTCCTGAAATTGAAGGCGGCTGTCATATTGAAAATCCGGGCTGGCCCAGTTTGCACCGTTGACATAATAGGTATCAAACCAAGACCCCACGTAGGCAGATAACAAAACATCGCTTCCCGTTTGTCGATTATGACCGTCCACCATCTCCTTGACCTCCGCAACAAAAGAGGTAATGACGCCTGCACGGAAAGCCCACCAGTCCAAAATCAACGGACCATCTATTCTCGTATTGCCTTGATAATCGAATATGTCCTCTGGCCAACGATGAAGCCGCTTGCCCCTTTCCGCCAAATATGCCTCAAAGCGGCTGCATGCCAAAGGACTGAAATCCGCCGTTTCATTGTCGTATCTGCCCCGGTCCAAAATAATGCCGTCCACCTGATAGCCGGCCATCACTTCCCGGAAAGCAGCCAATTGATGCTCGCGCACCTTCTCATGAAGCGGGTTGGCAAATGCAACCAAGCCCGGAGCCGAGCTGTCTCGCTGCCGCTTGATCACGCCTTCATCTTGATGCTTGTAAACCATTTCCTCCCATTCAGGATGCTCATTTAAAATCGCATATTGACCACGTACAATGGAGCCTTCTGCAAATACATTCATGGATGCATGAATAGCTAGACCAAGCTGATGCCCCTCTTCTATAAAAATCTGCAGCAAATCCAGCTTTGGATAAGGAGTACTCTGCTTAGCGTTTACCAATTCACTCATGTGGGGACGCCTCGTCAGCGGATTTTTGAAGTAAGAAACGTACCCCTCCACCCCTTTAACGTCAAGCGCAATATCCGTAACGCCTGCATGTTTTGCTCGCTGCAGCAGTTTTCTTACAGCGTCCGCAGACTGCAGCTTCCCACTGTTGGCTCTCTGATCTATCCAAAGGATCGTCCTCTGCTTCCTCTCAGCACGGCTCTTAGAAAAAATAGCTAAGCTTCGAGCAACTGGGGTTTCGTTCCCCGCTTTGATCTCCACATCAACAAAGTTGACGCCAAGCGCCAGTTTCAGTTTATGGGCAAAAGCACCCTGCTCGTCTACCACAGCAGCTTCACCATTAACCATTAGCGCCGGAAACTCGCCTGCATTTCCGCCGCTCACATTACCGCTAACTGTAGTAACAGTCTGCGTTTCCGTATAAACGGATGGATGGTTCAAATAAAGGCTGAATTCATGATCAGCAGCGCCTGCCAGCCCGTGATGATCAGTCACCGCACCATCCTTGCGCAGCTTGATACGGTCTCCTTTTCTAAAGCAGGTAGACAAAAAGAAGCGGCTGCTTTCCGGAGCATACAAAGGATCAAGGGCAAGAAGCACGTAACCATCCTCAGGGATGTCTAGTATCGTTGGGCCCGACCAGGCCGGGGCAAAGCCGACAGGCGCTTCATTAACGACGCGTAAAACCAAGCCGCCTGCTCCCACCTGCACCGCAACGCCATTCTCAGGAACAGTGACCGATTCCCCCCATGCGCTTGTAAACAAGACAAGCCACTCTTCGGCCACCGGAATGGTGTTGACAGCCGTTATAGCGTGCCGCTGCCCTTCTAATGTAATCGTAATATCCTCTGGCGCAGCTTCCACTTGGGCATGGATAGCAAGCATATCAACCTCACTGCCTTTATGCGGCTTAAATGGTTCATTCATTTCTGTTCCCCCTCAGTCAATTATGCTAGGCATTTCGCCTGGGCGACAAAGAGGCACCTGCGATTCGCAGCTGCCCCTTTGCCATCAAGCCTACGTCTATAGGCAAGCCATTATTTTGAAATGGTTTGATACCACTCGTTCGCTTCCTTGACGGATTCTGCGCCGCCTTCGGCCATCCATTGCGAAAGGAAGGTATCGTAGTTGTCTCTAGATTGCGCACCTGCGATATACATTAGCACCGTGTCGTCCAGCAGCTTCGTCAGCTTTTGCTTGTTTTTGGATACCGCATCGATTGGCGGCGCAATCGACATCGGATCAACGACAATATTGCCTTTCGCCGCGTTTTCCTGAAACGCCTCATAGTAGCTTTGCAGCACAGGGTCCTTCCGAACGCGTGCCTGCCAGTAAGCCGGATAATCATATTCATTAACCCCGGTCATGTAGGAGCTTGCATTGGTTAAGTCATCATTGAATTTAGGCAGAATGGGATAATATTTTCCATCCTTCACTTCGTGATGAACGCCTTCCTCGCCAATGGCGAGCTTTATGAAGATATCCTTCTTCAGCTTGGTATCGAGCAGCTTGATCGCATGCTCCTTTTGCTTGGATATCTTCGGTATCGCAATAAACCAAGTAGTTGCCAGGTTAACGCCAATCGATGATTTGCCATCCTTGCCAACTAAGTATGGAATAATGCCGATTTTGGCTTCAGGGAAGTTTTTGACAAGGGCAGCTTCTGCGCTAGAAGCACTCCACCAAGCCAGCTTGATCATTGCGGCATTGCCGCTGGAAAACTTCTCAATCGCTTTCGCACTCGTATTGATCGGCATTTCCGAATCCAACAGCCCTTCGCTGTACAGCTTGTTCATATAAGCCAAAAATTCCTTCATCTGCGGAAGCTCTGCTTTATGCAGCAGCTTGCCATCCACATCGTTCCAGTCGTTCAGCACGCCGAATGCTGCTGCAATATCTCCATAGATAGAATCCTTTGAGCCCGTTAACGGAACAATGTTTTTGGCTTTCTTGATCGCTTTCAACACCTCATACAACTCATCCGGTGTTGTCGGGTTTTTCAAGCTCAGTTCTTCCATCCAATCCTGACGGACAACGAGCTCCTCGCCTACGCTAATGCCAGAGCCAGTCTCCGGTATAGCATAGATTTTGCCGTCAATCGTAACGCTTTCCCATGAATCTTCCTTAATCGCCGCTTTGAGGTTAGGGCCATGGCTTTCGATCAGATCATTCAGCGGCTCCAGCGCGCCCGCTGTTGCCAGCTTGTAGAACTGGGCAGAACCCAGCTTCATGATATCGAAGTTTTGCTTGTTCGCAACCATCAAGTTCAGCTTCTCGTCGGCACTTTCCGCCGGAAGCATTTCATAGGTAACCTTGTAGCCGGTCGCATCTTCTATGTTTTTAGCAACCGGGTCTGCGTTCGGATCGAACAGGCTGTACTGCATCAGCATCGTAAGTTTGGGATTGCCTTCGCCATCTCCCCCTGAGCCGCTGCCCGGAGCTGGAGTGGAATTGTTGCCGCATGCGGCAAGAGCAAGAGCAAATACAAGGACTATGGCCAACCAAGAACCTTTTTTCATAGAGTACCCTCCCGAATATGTGTTTTAAAGTCAAACTGCATTACCCTTCCATTGCCCGCTATCATGACAAGCTGACAGCATCACCGCCTTTCATGCCGATAGGTTTAACCCTTAACCGAACCTACCAGCACACCTTTGACAAAATATTTTTGCAAGAACGGATAAACCATCAGGATCGGCAGCGTAGCTAGCAATATTGAAGCTGCCTGAATGGACTGGGGCGTTGTGTTCAGCGCCGCGTCCACGTTATCCTTCAAAAACTCGCTGCTGGAGGATACCAACAGTTCCTTCAGATACAGCTGCAGCGGTTTGAAATCCTGATTGGTAATGTAGATCATTGATGTAAAATAGTCGTTCCAGAACGCCACCGCGAAAAATAGCGCAATGGTTGCCAGCACAGGAAGCGACAGCGGCAAAACAATGGAGAATAAAATTCGGATGTTGCTTGCTCCGTCCAGCTTGGCGGACTCCTCCAGCCCGTCCGGCAGCCCTTCAAAGTAATTTTTGATAATCAGCATGTTGAACACGTTGATGGCCGCCGGCAGGAATAGAATAGGAAACTGATTTACCAGTCCAAGATTATGCATGAGCAGGTAGGTAGGAATCAGGCCGCCGCTGAACAGCATTGTGAAAATAAACATCAGCAGAAACCATTTTCTGCCTCGAAGCTGAACGCGAGATAATGGATACGCCGTAATGGTCGTGAGGAACAATCCTAACGCCGTCCCCACAATGGCCAAAAGAATCGAATTTTTTAAAGAGTTAAGGAACATGGAATCCTTGAGCACATACATGTACGTTCCGGTCTGAAAGCCAATGGGCAGCAAATTGACCTTGCCGGAGATGACCGCCGCTTCGCTGCTGAACGATTTGGCGATCAAGTTAACGAAGGGCAGCAGCGTCGTCAGACCTATCAGTATGAAAAATAAATAGTTACAGAAATTGAACAGCTTCTCTGAAAACGATGTTTTCACGGTCACAGCAATCTCCCCTTTCAGTTACCAAATCCCGCGTTGCAGGTATTTGCGGCTAAGCGCGTTGCCCGCCAAGACGAGCGTGAAGGCAATAACGGATTCAAATACGCCAACAGCGGTCGTAAAGCTGTAGTCCTGATTGCCGAGGCCCATTCGGTACACATAGGTGCCGATGACATCTGACACCTTGTATACTGTGGGATTGTACATGACGAGAATTTGCTCTGTGCCAGCCTCCAGAATGCTGCCGAGCCTTAGAATAAACATCAGCAGTATAATGGGCGCGATGCCAGGCAGCGTAATGTGCCACAGCTGCTTCATCCGCCCCGCTCCGTCAATCTTGGCCGCTTCGTACAAGCCAGGATCGATCGTGGCGAAGGCCGCAAGATACACGATGGTGCTCCACCCCGTCTCCTTCCAGCCCGCTGAGGTAATCAGAACGCCCCGGAACACGCTATTGTCCAGGAAAAACGAGATCGGTTCCATGCCGATCATACCCATTGCCTTGTTGACCAAACCGCCGTTGCTGGAAAGCATGTCGATAAATAGACCGCTTACGATAACCCAGGACAGAAAATGCGGCAAATAGATAACGGTCTGAATCGCGCGCTTGAACAACATCCGCCTGATCTCATTCAACAGCAGGGCAATGAGAATCGGCAGCGGGAACAAGATACCGATCTTCAGAAAACTGATAATAACGGTGTTTTGAAAAACATGCAGAAAATCAGGAGAGTTGAACAGTTTGGCAAAATGCTTCCATCCCACCCACGGGCTAGCGTCATAGCCATCAAAGATATTGAAATCCTTAAAGGCGATGGTAATGCCATACATCGGGGCATATTTGAAGAGCAAAAGAAACAAAATTCCAGGGACAAGAAGTGCATATAAATCCCAATCCCGTTTGACATCGGCAGCAAGCCGTTTGACATAATTGTTTTTAGCCTGGGGCTTATCCAGTGGTGCCGTTGCGCTTTTCATCGTATTCCCCCTCGATTTGATGCTTTCTACCTAAAATTGTAGTATCCAGCGCTCAGGGTTGGTAGAGTAATGCCATTACTATTTCTGGTACTTTGATGTTTGATTTCTTCACAAAGGAACGTAATCGGCATTAAAAAAGACAAAACCGCTTTCTATAACTGAAAGCGGTTTTGTCTTATAATTTTTTTGGTTATTGCACGCCACCTAATTAGGCGCAGCTGTCACGCTTTAACTCCACCTGGGTTGACGCCCCAATATTTACGGAACACCTTGGTGAAATAGCTCACATCCCGGTAGCCCACGAGACGAGCGGCATCGTACACCTTGCCCCCATTCTGCAGAACGGATTTGGCCCGTTCCATCTTGCGCTCCAGCACATAGGTCGAAAAAGGTACTCCTGTCTCCTGCTTAAACAGCCGGCTTAAGTAAGATGAATTGATAAAAAGGCGATCTGCGACCGTATGCAGCGTAATATCCTGATCGATTTCCTGATTGACGATAGACAGAATGGAGCGAACCACTCCATTGCTCGTCGTTTTCCGCTGCTGCTGCAGGTAATCGCAGATGCGGCCAGTCAAGCGGACTAGCCAGGCCCTAATCTGTTCCTTCGTCGCCAGCAGCCTGATGTTCTCGAAATAAATCATATCCTCTCCTGCCACGCAGCCAATTCGCCAGCCCTGCTTCTGAATCATACGGATATACAGGCTGCTCAAATAAAGGACGGCCTCATGAACCTCTTCTGCCGTCTCCACGGACTCCAGGCTTTTGTCCCACAATCCTTGCAACGCCTCAAGCGCCTTGGCCTCGTCAGCGGTTTCCATGGCGATCTCCAGCGCTTTCTCCAATCCCTGCTGTACCTGAACCCCCTGTTCCTTACGGCCAATCTCGCGGTAAGGAATGGCGATGTCGCAGCCGTATACAATACGCTCCTGTAAGGCACGGCAAGCTTCGGCATACAGCGCACTCATGCTGCCAATCCCTCCGGCCGCAGCGCAAATGCCTGCGCTCGCTGTCAGCCCAAGCGTCTCCCGGGTGCGCGACAGCAATTGAACGACCGATGCCTGTACGCGCAAAGCGGTGTCTCCCGGCTCCTCCTCGCGCCGCAGCACAAAAACAAGGAGCGTGTACCCTTGATGGTCAGGGCACACCCAACAGGAGGCGGGCAGCATTTCTCTCGCCAGACATTGCAATGAGAAACGCCACATTGGAGCATCCTCCGCGCGAAAGCAGCCATCCCCTTGCGGAAGCGGGTCAATATCCACCACCGCAACTGCGATCCGGTCAGACTCCTCAAGCTCAATCTGATATTCCGCCCCTCTTCGCAGCACCTCGCTATCGTCGTAGTCGCCTGCTGCCCACTGCCGAATAAAACTGCTTTGCAAATGGGGAAGATGCTCACGCCACTTTACCTTCAGCTCTGCCTGCTCGCGCCACTGCTCCATCTCGTCTCGCAACTGCTTTGCCGCTTCCAGTACGGCGCCCAATATTTCCTCTTCAGCCGCGGGCTTCAGCAAATACTGGGAAACCCCTAAAGCGATAGCATCCTGAGCGAAGCCAAAGTTGTCATGTCCGCTTAATATAATCAGTTTCAGCTGTACGCCGTTGTCTGGATATTCCCTAAGCTTCCTCACCAGTGTCAGCCCATCCATCTCAGGCATCTGGACATCAATCAGCATGATATCGGGTCGCTTGCGCTCGATCAACGCCAGCGCTTCTACCCCGCTGGCAGCCAGTCCGACGACCTCAATGCCATGCTCCTCCCATGGAATATTATTAGCCAATCCCAACCTAAGCCGCAGTTCATCCTCAACGATCATTAAATTCATGCGGATCGCTCCCCTTTTTCCAGAGTATGGTGAGTTACAGCACGAAAACTTTCCTTGCATTGATCCAGCGGCAGCGAAATGGTGACCGAGGTTCCATGTCCTTGCACGCTTTCGACAATCAATTCAGCTTCCTTGCCGTAATAAAGCTTAATGCGAGTCATTACATTGCGCAGGCCGAACAGGTCACCCGTCTCCTCGTCCTCCAGCGAAAACAGATTCGCTTCGCGCTGTCCCAGCCGCTTCATTTCTTCTTGAATATAGGCTAGTCGCTGCGAACTCATCCCTGAACCATTATCGCTTACGGTGACCTGAACGGACTCTCCATCTTTTATTCGGCCGGAAATAATAAGCTTTCCGCCTTCCGTTTTCCCTTCCATCCCATGCAGGATAGCATTCTCCACAAGCGGCTGCAGCAGCAGCTTCAGAATCGGGATGGGGCGGCAATCCTCCTGAATGTCGTATTCCACCTCAAAGCTGTCCAAATAACGGATTTGCTGAATGCGAATGTAATAATGCAGATGCGACAAGCTTTCGTCAATCGTAAATACATCCTTGCCCTTGTTCAGGCTCAGACGGAAAAAACGCGACAAATTCAGCACCATCTCGCTAATTTCATCCGCCTCGTAATTTTTAGCTGTCCAGTTAATTGAATCCAGCGTATTATACAAAAAATGAGGGTTAATCTGGGTTTGCAAAAATTGAAGCTCCGTCTTGGCCAGCCTCAGCTGCTGCTCGTAATGATCTTCAATTAGCCGCTTCTGGTCTACGACCATCCGATTAAACGCTTCCGTCAAATAACCCAGCTCGTCGTGCCGCGTATTCTCCAGATGCACATTCATATTTCCCGTACCCAGACGCTTCATGCCCTTGAACAGCTTATCTACAGGAGAAGCGATACCGATATAAACGAGCCAGGATATGCCCAGCGCCAGAAGGACGCTGACGAAAATAATGGCTAACGTATACAATCGAAGCTGATCTGTTTTGGCGTACAGCTCTTTTTTTGGTTGAATCAGCGTCAGCCGCCATTTGGAATACTCCGAATCGATAGAAACGGTCATCTCCGCATCCGTCGTGCGGGGAAGGCCAGGCATGCCAACGCCCTCCGCAAGCGTATGCTCTGCGCCGTCGAGCTTGCCTGTCCCGGCAATCAATTTGCCGGTATCGCTGTGCAAATAAATGGTAGCCGAAGGCGATGGGAGCAGCGACTTCATCAGATTGATCAGCTTGCTTTTGTCCACTGTAATAATGACTACATCCGCTCTGCGATTGTTGTTGTACAAATCCATGGTTCGCAGCAGCGATACGCTATCGGTATTAATTAAGCTGCCGAAGGTCGCGTTGCCGGCAATCGGCTCCTCCGCCAGCAGATAAGTGATTTCCGTCCCGCTAGTAATGGCGGTATTCTCAAGCCATTGCTGCTGCTCTGGGCTACTCAGCCTTCTCCCTCCATAATTCGTCGAAATCATCATGTGGGAGGGCTGATGATACAAGGATATTTGCGATACGATATGATTAATAGAGTTTACATTCGACAGCTGCTTCAGCAGCATCGAAAAATCGACGATAGAGAGCGGCGACAATTCCGCTCCGTTATCTGCAAGCAGCTTGATAAACACAGGGTCTGTTGCAATCAGCGTCGAAATCTCCTCCACATTTTGCAAAGTCAAATCAATATAGTCCATAGCTGAATTCAGTACTGTACTGGACCGCTCCACCGCTTGGTCATGCAGAATACTGCGGGAGCGATCAACGGCAAATAGGCTTACCAAGACGAGCGGCAGCAAAATCAACATAAAATAGCAGGTTAGCCGAAACTGGATTTTGCGGGAAAAGCGATCCCGAAACCATTTGACGGGATTTCTCATGCTTATCTCCCCCCTCCGGCGCTCAAGCGGGCTTCGTACCATTGATTAACTTCCGCTGTAACCTCTGCGCCACCCTCGCGGTACCACTCCTCCACAAAGCTGTCGAACTCATCCAGCGAAACGATGCCCATCACGATTTGTGTAAAAATGCTCTCAAGCTCCTCTAAATGTCCGGCATACTTGCTCATCGCCGGTGTCGGAATTCCGAAAAATTCGTTTTTTATTAAATTTTGTTCAATCATCTGCAAATTATCGTATAAGTGAAAGTCGCCGAGCGAATCCAACCGAGCCTTAGCCATAACAGGATCAATGACATCGACGAGCGACTGGTAGATGCCCCTGTACAAATGCTTGTCATGCTCTACAAAATCGGTGACCATTTTCCCATTTTTCATCGACCAAATCTTGCCTTCAAAACCAAGCTTCAACGTCTCCCTGCCCTCTCCCACGATGAAATTAAGCAGCTTTACCACTTCTTCGGGATGTTTCTTACCGACCGGCACCACGTTGTAACCGCGGATTAAATCCTTGTTATATACGCCGCTGTGCCCCTCCGGTCCGACGGGATACTCCAGCGGAATCCATTCCGCCTTGGGATCTTTCTTTTTGCTTGCCGCAATGGGTCCGCGCGTATCGTACCAAGTCGCGGAAAACATGCCGACCTTTCCGTTCTCGATTTTTTCGATAAAGGCATTGTTGCGGTTAAGTGGGAATTCCGGATCAATCAGCCCTTCCCGGTAAAGCTTTGCCAGAAAAGCGAGCGCTTGCTTGGTCTCCGGCAGCGTACTGCCATTAACCAGCTTTCCATCGCGCGCCACCCAAGAGTTCAATTGAACACCAAAAGCGCCAAAAAACGGCGCTGTCCGCCCCATGTCCTCGAGCAAAATAAGGCCCATCGTATCATTGAGCCCGTTCCGGTCAGGGTCTTCCTTAGCAAAGGCGCGCATGACTTCATAATATTCGTCCAGCGTCTTAGGCGGCTGCAGTCCTAGATTATCGAGCCAATCCTTCCGCA
Source organism: Paenibacillus sp. 2TAB26 (assembly GCF_052115145.1). Taxonomy (NCBI): domain Bacteria; kingdom Bacillati; phylum Bacillota; class Bacilli; order Caryophanales; family Paenibacillaceae; genus Paenibacillus; species Paenibacillus sp. 2TAB26. The sequence continues at coordinate 48,096 of NZ_JBFRGC010000032.1, forward strand.
CATACATCAACTCGATGCCCTGCACGTCTGTTAAACTTGGAATGCCGTAAATTTTTCCGTCGTAGCGCATTCGATCCCAAGCCTCTTCAGGAATAAACTTCTTCAGATCTTGTCCATATTCGTTAATATAGTCGTCAAGCGGCGTAAAAGCCCCTTTTTTGACATATTCGTCAAACCAAACCGGGTTGAAAGTGTGAATGAGATCTGGGAGATTTCCGGAAGCCATAATGACGTTTAGTTTCTCTTCATAAACTTCCTGAGGGGGAATATTGACCCGCAAATCCAGTCCTGTACGTTCCTTTATATAGTTTATATAAGGATTATCGTTTTCGTCTGAACCATCCGGGAATGTCATGCCCAAATCGTTAATGACCATCGAAATCGCGACGCGGCTCTGCGATGTGGGCAGCGGCTGACCAAGCTTCTCCCACTCGCTGCAGCTTGGCACCGTCGCAGCTACCATTAACAACGCTATTATCCGAACAATCAAACGACAGTTGAACCTTTTGCGCTCCATAGCTCCCCCTCCATCTTTTCCGGAATGCATCCGGCATTACTCCCTATTCAACTTCTCCTTCAAGCAAGCGCTAGACTGCGGTACATAACCAGCAAAAGCAGCCTCCTTCCCACCTACTCACTGTTATCTATCTAAATTATGTTAACTATAATAACACGAAATACAACTAATAAGAGTGGAAAGGCATAATGCATCAGACCAATCTTCTTTTCATGTCATTAAAGCGAACATACATTAAAGCGGTTGCATAAATAACAAGGTAATACGGATATCGCTATAGAATATACTTCCTATATTTTAGAATAAATAGAAGCGGCTGCCCTTATGGCTATTCGAACTTTGCAGGCTGTTGAGCCCATCCTATTCCAATAGCCGCTCCAGCAACCGCTTTACGTCCAATCCAGCAAATGTGAATAAATCTGTTATTTCCATTGTACTTCCAACAAGCGCCCGCTTAAATCTTAGATTCAATAACTGGGGCTAGCGGAAGCTCTTAATAAATTGAACCGCTTTGCGTATATCGGTCTCCGGCTGATCTCCAACTTCGCGTTCGATCGTCAGATAGCCATTATATCCAATCTCCTTTAACGCCGTAAAGTATCTGTCGAAATCAACATTCCCTTCGCCGAGCGGCAGCTCACGGAAAAATTGTCCCGTGCTCACCATCTCCGCAATTTTGGCATGATCCATCGGCTCATAGCCAAGCGCACCGTATACCATGCGAGGATCTACCACCTTGCGACGTATGCCGTCCTTGACATGGGTGTGCACGACGTAATCCTTAAGCAGGCGAACCCCTTCCGCTGGATCATCCCCCGTCACCATCACCATATTGGCAGGGTCAAAGTTGACAGATACCCCTCTGCCACCTAGCGTATCCAGAAAACCTTTCAGATGGGCCGCCGTCTCAGGGCCGGTCTCGATAGCGAAATAGGCCTTCATGCTGCTGGCATATTCATTCAGCTCGCGGCAAGCCTCCTGCATAACAGCGAACACCTCTCCATCTTGGTCCTCCGGCACGATTCCGATGTGTGTCGTTACAATGGTCGTGCCGAGGTCCAGCGCCAAATCGAGAATCCGCTTTGATTTCTCTACTTTTTCCTCGTTAAAGGATTTATCCTGGAAGCCATGGCCGCCCAGGTCGCCGCATAACGCGCTGATTTCCAGCCCTAATGAATCGATATAAGCCTTCAGCTCCCTGCGGGCGGCAGCGCCGAGATTAGCCGGGTCCATCTCGCCTGAAACGGTATAGATTTGCACCCCCTCCGCACCAACCTCCTTCGCCTTCTTCAGCCCTTCCTTAACGCCGACGCCAAAGCTGTCTACAATGACGCCTATGGGATTTCCGATATTTACAGACATGCCGATTCCACGCCTCCCCTAGTCGAAATGGATTTCCTTGCCTAGAGTCGCCGACTCGTACACGCCGCAAAGTATTTTCATGATTTCAACGCCGTCCTGCACCGGACTGATCGTGTCTTTCTTCCCTTGGCAAACTTCAACAAAGTAATTGATTTCGTCTTGGAAGCCCTGCACAAATTCGAATGAGAGATTGTCAATTTGCGGCGTGGCGTTCAGAATCGTGTCATACTTCTCTGTAATTAAAGTCAGCTCCGGCTCCAGCTCGACGCCGCCTTTCTCGCCATAGAGCTTTACCGTCAGCTCATCCTGCTTCGCATGCAGCGTAAAGCTGACATCAACCAGCAGCGACGCCCCGTTCTCAAAGCGTACCAGCGCATTGGCCATGTCCTCAACCGTGTTCAGTGCTGCATCATAATCGGCTGCCTTGTAGAACTTCAAGTTTTTCACATTGGACCGGTTGCCTAAACGGTTGTAGGTGTTGCCGCTAATCGATTTAACTTTGGGCTTGCCCATCAAATACCAGCAAAGATCGATGACGTGAACGCCGATATCGATCAGCGGACCGCCGCCGGAGCGCTCCACATCAGCGAACCAGCCTCCAGGGTTGCCCAGCTTGCGTATGCATGAAGCTTTGGCATAATAAATCGGGCCGATTTCACCATTGTCCAAAAATGCTTTTACAATCCGCGTATTGGAGGCATAGCGGCGGACAAATCCTACCTGCAGCGTCTTGCCGGATTCCTTGACAGCCGCTTCAACCGCTCGTGCCTCCTCCACCGTTTTGCTGAGCGGCTTCTCGCAAAGCACATGCTTTCCTGCCTTCAGAGCGGCGATACTGATCTCCGCATGGGTGTTGTTCCAAGTACAGATGCTGACCGCATCAATATCGGGGTTCGCCAGCAGCTCGTTGTAGTCGGTGTAAACGTTAGGAATGTTATATTTCTCCGCCTTTGCCTTCGCCCGTTCTTCCTTCAAGTCGCAGACAGCGACCAGCACGGCATCCACGTTTTTGCTGTAGGAGCCAAAGTGCATTTCTGATATGGAGCCAGCTCCGATTACGCCAATTCGAATAGGATTGCTCATTGCGATTTTCTCCTCATTAGTTAATTTAGTTTAAACTGCACGCAGCGAAGGCCATGCCAGCTCGATGCCCTCAGCAGCCAGAAACCTCTGGTAAGCGGCAAGCTCTGTCTCCGAAGAGCGGACATCGCTTGGCGTCAAGCCGCGATCCAAGCAGAAGCTTGCACAATAGCCCGCTGCCTCGCCAATATTCCATTCCACCGGATGAAGCCGGTAGCAGCCGTTTGTAATATGAGTAGTTCCGATATTTTTACAAGCAGCAAGCAGATTGTTCACTCTTACCGGGATGAGACTGCCCAAAGGAATCTGGAACGGCAGCGACGATATATCAATATAGGGCTGATTTTCCGTGCTGGGATGCAGATCAATGCGGTAACAGCCGATGCCCACTGAATCCGAGAAATATTCAGCACGGCCGTCAGGACGGCTTTCCGTTGCAACATGCTGCTCCAGAATCGTAAACTCCGCCTTGATTCGGCGTGACTCCCGAACGTACGGATACATGGCAAGCCCATCCTCTGTCCCCACCACATCGGGACGAAGCCTTAGCCCTGGGTAACCTTTTCCCCCATCCGGGCGAGGAGCCTCTGTCTGCATCCAATAAAGCAGCGACAGGCTGAGCTGCTTCGCCTCGCTTAAGTGACGCTCCCTATCTTCCGGCTTCACATCGATAATAGAGCCCAGCCAATAATCGTTCTGCGGCCAGTTGACCAGCGAAATAGAACTGTTGTAAGTCCCTTGAACGTAGTGCTCCTTCTCAGCGATTTGACGATATTTGAACAGCGAAAAAGCGCCTTCGCCAGGGAAAAGACCGTACTGAACCGGCTGCATCGTTGCCGGCTTGACGCCGGTCCAGCTTAGCAGGCGATCCGGCCAGAAATCCGCCTTGTATTCCTTCCAGAAATCATAAAGCTCTGGCTTTGGAATCGTATGATCCTCGCCTTCCAGATAATCGATGGCGAAGCAATAGGTAAAGCCCTGCATATCTTGCGGCAGCGCCTCTCCTTCTACAGCATGAGGCTCCCCGGTTTCTTCACGTGCTTCCGCACCCGTGACGTATTCCACGCCTGCCAGCGGGAGCAGGTCGCCGCATTCCGTAGCGTCGAGAAAATATGGAGCCTTCAGCAGCACCGTATTTCCGCTGTCCAAGCTTTTAACCGTCACCGAGACGATGGTATCGCCATCGCAATGGGCGTTTACTGGAACATGGCGGCGCAATATCGTCAGCTTACCGCTATGTACATAAGGAGCAAGCTGACGCTCCAAAACGGCAAGCGCCGCGCGTGGCTCGTGACATAAACGGCTGACCGTACCGCCACCTGGGTTTAGCTGTTCGTTCTCCCGCGCCGCTGTCGTGAGTGGAAAGGCATCAAGGTAATAAGCGCGGATATCCTCGCGAAAGCGGCGATAGCTCCGGGTGCAGCCGAAGGACTCGATCCAGGGATGCTCGTCAGGCGGAACCGCCTGACTCGTTAATTGACCGCCGATCCAATCCGTCTCCTCGGTCATGATAACGGTTTTGCCCGACTTCGCCGCTGCCAGCGCCGCCGCAACTCCTCCCGTGCTTCCTCCTATAACTACGATGTCGGCCATTGCTTCTCGTTCCATGCGCTTATCTCCTTTGGGGTTAAATAATGGTTGCAAAATAGTCATAGCTGCGCCGAATGCCTTCCGCCTCGCTGCCTACACCTTCATATTCAAGAACAAACGCTCCGCGGTATCCATTCTCCACCAGCTTGTTCACGATTTTCTCCAATTCAACATCGCCGTCTCCTAGGTTGATTCCTTCAAAAGCTTTGCCTCCGAGAGACTTATAGCGCCCGTCTTCACGCATTTCAAAATCCTTGAAATGAACATGCGAGACATAGGGGAGCAGCGTCTCAAGCGCGGCTGTCGGATGCTCGTCTACGAGCAGAAAATTGCCTGTGTCAAACGTGGATCGCAGAGCCGGAGAACCAACCCGATCGATGATCGTTTTGACCTGCTCGCCGCTTCCCGCTAACTTTCCGTGGTTTTCCAAACAGAGAACCAAGCCTTCCTTCTCAGCGACCGCAGCAGCTTCTTTCAGTCCATCCACAATCCAGTCCAGCGCTTCTTCGTAGGTTGCAATGTCGCTAAGGTTGCCGGAGAACACGCGGATGACGTTTGTTCCCAGTATCTTCGCAACAGGGTAGGCATCCGTAATCTCCTTCAGCGCCCCTGCTCTTTCCTCCTCGGTTGCCTTGACGAAATCATTGGCTACCGCGTAGCTGGACACCTTGATGCCATTATCTCTCACAAATGCAAGCACGCTTGGCAGTTCCTCCAGAACGTCCTTCCAGAACACATTCAACAGCTCGACATCCTCAATCCCTTCATCCTTGCAAAAGGATAGAAAATCCAGCACCTTCCATCCGTTTTCTCTCACGGTTCTGTGCATGCTCCACATGCTAAGTGACAGCTTCATTTTGCAACTCCCTCCATGCTCTGTTATGGCCTCGCTTTGTTGATAGGCAACGCTATTGCTTACTGCGTACCACCATTGTAAAAGCTGCCATCCGGCATAAATAGAGTAGACCGATGACCATTTTTGGTAACTTGATGCGATTATCTCTCCATTCACTAAAAAAAGAATTGAAAGTTCCTATTAACGAAGCACCGCGGCTGCTCTCCAACAGTCGAAACGAATGCGAAAGTTGAATGATTTAGATCTTATATAACTAAAAAAGGGCTGTTCCGAAAGTAGTTATCTACTTTCGGAGCAGCCCCATTCAGCTTCTTCCTATTTTTTAGCTGCCGCCCAAGCGTCCAGCTGTTTTTGTTTCTCTGCGATAATTTTGTCTATTCCCGCTGCTTTCAGTTGTTTATTGAATTCAGGCAGCTTCGAAACAGGATCGACCGTTCCGGTCTCCAATGCAATTTTGTACTGGTTTTGCACATTCGTTACTGCCGCAATTTCTGTTTTGACGGCATCTGCATTAAAAGTAAAGCCAAGCGCTTTTGATTTCACGGCGTTTCTATTAAACTCAGCCAGCTGATTCCAAAGCTCTGGATCATCGCCATTCCAAATGTGTGAAAGCGATTGGTTGCCAAACATCCAGCCCATTTGCAGGTTGTAGCCTGAGTTTGTTGCATCCACGCCTTGCGGGTAATCAATGACATTGTCGGAAACCTTCACGTAATGCTTGTTCTCAATCCCGTAATCCAGCAAGTTGATGAAGTCTTTATCGGTATACATCATATTCAGCAGCATCATCGCTCTCTCAGGGTCCTTCGAGTTTCTTGCGATACTCCACATAATGGAAGTAATATTATACGTCGCTGTTGCTGCAGGGCGGAAATGTACCGATACCATCTCTTTGCCTGTAGATCTCGATTCCTGCGTTTCAATTCCCGGCTTCATATGGGATATGAACGAGAATGCCTTGCCCGATTTAACTAAGTTGTATTGCGTCTCAGTGCTTGTAGCCGCATCCTTCGCAATATATCCTGCTTGATTCCATCTTCTCACTGTATTCAGCATTTCGGCATATTCCGGCGTCTCATACATATTCACGACCTTCAGGTCGTTGTCATAGCCTGGAAGCACGCCAAAGCCTTCGCCCAAGTTATCAAAGTAGCTGAGAACATAAATATCGAGAATAGATGTTCCATACTTAACTGTCGGAATCATACCCGGTTCATTATCTTTAATTGTTTTGAATACAGCGTCCAAATCATCCAACGATTTAATCGCAGCAGTATCAATGTTATATTTTTCAACCAAATCTTTGCGCATCGTGATGCCATAATCTGCTGCCAAATCTCTGATACTTGGTACTGCATATATTTTTCCATCGATTCTCGTCGCATTCAAGAACGCAGTATCAAGGGAGTCTAGCGCTTCCGTAACCCCTTGTCCTTTATCAGCCAAATATCCGTCAAGCTCAAGCAGCTGCCCTTTAGCTACATCTTGGCTGTAGGTTCCAAGTCCGCTTACGATCAAATCCACCTGTTCATTACCCGACATCATTAGCGTCTTCTGCTGAGCCCATGCGCCAAAGCCGATAGGTACCAGCTTTACTGTCGCATTGATTTTTGCTTTTGTCATTTTGTTGATTTCGTCCTGCACAAGCTTTAGATCCTTAGGCTCGCCCCCGACCGGAAATACCATAACCAGCTCAACAGGCTTAAGATCCCCGCTGCTGTTGCCGCTTTTTCCTTCTGCTGTTTTTCCGTCGTTGCCTGCATTTGTGCCTTTGTTGTCTCCATTGCCGCATGCACTGATCACCATTGCGAAAGCTAGTACGATTAAGAGAAGCGTTTTTGCCACAAACTTGTTTTTTCTCATTGCTGTGACCTCCCTATTTTTATTTGTGATCCGATTCTATCTATAAATGCATGATCCATGCCGTTATAGCGTCTATGAAAGATTTATCCTTTAACAGCACCAATCGTCAGGCCTTTAACAAAATACTTTTGGAAAAACGGATAGGCGATCAACAGTGGAATGACCCCAATTGCGGCCATTGCCATCCGCATTGGCGCAAGCGGAATATTCGCTCCAATATCTGCATTACGGCTGCCTGCCTGCGTAGAAGATTGTAAAAACTGTACGTCCAGCAATATCCGATTGAGAAGGTTTTGAAGGCTATAATAATGACTATCTGTAAGATAGATTAAGCCATTAAACCAGTCATTCCAATATAAAATGGTGTAAAATAATCCTACTGTAGCAAGCACCGGCGTCGAGAGCGGCAATACGATCCGGTAAAATATTTTCCATTCCCTTGCCCCATCGATATAGGCGGATTCAATAATCGCTGTCGGAATTGAGCTTGCAAAAAAGGTTCTCATCAATATGATAAAAAATCCGTTCATCAAAAGGCCCGGTATGATTAAGGCCAGCATCGTATTTTTTAAATCGAAATAGTTGGTGTAAAGCAAGTACGTCGGTACAAGACCTCCGTTAAACAACATCGTAAAAAATACATAAAATGCGAGCGTATTGCGAAACGGCATTTCTAGACGCGAGAGCGGATAAGCGACCATCGCAGTAAGCGTAAGTCCAAGCGTCGTACCAATTATAGTCGTTAAAACCGTAATGCTGTATGCCCTTATAATGTCAGAAGAGCTGTTCCACAAATAGTGGTATGCGGAGAAGCTTATTTTATCAGGGAAAAACGCATAACCGCTGCGAACAAGCTCCATATCATCGGTAAGGGAGGCGGAGAACAGCAGCCAGAACGGCATGATGCAGAAAAAAGTGAACACTAGCATAACGATGTTAATGATCCATTGATAGAGCTTCCCCGATGCTTGCATAATACATCTCCCTTTCTAAAACAACGCGTTGTCTTTGTTGTATTTTCGTACGACCGCATTCGATAAAATGACCAAAATGAAACCGACCAATGCTTGGTACAAACCTGCGGCCGAGGACATCCCGATGTCGCCGAGGTTAATCAATGCTCGATAAACATAGGTATCAATCGTATTCGTAACAGGCATCAGCGCTCCTGTGTTAAGCGGAACTTGGAAGAATAAGCCGAAATCAGAGTAGAATATACGTCCAATGGCGAGCAAAGTCATAATCGTAATAACCGACGATACGAGCGGAAGCGTAATCTTCGTAATTTGCTGCCACCGGTTAGCTCCGTCGATCGTTGCTGCCTCGTAATACTCATTATCAATGCCGATGATCGCTGCCAAATAAATGATGCACAAATTGCCTACGCCTTTCCACACGCTTACGAGCGTTAAAATCCATGGCCAATACTTGGTCTCACTGTACCAAGAGATAGGATCAAGCCCCATCGTCGGAAGCAAGGTTTTGTTCATGAATCCGTTCTCAACATCGAGGAAGCCGAGCACCAGATAGCCGACAATAACCATCGAGATTAGAAAGGGAAGCAGGATTAGCGTCTGATACAGCCTTGATAAGAAACGTTTGCGAATTTCATTAAGCATTATCGCAAGCGCTAATGCAATCCCCGTATTCAACAGGATAAAGGTAATATTATAAAGCAGCGTATTTCTTGTAATGATGTAAGCGTCCGTTGTTTTGAACAAATACTCAAAGTTTTTAAAGCCAATCCAGTCACTGCCCATAATTCCTTTGGCAAAATTGATGTCCTTAAATGCGATCACGATTCCGAACATCGGCAAATAGTTGTTAATCAGCAGGTACAAAAGGCCGGGCAGCGCCATCAGTACGAGGGCACGGTATTTCTTAACCTTTCTCATCTCCGATGCGAATGCTGCTTTCTTCTTCGTCTTCAATGAGACCTGCTTCATATTGGAGGGTGACGTCTCAGGATTTGCTTGCACGGGTCTCAACCACCTTTGGCTTCGTTTAATATGTTGCTTAACTAATAGTAGCGCAAACAAAATAGAGCCACTACTAATAATCCGACATCCGACTTTCGAGTTTCCGACATCATAAACGGGAAAAGAAAAATGCCGTCAGAGGGTCTCTAATCCTCTAACGGCATCGTTTATTTGGACGGACAGCCTTTGCGATAATACTGGGGTGTCATCGATACTTCTTTCTTAAACAACGTAGAAAAATACGAAAAATTCGAGAAGCCAACCGCGAGTGCGACGTTGCTGATCGTAGTATCGGTTCTTGCGAGCAGCTCCTTGGCAAGATTGATTCTTTCTTTCAAAATATAATCGGATATTGAGAGCCCCGTCTCTTTCTTAAACAGTTTAACGATGTAATCAGGGCTTAACCCAATATAATCGGCGATATATTGTCTGGACAGCTCCTCATCGATGTGAAGCGCAATGTAGCGCTTGATCTTCTCGACCACCGTCTCCGTAGAATCCAGCTTTTCCATATGGACGAGCGCCTTCTCAAGCACATCCCGCACCCAATTCTGAAGGTTCGTCACGCTTCGTGTCGCTGACAAAATACGCTCTGGCGTCAAATGATCCGAAAAGATTTCATCCGCGCGCAGTCCCTGCTCATGCAGCGTATGCAGAACCATTTGCAGAAAGCTTTGATAAAATTGCTGCAGCCTTTTGGCGCCTAAGCACTCAATTCGTTTCCATGAATCCAAAAACTGCTGCGATTCATCGAGTACCTTTTTCTTATTTCCTTGCTTAATGAGCTCCGACCATACATTCATGGGCGGCATTGGAATCTGCGATTCCTTCTTTATTGGATCATCGATGAACATCACACAGTCTGCCATATTAACTTGATTCTTTTTAAAAGCGATCAAGCCTTCCACCATATCGCGCACTTCATGGACTTGTGCCGATTTGCCTATATAGCAGGACACGTGACAATATAAATAATGATTGCTCATCTCAATAAAAGACTGACAGCGCCTTTTGATTTCTTTGCTAAAAAGCTTGCCATCTTCTGTTTGCATAACATCCTGTGCAAACACAATGAGCATGTAATCAGCGTTCATCCGGACGATTTGTGCACTAGCAGCACGCTGAATAACGACCTCCTCAAGGGCGTTGTGGAGCGCATACTCCATAATTTGCAGATCACGGGCGGTTAATGATTTCTCCCAATGCTCGATACTGATAAGAACCGGCAGAAATGTCATAGACCTCGTGTACGGAAGCTTCTGCTTGCCGATAACCTCCAACATTTTATCCTGATTAGACGGAATGGCTTGCTTCAGTACATCCTGCCAGAAACGCTCAGCCACCATCGTTGCCGATTCCCGCTCCTTCCTGATTTTCTCGATTAGCTTCGTCATCACAAGCTTCAATTCATCATGCGGAACGGGCTTCAACAAATACTCGAAGCTGCCAAGCTGAAGAGCTTTTTTCGCATATTGAAAATCAGCGTGACAGGTAAGGAAAACACATTCGGTTTGGGGATACTGTTCACGCACCCATTCAAAGAGCTCCAGCCCGCTGCCCTGCGGCATTTCTATATCACAAATCATCATATCAAATGGCTGAAGACTAAATTCCTCCTTCGCTTGCCGAAGATTATGTGCGAGAGTGACACTTATAATGCCGAGCTCTCTCCAGTTCACACTCGATTTAATGCCGTTTGCGATAAAGATCTCATCATCAACGATTAATAAACGGTACATATTCACGACCTCATTTCTTTCGTTAAAGGCATCGTTATTTCAACTGCTGCACCATCTTCGTTATAAAAAGCCATGCTCGCCTTGTCCCCGTATAACAGCCGCAATCTGCGTCTTACATTCCAAATGCCAATATGCTCGCCATCTTCATTCATTAAATTAATTTCCTGCTGCAGCTTCTGCAAGACCTCCTCGGAGAAGCCGCGGCCTGTATCATGAATTTGAATTCGCAATCTCTCTTCTGGCATCAATTCGCATCTTCCAATCGTTATCGCAATATGAGTCGGCTCATCCGTGTTAATTGCGTGTTTTATCGTATTCTCGGCAAAGCTTTGGATAATTAACGGAGGAATGTAACATTCCCTCAGCTCGCCATCAACAGTGATGTCGTACGTAAAGCTTCCGGGAAAGCGGAAGGTCTGGATTTTCAAATAGTTTTCACTATGATTAAGCTCATCCTGCAGAAGCACGTAATCCGTCTGGCTGCGGAACATAAACCTGAAATAGCGGATCAAGGAGAGGGACAGCTCCTGTATTAATTCGTACTTCTTCTCTTGTGCCAAGTAATAGACGATGTTCAAGCTATTCAAAAAGAAGTGAGGGTTAATTTGCAGCTGCAGCTGTTTCAGCTCTGCTTTCTGGTTAATCAATTGTTCCTCATATACGTCAATTTTCAATTGTTGAATATCGCAGACCATGCTGTTGAACGTTTCGTTCATCATTTCGAATTCATTGGAGGTCGGTTTATTCGGTATTCTTGCCTCCATATAGCCTTCTTTGATTTTGCGCATGGCGACAATAATTCGATTGATCGGCAGCAGAACCACTTTACGCAGAAAATACAGAGCAATCACTAGAATGAGAATCGAGCCTGTCGCAATAAGCACAATGATTCTTTGCAGATAAGGAAGCTTCTCCAAAATATTTTGCTCGGGTACGACAGCTACTAATCCAAATTCACCTTTGCCTGACTTTTCGCCCATGACGAGGTAATTGTTGTCTGCGCCTGAAAGCTGATACGTCTTAGAGATATAGGATAAATCGATTTTATTTTTTTCGAAAAAGTCCTCGTCCTGTAGCGGCCTATTGCTCTCATCAACAAGCAGCGACCTGCCTTCCGATCCGAGGTCTAGAAAGTCCAGCGGGTCCATAACTCCGTCCACATTTACCCCTGCCCCAATGTACAGGTTGCCAGCCTTAATCATATGCAGCAAATAATTTTGTTCTTTCAAATTCAGCACAGACCATTTATCGTACTGATAGCTTTTCATCGCTTGTTCATCGTTCAGAAGCGCAACAATTCCTTCCTTGATGAAATCATTGTTGGTATAAGCAGAGCCCGTCAGCTTAGGCGCGAACAACAAATCCTGATTCAAGGGTGAATAAATAAAAAAATAGTCCAATGCTTTATAATAAGTCGCATTGTCTCTTAACTCTGTAAATAGCCAAATTCGCTGCAAATTGTATAAATCTACATCTGCTTCTGGGAGACTATCGAGAATATTCAATCCGGATTCTTCCGCAGTAAATTTGAGCATGTAGCTATCTATATCCTCAAGCGTCGTATCAATCAAACCCATGTATAGATTAAGCATATTGCTGTTGGACTGCGCCACTTGATTACGAACGACATCAATGGAATACAAATTGTTATAAATAAGAAAGGAAACCATCGGAATCATAATAAGCATAAGCCCTGTTACCAGCTTAAATCGAAGCGAATTAAAGAGAGAACGATTAAGTAATTTCAAGATCTGCTAAGCCCCCATTTGCCTCTTAAATAAAAAATAGAGCTATATACAACTATTAGCCGGGGATTAATCCCCGGCCGCACGTTATCAAACTATTTTTTCTTGCCGTAGCGTTTCGTCCTATCATCCACGATAATCCCGCTCCAGTTTAAGCCATATGCAAAATCATAGGCGTTCCCCTCGGAATCAACATGTACTTCCATATCGTGTGCAACATCTTCCAGCTGCTCCTCAACGGTCTTCATATTCGCAGGCATCTGCATCGGCAGCAGCCCTGAAGGCTCTGCTTCACCGGTAATAATATCTAGAATCGCTTGATCCTGTACCCCAAATGCAGCAATGATTGCATCGGCCTCTGCTTCAAATTCTGCAACGATAGAAGGCTTCGATAATTGCAGCGACACAATGACAGGTTTGCCTTTCATAACCTCTTTCGTTCTCAGTACAGCCTCCAAGTCCGAAGCATTTGTGGTCGTTACCGTTTTCCCCTTATAGGAGCGGTTTAACACATCTCTATCATCGCCGGCTATACTAATTTCCCTAGCATGCTCTGCGGTATAAGGGGTGTATTGCAAGCTTATCGGAACATAACCGTTTCCACCTGCTTCAGCATCTGCCTTGCTGTATCCGCTGCCGGAATCTGCCCCCGTAATGAACACCATTGCAAAATCAGCTATCTCCGGGTCATCCGTTACCTCGAAATATTTCTGTATAACATCCATATTGACGGGATATCCATCAAATGCAGCAGTCGGGAATCCGATCCAATTGGTACCTGCTGGTCTGTAGCGTTTAGGAATATAGACTGTCTTCATTTTCTGTATCGGGAGAACGTTTCCTTTGTTTTTAAGCAAAACGAGTGATTTGAGCTGCGCTTCGTAGCCTGCTGTCATAAATTCAGCATTGCCGACAATGCGAGTGGTTTGTTCGGGATCACAATACGGGTTCTCGAATAAGCCGACGCGGAACATGTTCTTCAAGAGCCTTACCGCTGACTGCTCAAACCTTGCTCGCATATAAGCTTCACCGTGCTCTGCCACACCGATATGGTAAGCTTCAATGACAGGACCCGCATCATTATTTCCACCGAATTGATCTACTCCGGCCATAAGTGCTTTGTAATGACGCTCCGAAACGGTATAACCTTCCTCAACCCCCCATGCACGTCCTCCTGGAAACAATCGTGTAATATCAGTGCCTTCATCGTCCGTAATTCCCCAGTCCGTGCACACGACACCATCGTAGCCATATTTATCACGAAGCAGGTTACCGATGATGTGAGCGTTGTAAGCATTGCCGACATTCTCGCCATTCACCTGATCTTGATTATAGGAAATCGTATAATAAGGCATGATGGCCGATGCTTTCTCCGTCCCTCCTGAGAGCTTGAATGCGCCGTCCAAGAACGGGATCAGATGCTCCTCGAAGTTGTTGCCTGGATATACAGCAAATTTGCCGTATCCAAAATGAGCATCTCTGCCGCCTTCGCCCGAACCGCCGCCCGGCCAATGCTTGACCATCGCATTTACGCTTCCTGATCCCCAGCCGTCTGATGGAGACTCTTCTTCAAACGAGGTCTGAAACCCGTCGACATAGGCTTTTGCCAAATCGGCTGACAGTCTTGAATCCTCTCCGAACGTGCCGTCGAAGCGTGACCATCTTGGATCGGTCGCGATATCGATTTGGGGAGAAAGAGCGGTTGCTATGCCAAGCGCCCTGTATTCCTTAGCAGCGATCTTCCCAAACTGATGAACAAGCTCAGGATCAAAARCTGCTGCAAGCCCCATCGTTTCGGGCCACATGGAAATTGCGCCTCCCGCCCCTGCATTATATTCCTTGCTCGCATCGGACCCATGGCGCGGATCGCTGCTGTTATTCGCCGGGATGCCCAAACCTGTACTTTCGGCCAAGGCTTGTACTTTATTGTTCCAATGAGCAGCAATCTCCGGACTTTCAACAAAAGTAAGGAGTACATGCCGCAGATGGTCTTGGGTTAAAAACTTTATTTGTTCATCGGACAAATCATGCGGCTTCGCACCGCTCTCCGAATAGGGCTTGCCATTATAAGAGGCGGTGAAAAAGCCATGTGAAGCTGGAACAGCCTGATGTGCGCTGTACAACATCAAACCGGCAATTTGCTCGATGGACATTTTTGAGGCTAAATCCTTTGCTCGCTCTTCTGCCGGCAAGCGCCAGTCCTCGTATTTATCCAGCTTCCCATCCTTATTGAAGTCTTTAAATGCAAAACCATCTTCCACTATAATATTTACGCCTGAATTAGCTGAATATCCGAGTGTTGGGCCACCTTCATTTTTTACATATGTAATCGTTTCCAATTTTGTTTCAGTCCAATGATCACTCATGTCATTACTGCCTCCTAGGACGATTATCATATTCAGACATTAACGTATTCCCTCTCACTAGCGGAAAAACCTTCCCACTGATGGAAAGGCTCCCTTTTATATTGTTATTCCGTTAAATGAATTGAAACTTTATTCAAATTCTACAACTTTGCCCGTTTCAGCCGACTTATAGATCGCCTCTAAAATTTGCGTGACCACATAAGCTTGCTCTGGTTTTACGAGAGGCTCGGTATCATTAATAATACTATCGAGCCATTGTCTTGCCTCTTTCACGCCATCATCCTCAGCCCCTGGACCGAAGTAAGCAATGCCCCCGCTAAAGGAAGGTTTCGTCTCTACAAGCTGTCCGTGTTTGGCGCTATTAAAGATGACATCGCTTTTCCCAAACGTTGAGCTAGCTTTCATTTCTGCTCCGCCTTCTGTCCCGCAAAGCGTAGTCATCGCCTCTTTAGCATCGGTTGTATTTAATATCCATGACGCCTCCAAGAAAATCGTAGCGCCGTTTTCCATTTTAATAAATCCAAAAGCCGAGTCTTCTACATCATATCTTTCCGGGTCCCATGCTCCCATCATATTGCCTTCGAACTTATCCGCCATTTTATGATAGACAGAACCACTCACCGACTTCGGCTTATAGTTATCCATGAACCATAATGCCAAGTCCAGCGCATGCGTGCCTAAATCGATTAACGGTCCGCCGCCCTGCTGCTCTTTATCCAGAAAGACACCCCATGTCGGCACTCCGCGTCTGCGCACGGCATGAGCTTTAGTCATATAAATGTCTCCTAAATCACCTTCGCGGCATGCCTTATGCAAAATTTGAGAGTCATTTCTAAATCTATTCTGATAGCCAATCGTCAGTTTCTTGCCTGTCCGCTTAGCCGCATCTACCATTTTTTTGGCTTCAATTGAGTTGATCGCCATTGGCTTCTCACACATGACATGTTTGCCCGCTTCTAGTGCATCAACTGTTATATAAGAATGCTGCAGGTTCGGTGTTAATACATGAACAACATCAATTGATTCGTCTTCGAGCAGCTTTTTGTAATCGACATAAACTTTAGCTCCCTCGCTTCCAAAATCCTGAGCTGCCTTTTGCGCTTTCTCTTCTATAACATCACAGAAGGCAACCATTTCACCCATATGTGAAAGCTTGGCTAACGATGGCATATGCTTCTGGTTCGCGATACCGCCGCAGCCGATGATACCGATTTTAAGTTTTCCTTTGTTCATTGAACATTCTCCTCCTTATGGGCTATACATATTGTTGAAGCACAGTCAGATCCTTGCGAATGCTGCCAAACTTGTCTTCCGACTCGCCCTCGTTCTCCACAAGCGCATAACGGACATGCCCCATTGCGTGGATTTGCTCGTACACAGCTGCAAAATCAAACCTGCCTGTGCCAAGATCAACGAAGTCTCCAGGGCCAATATGCTTCTGATAGATTTGAAATGGTTCAAGCCCTTCTTCGCTGCCTTGCTGCATAGCTTCCATAATATTGAGCTGGCCGGATAGATTATTGCTTATATCCTTCTGGTGGACAATATCACAACGATCGCCAAGCTTCTCTAACACATGAATCGGATCTATGCCTGCACGTACGACCCATGCCATATCTATTTCAAATTTCACATAGGATGGATCTGTATTTTCCAAAATCAAGTCGAACAGCGTTTGATCACCGACCGCTTTAAACTCATGCGCGTGATTATGCAGATAGAACTGGAACCCGCCATCCTTCATTTTTTTGCCGATACTGTTCATTTGCTCCGCGGCTTTCAGCGTATCCTCACGATCTTTGATCCACACGGATGGGAGTACAATTCGTTGACAGCCGATACCTGCGTAATACTTCATAAGCGAATCCCAGTCATGCGAAATCAATTCTTGCCCTGGCATCGTGCCTTCATGAACCGCTACTGCATTTAGACCAAGCTCACGAAACTTATCTCGAACCGCTTCCATAGGAATTTCATCAATATATCGTGTAAAGGACTTCATATTGAATCCAATAAGCTCAATATTTACATACCCTGCGGCAGCAACCTTCTCCAGCGTTCCAAAGTAATCCTCACCAAGCTCCCTGTATACGGAAAAAATATTAATGCCTGCTTCAATAGTCATTCGGCGAAATACCCCCATCTCGATTGGTTGATTGTGTTCTTATTTATTATGATAGAATACCGGAGACTTTCTTTCTTTCACGTATCCGTCATTCTATTATTGAATTTCCGCACTGTGGCTGTCGGAATGAAAGATTTGCCGCCAACTTTTTGGATAAAAAAAAGGGACTGTCTCAAAAGTAGAATTACCTCCACTTGAAACAGACCCTGTTTTTTTTGTTAGAGCTTAGGCAAAACGATGTCCTTCCCTTATCCTACTTATAGCTAGCGAACCTAATAGCCCTTATTTAGAACATTCATCGTGGCTTATACTTGTAACGAACTCTAGAATCGTTATTTCGAGAAGAGTTGCTCATAACCCCTTATAAAGCATGCTATATAATACAGTTCGTTAGTGAAATAATCTTGAGATGTTATCCGCTGGATGAGCCCGTTTATAGCCAACCGCATGTCATTCTTTAATAATAAAAAAAGAAAGCCTCAATGATACAGGCTTTCTCCACTCGCTGATCTATGCTGTTTACTGAACTTCCTCTACAAACCGATTCGTCAGCGAACCCAGCTTCTCGATTTCGATCGTAACCGTATCGCCAGCCTTCAGCCATACCCGCTTCTCTTCCGGGTAGCCGAGTACAACACCCTCAGGCGTTCCAGTAAGAATAATATCGCCTGGCGACAATGTCATATGCTGTGAGACATAGCTTACGATTTCATCACAGCTAAAAACCATATCCGAAGTATTGGACTGCTGACGTACTTCACCGTTAACCGTGCAGCCAATGGACAGATTGTTAGGGTCTGCAATTTCATCTGCAGTGACCAAATAAGGGCCGAGCGGGCTGAACTTGTCCAGTGATTTGCCAAGCAGCCACTGCTGCGTGCGCATTTGCAGATCCCTTGCGGACAAGTCGTTGACGCAGCAATAACCGAATACATGCTCCAGCGCCTGCTCCTTCTCGACATACTTTGTTTTCTTGCCGATGACGATAACCAGTTCAGCTTCGTAATCAACCTGACTTGTCACCTTTGTTGGAAGCGGAATATCTTCTCCATGAGCAGCCACGGTGTTATCGAATTTGTTGAACAAAATCGGATACGCAGGAATTGGAGCGTTGGTCTCATGCGCGTGTTTGCGGTAGTTCAGTCCGATGCAAATAATTTTGCCCGGCTCGGTTACACATGGGCCGAATGTAATATCCTCTTCGCGAAATAGGGCAGCAGAATATTGTTCTGAAGCTGCGGAGACTTCCTCCACAAACTGGCTTAACGAACCAAGTGCATCCGAGCCACCTTCGATCACTTCCATAACTGCTGTCGGTACATTCGGCTTATTGTTGATTTTGAGTGCCTCAACGATATCCAAGACGCCACTCGCTAATTTAACTCCTAAATGAGAGCCATTTTCTTTTTGAATGACAAGCAATTTCATAGTTATCTTCCTCTCTTTTGTGGATGATTCATACTGCCGCGTCAGGCATTTTTGCCGAACACGACGCCTCCATCAATATAAAGCGGTGAGCCCATCATAAAGCTCGACTCATCGGATGCAAGAAACAGTGCCGCCTTCGCTACATCTTCCGGACGGCCTAATTCATTGCTGAGCTGCCGTGATTTTAGCGATGCGATGGCAGCCTCTGGGTCCTCGTAAGAGGTGCGTAAATAGTTTTCAACAAACGGCGTCATAATCGTACCCGGCAAAAGTGCATTCACACGAATATTGTACTTAGCATAATCGACCTGCATCGATTTGGTAAGTGCCAGTACCGCTCCTTTGGTTGCTGCATAAGACGCGCGGTTTGCAAGACCCATCTCTGCAATACAGGAAGACATGTTAATAATCGTGCCGCTCGCTCGTTCCATCATATGAGGCAAGACATACTTGGAAGGCAAGTAAACCCCGCGAATATTGACCCGGATCACGCGATCCCAGTCATCCGGCTCCACCTCATGAAGCGCCCCTACACCGCTAATGCCGGCATTATTAAACAGGACGTCAATTCGGCCGTGCGCGGCAAGCGTTTCGCTTACCATGGATTGAACGGAATCTGGATCAGTAACATCCGCATAAACAAACGAAGCCCGCCCCCCTAGGGCGTTGATCTCTTCTACCGTTTCATTTCCTTTATCTGCGTTCAGATCGTTAACCACAACAAACGCGCCTTCCTTGGCGAATAGCAGCGCCGAACTTCTGCCAATGCCTGAACCTGAACCGGTAATGAGGACAATCTTATCCGCTAATCTCATATACTAAGCTCCCTTCTATATTCGAATTCATGCCCCAAAACTAACCACGTGGCTCACAAAATGTTTCTATAGGCTAGGTCCGATACGGTTAATGCTGAATTCTTGATGGCCCAGCGTTTCTGCCTTCGTCCATTTTCCATCCGCTACATCTATGATTTCTTGCCATATTTTCTCTCCTGCCGACTCCAAACTCAGCATGCCGCCCAGCATATCGCTGACGTCGACGTCCATATTATCTTCCATCCGCTCAAACATCCGTTTATTCCCTGTAATTTTGATAACTGGCACGACTGCTGCCCCCGTTGGCGTTCCTCTCCCCGTCGTAAAACAAACGATATGAACGCCCCCCGCTGCCATGCCCGATACACATTCGATATCATTGCCCGGCGAGTCCATGAAGTAGAGTCCGCCCTCCGGTATTTGTTCTGCGTATTCGATAACTCCTTTAATGGGTGCTTTCCCGCATTTGCTAATGCAGCCTAGTGATTTCTCTTCAATCGTAGAAAGACCGCCTTCAATATTGCCAGGACTCGGATTGCCGCCCCGCATGTCAGCGCCCATCCGCTCTACCTCTTTCTCGAAACGGCCGACAATATGATACAGCATATCCGCCGTTTCTGGCGTGGCACAGCGCTGTGCCAGCACATGCTCGGCGCCGATAATTTCGGTCGTCTCGCCGATAACGATTGTTCCGCCTGCTGCGATTAAAGAGTCCGCGGCTTCACCAAGTGCCGGATTCGACGACAAGCCGGAAGTGGCATCGGAGCCGCCGCATTTCACGGCTACCTTGAGTTTTGACAGCGGAACAGGCACTTTCGGCTGACGCTCAAGCTCCACCATCATTTGTTTGGCTAGTTCCGTTCCATGCTGGATCGCTTTCACTGAGCCGCCAACCGACTGGATATCAAATACTTCCACCAGTTTGCCGGTTTTACGAATATCCTCTGCAAGCGCGTAGGGATCCACTACCTCACACCCTAGACTGATGATGATCACTCCGCCTACATTTGGATTTTTGCCAGTTCCCGACAGCACCTCGAAAGTACGTTCCTTGTCCGCTCCGATCTGGCTGCATCCATGCTGATGAGGAATGGCCACAGTACCCGGTACTAGCTGCATGATTCGGTTGCAAACCTGATTGGAACAGATGACCGTTGGAATGATGAGCAGATGATTGCGGATGCCAATATCTCCGTTCGCTCGTTCGTACCCCATAAATGTGCTCATGCTTCCACCTTCCCGGCTATATCGCCTCTGCCGCGTATTCCTTCAATATTGTGGACATGAACATGCTGCCCCACCAAAATGGCCATGCTCGCTCGCCCGATGGTTTCGCCGTATTTCCGCACTTCCTGTCCTTCACTAAGCGCCTTAATCGCCAGCTTATGTCCGAATGGGATAACATCAAGTGCTTTAATTTCATGAATTTCCTCACCATCTCTGTAGCGAATGGTTTCTTCAGCTTCAACATCACGCAGCGCCATCACAACATGATCTCGGTCATCCATAATTAAAGCATCGACGCCATCTGTCATTTGTTGTTTCATTCAGCCACTCCTCCATCTTTTGTTCGTTCATGACTAATCGGTTTACTATCCAATTTTTAATCGTTATCCTTCATAATAATCGAGCATTTAAGATATGAAAATTGCGAGAAAACGCTTAAACATACCCTATTTTGACTATTATTCGGATAGCCATTACACTAGTACCGAACAGCATATTTTTATATCTTCCTCATCAAGGAGGTACCGCCAAAATGAAGCCGATTCGCAAGCAATTTGATGCTGCTGCTTCTTTTCCATTCGAATTCAGCTATCGTGCGGTAAAGGATTCGCATAATGAGCTACCCAACCACCTGCATGATTGGCATGAAATCGTCTATGTCCATTCGGGAAAAGGCGTGTTTTTTATTGATGGCTCCTTCTATGCCATAGAACCCGGTGATTTATTTCTGCTCCCTGGCAACACCGTCCATCGTGCATTGCCGGATGAAGAAGCTCCGTTGACGGTGAGCGCCATTTATTTTCACGGACGTATCGTTCAATGGGACTCCTTAGGCGATACCTTTTCTTTTGTTCAATGCTTTGAGGAGGCTAACAAGCGGAAGAGCCAGAAGCTCAGTCTGGATACATCCGACCAGCACTTAATAGAAACGATGCTGATTCATATTAACGATGAGTTGACAATGGATAAACCAGGGCGCCGCCATGCTGCCGTCCTTCATCTGCTTCAGCTTCTGCTTCTGCTGAATCGCCAAATACCCGCTCCAACAGCCGAACGGAAACATACCGGTGCGCCGGAGTGGATGAGGCTAACGCTTCGTACAATCGACGAACATCCTTTTGGTGACGTCAGCTTATCCACGCTAACCGCCAAAGCGGCAGTGAATCCATCACATTTTACGCGTGTCTTTAAGCTTCTTACTGGTATGACGCTAACTGAATATGTCACGGCAAAACGGATCAGTCACGCCAAGGAGCTCCTTCTATCCTCGGATGCGCCAATCCATGCGATAGCGAGCGAATGCGGGTTTGAGAGCCTGCCACATTTCCATCGCACATTCAAAAAACTAACAGGAACGACGCCAGCCGGCTACAAACGCAGCAGCCTATCGTCAGACTTTAAATAGGCGCAGCAGGGACTTCATGTTAAGCAGGTTAGCGGATGTATTGATAAATCATCGTACTGTTATCTAAATACAGCTTCAGCTCCTATTTGGTACGATGGGTTCAATTGTTGATAACGAATAGGAGGAAATAAAACATGACAAGTCCATCTAATTTCGGTAGTTTAACGAAAGAACAAATTGATTTTTATAATGAGCAGGGCTATCTTGTGCTTCCAAATCTGCTGTCGGAACAGGATTTAGCGCCCGCCAAAGAAGCGATGAATAAGAAAGTATCCATGATTGYAGATGAGTTAATGCATGCAGGACTTATTAGCGATAAACTGGAGCATCGGCCCTTCAAATATAGGCTCGCGGAGTTGTTTGCGGATTTAACCTCAGAGGAATTTCTGAACTACGGTAGAAGCTGGCGTGATAGACTGCCTGGCTACTTCGATTTAATGAGCAATCCAAAAATTTTGGACGCTGTGGAATCCTTAATCGGGGGAGAGCTTTTTTCCAATCCGGTCTACAACACAAGACCCAAAATTCCGAAAGTTGCTGCTGGAGCAGTGCCTTGGCATCAAGATAAATCATATTGGCCCGATGCCAATTCTAATCCTGTCATAACCGTTTGGATTCCTCTCGTCGATGCGAACGAAGTTAATGGCTGCTTGCATATCAAGCCTAAGACTCATCGCACGAAGCTATTGGAATGGCATAGCGAAAGCCATACAGGTACAGGCTACACGGCGTTGCATGAAAGCCAGCTGGGAAAAACAAAAACTGTCGTCTTGCCCGTTCCAGCTGGAAGCGCGATTCTTTTTAATGACCGTTGTCTGCATATGTCCACCCCCAATGAATCAGACGAGGTGCGCTGGAGCGTAGATTTGCGATATCAACCAACGGATCAAGATCCCATGCCATCCCATGGCGCAGGTTTTCTAGCAAGAAGCTATCTTCACCCTGAAAGAGTAGCCACTCTGGAAGATTGGCTTGCAGAAAAGCCCGAACACAACACATAAAATATATGGGAACTTAGCATTTGTTCAGCCAGAAGAGCGAGATATGCTCTTCTGGCTGTTTATTCTAGAAGCTGCCGAACTTCAGGAATGGCGAAAGCTTAGCCTTATTTTAAAACTGAGTAACTTGACCTGCACTAATTTTAATAGGCTTATCGTCCACGCTTATCCAGACGTCGAGCGCAGAAGGGTTATGAACAATGCTTCTGTCTACTGAGAATCTAAGTCTCTCGAGCGCCTGCATATAGGCTATAATCTCTGCATTCGTAGCATGCCAGATGGTATCGTTATCCTTTAGCAGCTCCCCCGCTTGATCAATAATCTCCCAGTTATCGTCATTGTCAAACTCATAGCTATGGCCCCAAACATAAAGCAAAGACATTCTACTAAACCATTCCTTAAAGTCTTTGAAAATTTCAACTTGTTCTAGCAATTGTTTATGATGACATGTTGGATGCCAACGAAGCGGATCAGCTGGCATATCGAATCTGCCATGGCTGTTCACCGTTCTAGCATATTCAATTCCAAGCGCTGGAAGCATCGCAACGACTTTGTCATTATAAGTTCCAAAAGGATAACTCATTCCACGTACCGGATATTGTACAAGACTCTCCAGCGTCCGCCGATCTTCCAAAATTTCATGTGCTACTTGATCTGGTGGAGAGATTTCTAGAAAAGGGTGACTAACCGTGTGCGCAGATACTTCATGGCCTTGAAAGAGCGTTCTAACCTCTTCCGCTGTAATATATCCCTCGCGCCCAAGAAAACCAGAGTTAAGATGAAAGGTACCTTTGAAGCCATACTGATTTAATTTCGATACGAGCTGCCGGTCTTGAGTGCGCCCATCATCATAGCTGAAGGTCATAGCCTTCGTTCGTCCTTCTGGAAATAACGTGTACTGAACTTTCATCACATTTCGTCCTCTCTTATTCTTTTTGCTCAGCTGGACTATACACACTGCTAAAAGAAAAACCCATCAGTTCGATGGGTCAAGCTTTGTGGATAATTACAGCATACTAGGCTTCAACTGCAAAGTAAGCGCTATATCCTCATTATTCCAGCTTGCACTAATAGTTGCAAGCTCTTTTGTACGTTCGATTTGCGGCTTGAAGCTATCAACTCCTTGTCCTATGCAAAGAGAGAAAAGAAATGCAGCCTCGTTCATTTTTTGAAAATCAATAACCTTCTTTTCACCGGTATGAAGTACAAGGTCGATGCCCAGCAAGTCACCCTTCCTAGTTACTTCCCAGCTCCAGTCTCTGGCTGCCTCACCTGCACTCTGATCATCAAAGGCTGCAAACCAACTGCGCAGCGATACCAGCGTCTCCCCTATTCGAAGGCTAACACTGCCTTTCTCCACTACGGTGCTGACCTGATCCAAAGCGCCGCCAATTTCCAGACGGAATCGCAAATCTGACGCTTCGATTGAGCCATGAATCATATCCAAATTCGGGTGGGTATCACCGCCATTGACGACAAAATTCACTCCAAACAACAGATGGTTCTCCCGCTGCTCCCCATGAAAAATAGCAGAACAATAATCATAACCATCGTGCAGCGCACGCAGATGCAAGTAAGTCGCCTCGCCACCATTATCAACATAGGCGAGCAAAGTCCTTGTCTGGTTCCACATAATCTCTTTGTTGAAGCTGCCAAGTGTATAGGTCGGCGTCATATAAGTAGTTGCCCACTTCTCTTTACCGTTTCCATTGATCCCGAAGCATTCCCTTATCGTCCGCTGACCGAGCGCAAGGAAACCTTCTACATATTGCTCTGGACATACAGCGCCGCATTTATACCAATCTTCATAATAAGGAAGTTCATCCTCCATATAAAAAGCCAGCTTTCCTTTGGTTGCTAATTGTAGAAAAGCTTTGCTTTGAGGTGTAAGCAGCGTTTTGTAACAACGGCTGTGCGGACCGGACCACTGCCTTGTACCGGCATGAAAATGATCCGCTACACTTTTCCATGCGATGTTCAGCAAGTCGTTTCCAAGCTGCTTTGCATAATCATTGCTCGTTTCCGTTACAATAGCAGACAGCTCCAAAATAGCAACATAAGTGTACGTCGGACTATTATATTCTTGGAACGCCTGCCGAGGCATTGTATAGCTATGCAGCTTTTCCAGTCGTTCCAAACCGTATTTTGCATAATCCTGCCGCTCGAACCATTCACCAGCGATGAGCGTAACGAATGCGCCCATAATTGCAATGTTAGTGTAATGCGGTCCAACATTCCGAATGATAATCGCGTCACAGGCATTACAAATAGCTTGTTTCACCGACTGCCGCAGCGTCTCTGGCAGCCTTGCATCGTGCCTTGAAATGATCAGCACAAGCAGCTTGCCGCAAAAGTCAGCCCAGTTCCAATCAGGAGGGGACATTTGATCAAGCGGCTCCTCATAAAACCAAGACCAGATACCGAATGTATTGCGGCTCCGATCTGTATCCTGCAAGGAAACGATTTGCTCAATAATATCGAAAGCACGCTGCTCATAATGTTCTTTCCCTGTATCCAGCAGACCCAGCGCATAGCTGAGCGAGCTCCGTGTTGAATGGATAAAATCAGCCTGTTTAATGGTCGTATGATAGCCGGGACTACTGAAGGGTGACCTAAGTAAACGGTTTTCTGAATTGTACTGGGAGTCTAGGGAATCAATCAGCTCAATCAACTTGTTTCTGTTATCGAATGAATTATTGGAATTGTCCACTATGTTCATTTCATCCCTCACCTGTAATCAAGTTATCTTCGTTTGCTTGCTCAGAAGTCAGCAAGAGCATAAATTCTGTCAACAGCTGTAAAGTTAAGCCTTGCCCATAAAGTGTCGGATAGATCGGAATCTGATTATAAGCGTCATCGGATGGCATAATAGGTGTTCCGCCCGAGACACCTGCAACTTCACCATTAGAATTAATTAGCGACAACACTTCAGATAGCGTTCGCTCAGCCGGCTCCAGAAATGAGGCGTCAAGCATACCTGTGTTGACTCCTCTAAGAAAACCGCATGCAATTCCAGCACTTGCCGAGGTTTCTTTATACGTATCCGTGCGATCCAGCACCGTATGCCACAGCCCGTCTGCAGCCTGGCAAGAGCGTAGTGCAGCGGCAAGAGTGGAATATCGTTTGTTAAGCTCTGTTGGTATGGCTGCTAACCCGCTGATTTCACTCACAATCTCGGGTATGCTCATAACGATCCATGCATTGGCGCGAGCCCAACGAACCGCTGATAAATGGTTGCCTGCCTCACAGTTCCAGCCGTGAAATAACAATCCCGAATTCGAATCCTGCAGCAGCTGCAAATGAAGCATGGTCTGCTCTAGTGCCTCTGTAGCCAACTGCTTATCACCCGTCGTTCTCGCCAGCCTAGCTAGAAATAAGACAGCCATAAATACCGTATCTGCCCAAACCTGTTCACGGAACTCGGCAGCCTCCGTAACGGTGTGCTCGAAAGCCCGCTCGCGTGTACGCGGCGCTTCATTCAGCATCCACTGTGCAATTTCCTGTGACTTGGCGAGCAGCCAAGCCTCTCCGGAGCGGCGATATAAGGAAGGAAATACGGCAAAAGGCGCCATTGCATTAATTACTTTCTGAGCATCGGCCTTATGCTTATTCTGCTCTACCCATTTTTCCACGTACTGGATCGCTTCTTCTTGCCCTGACTTCTCACCATAATCCAAAATTGAGATGATACCGACACCAGGAACCCAGTCCCACTGATTCATATCCATGCCCCAATTCCCCTGATGATCATCGGTCATATAACTGTAGATTTTGCTCATCGCCTCTGCAATCTGCCCTGTCATATCAGTTCTCCTCAGTGAATTGATCAATGTCGATGATGCCAATCCATAAGTGCTGCTCCTCATCTGCAAAAGTAAACGACACCTTTTTACTATCGGGACTGAACATGGGGTGGGGATGTCCGGGATGATCTCTCCATAGAGGCAGCTCGCACAGCAGCTTGGAGGTTCGCTTCTCCAAATTGATGAGGACGATTTTGCTTACCTTCATTCCCTCTTCAAACGTATCCGCAACGGCAAAACGCCCATCTGGACTCGGCGCTACATGCCAGTACCTGTAGTCGCCATTGATAAGTTCATGATCTTTGCCCGTTTTTTCAACCCGATATACTCCTGTTGGTTTTAGCGGGCTTTGCGGATACTTGACGAAATACAGATACTCCCCATCTGCTGCCCACATCTCGTGCCCCACATATTCCACATGCTCACCTGTATCCAGCCGCTGCTGGCGAAAAATATTACGTATCTCACGCGTCGTTGTATCCGCAACGTAGATACGATCTGCAATATGGTCTGTCCTGCCCTCATGGGCAAAAAAAACAAGCTGATCATAACGAGGATTAATCATCGAATGATTCGCAATAGGGTAGGGCTCTTTAAACCCCGGTGCAGCAACAACAGAGACCTCACCTGTGAGGACCTCAACAATCCCGACTACCCATTCCTCGCCGCGTTTCCAGTAAGTTCCTATTTTCTTTCCGTCATTTGTGATGGAGAGTGGACCATACACCTCAGTCCCAACCTCCATTCTGCATACGTTGCGAGACAGCATCGTATGCAGATTAAACTCATAAATCGCAGATCCGACATAATAATAGAAATAATCATTTGACGATACAACACCGCATCCCCAGCTGAGGTTTTCTATCAGTGTTTCAACCGCACCCGTCTCTATATCAAAAAGAACATAACGCCCTTTAAAGCTCTCATCTATGTCTGTACAGACCATAATATTGCGGCTGTCTGCCATCCAGGTTTGAGCTGTAAAATAGTTTTGGCCGGTATCCGTACCAGGGTTTCCAACAGCCTGAATAGCGATATTCGTTAAAGGATCCTTCAACTTGCGAATGATCATGCTGCACCCTTCCTCTCCTCTATAGTTCAAACCTCTCCATCTTCTTCTCTCCGCGCCCGATCTCTGAATTCCGTAGGCGTTAGCCCTGTTATTTTCTTGAATAATCTCACAAAGCTATTCACATTTGTATAGCCTACGCCCTCCGCAATATCGCGTATTTTCTCTTCCGTATCCTTCAGCAGCTGCTTGGCCTTGTTCATGCGCGTCTCCATCAAAAAATCGATAAAATTGCACTCCTGCTGTTCTTTAAACAGCTTGCTGAGATGAGATACGCTCAAATGAAATTCGCTCGCGAGCAAATTAAGCGACAGGTCGCTGCGCATATAATGTTTTTGAATATAGAGCATCACATTGTCAATGACATCATTTCGTTCCCTGTTGCTTCGCTTTTCCTTAATTCGTTCGATGAAGCTCGAGAGTGATTGGATCGTAAAGGCCTCAAGATGGTGCAGCTGCTCATACTGGTTCAACATTTCAACCATGTACTGCTCCGGCAAAATCCCCTCAGGGTCAACGCCAATTTCTACAGTGGCTGTCGCGGCCTTCATCAGGCATTGTACAATCAGCTGCATAATCATTTCCGGCGGCACGACATGCTCGGTGAACGATTCGAACCATCTGTGTACTTGCAGCTTCATCTTCTCTGTATCCGACACCTTAACCGAAGCGACAATCCCATCTGTCATGGCAAATAATCGGTAAAATTGCGGGGATTGCTCACTGAACACATCCTCTTTCGTAATAATCGAATTGCTCCCCATTACGAGCTTATAGCTCAGCGCCTCAAGCGATTGCTTATAGGAGCGATGAATTTCGTTGACCGTTTCAACAATATCTCCGATGCCAATCGTAATCGTGCGGTTAAAATACTCCTGAACGAAATCCTTCATTAAATCAGCTACTGCGACCGCCCGCATCATATGGCGCTGCGGATCATCTTGATCACCGAAGCTCATAATGACAGCGCATTTGCCAATGCTCACTTCCACTGCAATGCCGCGGCTCTCTGCATTCATCAGCTCCTCTGCTACATTGCAGAGCGCATAGGCATAAAGCTGCAAATCCCGCGGCGAAGCAATTTCATGCTTGTTGTCAAATTCAATGCTCATGACGACATAATGCTCTAGATACAAACTAATGCCAAGCATATCCATATAAGGCTGCAGCACTGCAATATTTTTGCGTTTCTCAGAAAGCAATTCAGTGAGCAGCTGCCATTTGATAAGCGGCTTGC
This sequence comes from Paenibacillus sp. 2TAB26, assembly GCF_052115145.1. NCBI lineage: Bacteria > Bacillati > Bacillota > Bacilli > Caryophanales > Paenibacillaceae > Paenibacillus > Paenibacillus sp. 2TAB26. The sequence continues at coordinate 77,300 of NZ_JBFRGC010000032.1, forward strand.
TTTCAATTACCTGCTTATGCAGCTCTTCCCGATCTTGCAAAATATGTTGTACCGTCGATTCGAAATATTGAAATTCATCCGTGTATTTCCGTGTTGTTCCTTCCTTCGGATGAATTGTCAAATGCCGAGTCATCGCCTGAATAAAACGATTAACTGGCTTGAAAATCCAGCGGCCTACCATCGCTGCCGATGCCGTTGCCACCACAAACAATACAATGGCAAGAATAAGCAGGCCATTGCGAATGGCATAAAGCGGCTTTAGAAACTGCGCTTCCGGCACTACCCGAACAATATTCCATCCCGTATAGTCTGACTTCACATAAAAAACGGAGGATGCTGTCCGTTCAACCTGCTCAGAAAAATGGCCGCTCGTTTCCGAGGCATTCAATATCTGGTTAATATACGGAAATTCACTAATGTCCTTGCCCAGCTTGCTCTGGTCTGCATGCAGCACCACGACGCCTTCACTATCCATAATAAAGGTCTGTCCTTTATCCATCGCAGCCGTATTGCGAATCAAGCCGTACAGCAGATCCTCCTTAATATTTACGGCGATCGCACCTTCCCGCGTACCTGACGAATGAATAAGCGGATAAGAGCGTACCAGCGTTACAACATTGCGGTATACCGGATATTGCGAGTGATTAAGCTGTACCTTGCGAGTCGACATCCAATTGAAATATCCATCATACTGCTGAAATTCTGGAATCCATGAGAAATCCAGCTTATAATCCTGTTCAGTCAATACATTTCCTGAAACGAGCCGCTGCGTGCCATAGGAATAAAGATCGATGGAAAAGAGATAATCAATACTATTAATCGCATTCGTAATTAGAGTGGATACGCGGAAAGCATTGTTCTTGCTCTCCAAATCGGTCAGCTCATCATTGAAGAACCGTCCCACCTCAGACGTCTTCAGCAGCTGAATTGCCGATTTATCAATATGCTTAAGCGACAGCTCCAGCTTCTGATCCAGCTGTCCTAGCAGTTCCATGTTCGTACTGGTCAACTGCCGCTCCAGCTGTCGGTTGAATACGGAGTACGTCAAAAATGCAGAAGAAAAAACGAGGAAGAACAGCAGCATCGATAGTACTGCAACCGCTTTTACAAGCCGCCGATTTTGTACGAGCTTCATATCTGTTCCTCCTTCATTTTTGTCTTGTCGCGCAAATGCTTCGAATCTAAAAGAATCTAGAAGCTGGCTTTATTGTCTTCATACCACTTCTGGGCAATCTCTTCTGCTTTTTCACCACCAAGGCGTTTCCATTCCTTGCGAATCTGATCCAGTGCCCATTGACCTGTATATTTGTCTCCTTGGGTTACGGCATTAGCACGTGTTTCCCTAATGAAGGTATCCAGTGTTGAACGGATTTCATTAATTTCATCAAAGCTTGGCTGATATGGAATATCGCGGCGGAACTCATTTTTCAACGCAATATCGAGCGATTCCATATCAAGCTTAGCAATGCGCTGTGACAAATCATCGCTGGCCGCTTGAACAAGCAAATTCTCGGCTTTAAAACCGCTCTCGTCACGCAATACAGCGTATTCTCCTGCATAAATAACTTCTTTTGTAAATTTATCCGGATCAAGACGTTTCGCAACGTCACCTACCATTTCATGATGGACGCCTTCCTCTCCATTCACGAGTGTGAACCAGCCCTTCTCCAAAATCCAATCCAAATACTCCATAGCGGCCTTCGGATTTTTCATATCCTTATTGAAAGTGACATAAAATAGCGGCGAAGCCTCCTGATACGTACCATATTTGCCATGCGGAGTAGCAACCGCTTCCAATGGCTCAGGCTTGGCGTCCGGCACATTAATGAGTAGATCCTTCGTTATAATATCGGTATTACCGAGTCCCCATTGCCCCATATAGATTCCAGCTTTACCTGTTGTCCACAACTGGGTTGCACGCTGATTGTTGCTATCCGTTAAATATTCACGATCAACAAGTCCCAAATCATACAGCTGCTTCTCCAGTTCAATCGCTTCACCAAAACGGTCAAGGGTTGCACCATATACCATTTTCCCATCTTCCACATACCATTGATTGTTCATGGCCGCATATAGAGCAGAGTAAATATCGAATGTCGTATGACCGACTATTGGCGTGCTGTCTGGGTAGCGTTCTTTCATTGCTTTGGCTACAGCAACAAGCTCTTCCACTGTCGTCGGCCTCTCAAGCTTCAATTTGTCGAGCCAATCCTGTCTTATCCACATGCCATGGTTTACAATGCCGGTAATCGCACGTTTCGTCACTGCCGCATAAACTTCTCCATTGAAAGTAATATAGGGCAGCAAATCCGGATTTTCTTCCAAATATTTTTTGTAGGTCGTGCTGTATTTCTCAATATAATCACCGATCGGTTGAATAACTCCTTGGGTGACCAGCTTGCCAATATATGTCCGGTCATATTCCCACAGCAGGTCCGGCGCTTGTTTCGATGCAATCAATACGTTTAGCGCATCCTGTGCTTGGTTGCGCGGTACAGGTACGATCGTTACATCAATACCCGATTGCTCGCGAATCCATTTTACCCAGCGATTTTCTTCATAGGTACCCTCATCGCTTGACACTGCTCCTCTATCAAACGTGGAAATGCTGACCTTCTTAGGCATCCCATCATAGGGATCTTTCTCGCCTGTAGAGGACTCGTTGGCAGGTTTGTCAGTGGCCTTGTTCGTTGTATTCGTAGAACTGCTGTTTTCCCCACTGTTGGAACATGCCGTTGCCAAGAGTGCCATAATCATAATCAGCATAAGCAACATTTTTCCTTTTTGTATTCTCTTCTGTTTCATACTTGACCTCCTACAAAATAATTTTTTTATATCAAAATGTGCATTCTTGGCACCCTTGATATTCAGCTCAAGCCGTACATTATCCTTTAATTGAACCAAGCAGCACGCCTTTAATAAAATGCTTTTGCAAAAATGGGTACACACACAGAATCGGCACGATAGCAAACACGACTGCTGCAGCCCGAATGCCTTCCGGCGTAATCGAGATTTGCGACACACCTTCACCGCTTCCACGCAGCAGTTCTGGACTTACCAAATCGATCATCTGGTACAGCTTCACCATCAATGACACTTTATCCGTACTTCGAATGTAGATTAAGACATTCATATAGGAATTCCACCAGCCCACGGCATAAAACAATGTTAATGCAGCGATGACCGGTTTGGAGAGAGGCAATATAATTCGCCATAAAATAGTGAAATCACCGGCACCGTCAATCGCAGCGGATTCTTCCATCTCGTCAGGCAGCCCTTCCAGAAACGATTTCATAACGAACATATTGTAAGCGCTTATAAGTGCTGGCAGCCAAAGTGCCCAATACGTATTGGTAAGTCCAATGCTATTGATAAGCAGAAAATTAGGAATTAATCCACCGCTGAACAGCATCGTAAATAAAATAGCCATCAGCATGACATTTCTGCCTTTTAGTCTCGCTTTAGAGAGCGGATAGGCAGCAATGATCGTAAAAATCATATTCAACGCTGTTCCGATGACCGTAATGATGATGGTGTTCTTCATCGCTACGATTAATTGGCCGTCTTTCAGCAGCTTTAGATAGGCTTCCATATTGAAATCAACTGGCCACATGAAAATTTCCGCGGCATTGATTGCCCTGCTGCTGCTAAACGATACAGCAATAACGTTAATAAACGGAAATAACGCCATGTAAGCAAGCAGCGCCAGCAAGATGTAGTTAAGCCAGCGAAATATGACCGAAAAAACGCTATGTTTTCCAAGCTTCAGGTTGCATCACTCCTTTCATCCCTTACCACAATCCTCGTTCTCCCAGCGCCTTAATGATTCGGTTCACCGACACAATAAGAATGAGCGCAATCAGTGATTGGAATAAGCCTAATGCAGTTGTGTAACTATACTGCAGGTTGACAATCCCCCTTGTGTACACGAAGGTGCTGATAACCTCGGCCACACTCGTTACTGCCGGATTCCTCAGTGCATATATCTGCTCGAAACCAACGTCCATCATTTTTCCTACTTGCAAAATAAGAAGAATCGCAATTGTACTGCGAATGCCTGGCAGTGTCACATGCCAGATCTGTCTTATTTTATTGGCGCCGTCAATTTTGGCCGCTTCATACAACGTCGGATCGATCGAGGCCATCGCAGCTAAGTAAAGAATCGTCCCAAATCCGGCTTCTTTCCAAATACCAGACACAATGAACGTCACCGGCCACCATAGCTTATCTGCCATAAAATAGATCGGCTCTATTCCAAACGCCTGCAATAAATAATTCACTATGCCTGTAGATGGCGATAACAGTGCAATAATGATGCTTCCGAGGACAATCCACGAAATAAAATGAGGAATGTACAGCAAGTTTTGCAATGTTCGTTTATACCACTCCACCCGAACTTCATTAAGCATGATCGCGAGCAGAATCGGAGCAGGAAACGCAAAGAGCAAGCTGTACAGGTTAAGCAGCAGCGTATTTTTTAATACGATATAAAACTCGCGACTGGCAAACAACTTCTCAAACTGCTGGAATCCTACCCAAGAGCTTCCCCAAATCCCATCGGATAATCGATAATTTTTGAAAGCAATGATTTCCCCAGCCATCGGTGCATATTTAAATAGCAATAAATAGATGGCTACTGGCACTAGCAGCATATAAAGAAATCGATTGCGTTTTAATTCCTTCCGCATGGATCTTATCCATCTCGAGCCTGCTCCTGCTTTCGGCATTTTAGGCATGGGAGCTAGATCCGTTGACTGCGAATGTTGCTTCAAAGTAATCCCCCTTTCTTTTGGCATGTTATCATTCTGTTCAGCAACGCCTTGCCAACTTAACGTAACATGTACAGCCGAATGCGGAAATCTCCACTTTTTGTGCTGCTATTCCTTCACTCTGAAAGCGCACCTTCCATTTTTGTGATGCTATCCCTTTTTCATTATCTATCGGCTGAAAACCCTTTATTTACTTGACATCTTGGGTTTTCAGCATGCAAATCCGAAGTTAGAGCGCCAAGTTAGATAGGCACAGTCCAGATACAAGAGGAGGGCAATTCGTGCGATAAAATGGTCGAGGAGCCTGTAACCATTTTGATTCTGTCGTCAACACTTATTAGGAAACGCTTACAATTGGTTGTTATTAAAACACCAAAACTAACTTGTCTGAGCACCCGTAAGAACCTATTTGTTCTTACAGAGCCTGCCTGACCGCCTTAACGCATCCGAATGATCGTTATAAGCACATATGGGTTCTTACTGCTCCAAAACTAACTTGTCTGAGCTCCCGTAAAAACCTATAGGTTCTTACAAAGCCCGCCTGACCGACAATCTGCATCCGAATGGTCACTGTAAGCGCATATGTGTTCTTACAACTCCAAAACTAACTTGTCTGAGCTCCTGTAAGTACCTATAGGTTCTTACAAAGCCGGCCTACAGTCTGCATCCGAATGGTCACTGTAAGCGCATATGTGTTCTTACTGCTCCAAAACTAGCTTGTCTGAGCTACTGTAAGAATCTATTGGTTCTTTCAGAGCCCGCCTGACCGCCTTAACGCATCCGAATGATAGCTGTAAGCACATATGGGTTCTTACAGCTCCAAAACTAACTTGTCTGAGCTCCTGTAAGAACCTATTTGTTCTTACACAGCCAGCCTGATCGACTGCCCACAACCGAAAGATTGCTGTAAGCACATATGGGTTCTTACTGCTCCAAAACTAGCTTGTCTGAGCTCCTGTAAGAACCTATTTGTTCTTACAAAGTTAAACCATACAGACTGCGGTTCGTCCCTATGGATATCAACCTTGATGTGCTTAGTGGCTGGTTAATCCAAGTTGTCATATTAACTAAGTCTCCCTAATAATAAAAAAAGATCACCCGTATTGGTGATCTTTTTGTTTCAACTATAAACGTTGCCCACATTTTATGATTTGAATAATTCGCTCTTATTTATTAATCCTTTCTAATTGCATCAAGCTGAGACTGGCTCATGTGCAAGTCTCTAGCAACAGACAAAGCTGCATAATCTCCGACTTCTTCTCCAAGACCGGCAGGAACGATCTCGCAAATCGCTAAGGAATTCGGTAGAGCCTCCATCTGGAGCGCTTCCAGCATATAGGGTTCGATAAGCTGTCTTTGTCTTCCATAGATGCTCCCGATGATAACTTTTTGCGGATTAATAATATCAATGAGGATAGCTACTCCGCGTCCCAGATGACGTCCGACGTCTTGGAAAATACGGAGTGCCCATGGATCGCCTTTTAAAGCCGCTTCTGCTACATCTCTAGCAGAGATCTCATCGATGGAATCAGATGGATGATAGAAGGATGGGAATTCTCCACCGCTATCCATTCGTCCTGTCACTAAGGATTGAGCAGCACGGGCTATGCCTCCCCCACTGCAGAAGCCCTCAAAAGATCCTGCTTTGTTATATCCGATCGGTCCTTCATTCTCCAGTCGAATATGTCCCACTTCGCCCGCATTGTCATTCGTTCCTGAATATAAACGTCCATCCAGAATAAGTCCTGCTCCCATTCCAGTCCCGAAGGTAAGGAAGATCATATTGCGGGTTCCTCGGCCTGCACCCCATTGCCATTCGGCGAGGGCACATGCGTTGGCATCATTTTGCAATCCGACCGGTACATTAAAGTAATGCTCAATCGGACTAATGACGTCGACTTTATTCCAATGTGACAAATTAGGGGGAGATAGAATAAGCCCATATTGGCTATTTAGAGGTCCACCACAGCTGATACCTATCGCTTTTAATTGTTGTCTATCACCCGGATATTTTAAGAACAAAAGGGTTAATTCATCAATCATTTGTTGGATGGTCTCTTCTGGCGTAGGCGCAGTCAAAACGTATGCTTTATCGATAATTTGTATTTGATTTTCCGATAATCGTCCGATTGTGACCGCGCATTTGGTTCCGCCAATATCAATTCCAGCATAAGTGATCATCCTCCAAAAAACACCTCCTCAAGCATGATGCACAAGGTATGATAGATAGGAAGATGCCGCTCTTGAACATCCGGTGTTTCGTAATAGGGGACTGTGATCGTAACATCACATAGCACCTTCATCTTACCTCCCGATTTCCCTGTTAACCCAACGGTTTTCATTCCCTTTGCTTTAGCGATTTGAAGGGCACGAATGATGTTGCGAGAGTTCCCTGAAGTGCTAAGGCTTAGAAAGACATCCCCTTCATTGCCATAGCCGTAAACCTGCTGTGCGAAAACCATATCGGAATCTACGTCATTAGCGTAAGCTGTCATAAAAGCACTCTGACTTACTAACGAAATGGCGGGTAAAGCACCTTGCAATCCATTACAAATCTCGTCAGCCTCTTCTGGAAATAACTGCGTAAACTGATGCCGGAAGGTTTCGGGAACCGAACGTGTTAGCATGAAACTTTTCATCAATTCCCCCACAATATGCTCGCTATCGGCTGCGCTTCCACCGTTTCCGGCAACCAGCACTTTTCCATTATGACGATAACAGGTTTCCAAGAGGCTAAAGGATTGCTGGATTTCAGGAAGACATTCCTTCAAATCCGGATACTTGGCATAGAGAGCTTGTAGATGACGATTCATGCATGATTTCCTTTCAAGAAGCAATTTCGATTACATTGTCCTTCACTTCATTAAGACTTATTAATTTGATTAATCATAATAAGAATGAACTGTGCTGCCTCTGCTCTCGTAGCATTAGCTCGCGGATGGAACATATTATCCCCTTTTCCCTGTACGAGGGCCGCTTCATTCATTGCTGCCACAGAAGGCATTGCCCATACAGGTATGTCCTTGGCATCGGCAAACTCGACATTCATGCTTGTATCTTTATTCAGTCCAAGTGCTCTTGCGACTAGTACGGCCATCTCTGCACGTGTGATAAGCGCATTAGGAGCAAATGAATCAAGACTGATACCAGAAACAATGCCAGCCTTCACAGCTGCTTGCACGTTTGCTGCATACCATGCATCCTCCTTCACATCCTTAAACAGCTGCACTTCCTCAGATGCTTCGAGGTTTAAAGCACGAACTAAGAGAGATACAAATTCCGCTCGAGTTGTATCGCCTGCAGGCTTGAACATGGAATCATTCACGCCGTTCACAATATGCTTTGCCGACAATACTTGGATCGTTCTTGTAGCCCAATGAGTAGTGAGCAAATCGCTAAACGTCTTGTTATATTCCAAAACTGCATATTTGCTCAAATGCCGAAGTTTGACAGTCAATGTTTTGGCACTGCTGTTCACTTTACCACCCACATATTCCCAAACCTTAGTCAACTCGTTATAGTAATAAATACCGAGAAGCTCTTCATCAACCCCATCGGCATCATAAGGTAAAGTAATCTCTACACCGTCTTTTCCCCCTTTAACTTCGACCACGCTGCCGTCTGTCTTTTTTAACTTCATACTAATTTCATACACTTGACCTGCAATTGTTATTTGTGCAGTTGCACTTTGAGAGGCTGACCGATTGTCACCCGCTTCGCTCACTGGCTTAATCTGCGCTTCAATTGCTGCCCCTGCCTCATTGCCGATCTGTCCTCTCCAAGCATTGAGCAGTTCTCGATCTACATTTACGATTACCGAACCCGCCACTACGGATAAAGGATGATCTCCAATTTGCGCTAATGGAATCGATACGACGGATTGGTCATTGCTTAGCTTTACTATCGCTTTACCATTTTCCACTGACACTATGCTCCTAGCCATATTTCCATTGCTTCCGCCAGAACCATTATTACCTCCATTGCTGCTGTCTGTAGAAAAGTCTAATTGATCTAAATATTTGATTTGCCCTTTGGGTTCATTCCCATTAAAGCTCTGAATCCAATTAGGGTCCGTTATAATCCAAAGCTTACCATCCCTAATTCCCCAAGGCTTGCCATCCGCTGAGCTATAAAGCACTTGTGTCGTACTAGTCGCATTCGAATTAAGTACCTGTACCTTTGTTCCATTCTCTAATACCGTAAATTCGTTCGTAAAATAGGAATCAATCTCTGGTAACGCCCCCAGGTTTTTGCGATAGCCCATATACATGGTATTTCGTTTGCCAGCCTTTAGGCTTCCCTGAGCCAATAAAGCTTCACCGTAGATGGTCGTAGCTGGATCGTCCTCCAAGCTGACGACTAGGACTTTCGTGGCTATATTAGGATCAAAAGTAGGCACAACCCACTTATTATCGAAGGTTTGAAGCGTTGCTCCGCCTCGATAATCATTACCTGGGAGTACAACATTACGTCTATTCAACATCCACCAAGTCTCGCCGGCAGGATATACGTAATAGACCTCAGGTCGATAGGTTTCAATATGTGCTAGAGAATCAGGAGCCAGAATCGCATCCTTGTATTCTTTCAGCCAATCGAACTGAATCGGTTTAGCGGTATAATAACCATAAGCTTCCTGGCATGATGTGAAATAATCACAATTAAATAAGAAATCATATATCCCTTTGCTCCCCGCCTCCAGGAGCCTATCAAAATGATTAAACATCGTTTCTTTGTCTGGATATCCCTTTTCGCCGGATTGATATTTTCGGTCCATATTTTCATCCAGCTGCGTTTCCGTCGTCAAAAACCATAAGGTTTGTGCAGATTGTTCGATTTGAGAATAGGTATAACC
>NZ_JBFRGC010000033.1:0-83924 GCF_052115145.1 Paenibacillus sp. 2TAB26
CCAGTATGTAAGACCCCTTGAAGACGACGAGGTTGATAGGTTCGGGGTGGAAGCACAGCAATGTGTGTAGCTGACGAATACTAATCGGTCGAGGGCTTATCCTAAACACGTTTACTGTGACCCATACATCCGGTAGACAGCAGCATAAAAGGCTTCAGCAAGCCTAATCTTTCGTATCCAGTTTTCAGGGCGCAACTTGCTAATGCATGCATTAGCAGACGACCCACAAAAGTGGGTTTTCTTTTTTGTCCAGCACCTGATTTTATTTATGGCGGTCGTGGCGAAGTGGTTAACGCATCGGTTTGTGGATCCGACACTCGGGGGTTCAATTCCCCTCGATCGCCCCATTTTTTAATAAGTAGTATGGCATTTTTTGTTGGGGATTAGCCAAGCGGTAAGGCAACGGACTTTGACTCCGTCATTCTCAGGTTCGATCCCTGAATCCCCAGCCATTTAKWTGCGGAAGTGGCTCAGCGGTAGAGCATCGCCTTGCCAAGGCGAGGGTCGCGGGTTCGATTCCCGTCTTCCGCTCCATTTAAGTTGGCGCCATAGCCAAGTGGTAAGGCAGAGCTCTGCAAAAGCTCTACCCCTAGTTCGAGTCTAGGTGGCGCCTCCATTACAATTTTATAAAATGTGCCCTTAGCTCAGCTGGATAGAGCGTTTGACTACGAATCAAAAGGCCAGGAGTTCGAATCTCTTAGGGCACGCCATCTTTACTCAAATGCCGATGTGGCGGAATGGCAGACGCGCGCGACTCAAAATCGTGAGGGAAACCGTGGAGGTTCGAGTCCTCTCATCGGCACCATATTGCATAAACGATAGTTCATTAGATATTTTATCTAATGAGCTTTTTTTGTATTGCTTTAAAACCTCCTTCATAGCATTAGCCGATGCTAGCTTCGAAATGTACTCCAAATGAGAATTAACGTTGGTCGGAGATCATGATATCCGCTGGAGTGCACATCTCACTGAACGGAAACGTATATGAAAAAGTTGTTTTGGGTGAAAAGTAGGTTGCGGTATCGGCAGTAAAAGTAAACATCGCTTAAACGTCAGCAGGATGGATCAGCGATAGTGGTATTAAAACGTCAGTGATGGTAAAATTTGAGGAAAAGCATACAAACATTCATATCGACTTGAAGGAATACAAAGTATCGCAGGAAACGGGAGAAGGCGGCATGAGCATGGAATCCATCTCGCTGGCAGACGTGGAGAAGTACGTTCAGTCGGTAGACGGATTTTCGAAGATTTAGCGATATGAAGGTGCTAATGATCGCCATGGAGGAGTTCAATAGCTTCATGAGCGGGCAGAAATCTGCGGAAGAAGTAAGCAAGCTGATCCAGAATCGGGTGACGACGTATTTGAATGAGTAGATCGATGGATTAAAAAATGCTAAAGGTTCAGAATATGCATTAATCGGATAGTGAGTCATACTAAAATCCTCTATTGAAGGTTGTCTATTCACCTACTTCTATAAGAGAATTTTAGCTATGGCTCTTTTTTTTGCTCAGAAGAATGCTTGCTCTTATCGCAATATCATAGTCGTAGGTAAAAATGATCGTAGCGATGATTGCATTTTACAGTTAATATCTGTAAGTTAATACATAACTGAACTTTTCTGTTCTTTAAAATAAATACATAAGGGGGATATGAGGTAATGGACGGTATGTCATCAGGTATTATTTTCGGAATATTTCCAATAGTATTGTTTATTGTGTATGGTGTCGTTGCGCTTATGGGTATTTATTGTCTATTTTTACTTATTAAACTTTTGATAAGAGCGATCAAAGCTTTAGATATTCATTTAGATGAAAAAGGCAGACGATTATAATATTCCGCTGATAGGAAGCCATTCTTGGAGGTGCGTTAGGATGAGCCATTATAATAACAACCCGTTGCTGTTATCCATTCCAGAGAGTTTTGAAAGCAGCCGTCTTCTTATCCGCGCGCCCCAATGGGGGGACGGAGCGAAGCTGAATGAGGCCGTTAGAGAAAGTGAAGATGAGCTCAAACCTTGGATGCCATGGGCTCAAGCGATGCCTACGATCGAAGAATCTGAAGTTGTCATCAGGAAGTCACGGTCCAAGTATATGGATCGTTCAGACCTCATGCTGCTTCTTTTTTTAAAGGATACAGGTCAGTTGATAGGAAGCAGCGGTCTTCATCGCATAAATTGGCAAGCGCGAAAATTTGAAATCGGGTATTGGGCTCGTACAGCTTACAGCAGTCAAGGGTATATAACGGAAGCGACGAATGCAATTTCAACAATTGCAATAAATGAGCTAGAAGCCAATCGTATTGAAATACGTTGTGATGCTAGGAATTATCGAAGCGCGCGAGTTGCGGAGCGACTGGGCTTCACATTAGAAGGCATACTCCGAAATGAAAAATGTGATGTCAACGGTATTCTGCGGGATACGATGTTGTTTGCGAAAGTAAGAGACAAAGAATTTTGAAGAAAAAGAACAGCACTATATATACTTATTTTTCAACCATGAATAGGTATCTTCGATCGTTCGAGGGAAGACAGAAGCTTGCTCTTTCGTCAAAAGAGGAGCAGATTCCAACTCTTCTCTAGAACCCATTCCTTTACGGAGCTTGAAAGAGAGTGTAGGATACTTATTATGGAATGAAATAAATGATTATCATCAGACAGGGAGTGTTTACGGGATGGGGAACAAAACCTTCACGCTGAGCGAAGCGAACGAGATGCTGCCGCAGTTGCAAGAGGATTTACGGAAGCTTCAACACATTACGGCGCAATTTGAAGATTTATATATAAGTTATCAGAAAGAGAAGGCTGCTTATGAACAAGTTTTTGCTGCTATTGAAGACAGTGAGGACCCTTTCTTTGAGAGGGAAAGCCAGCTGGAATTTATGAAGATGGAGGTAGACCTGCTAATTGAAAACTTCTCGCGAAAAGGCGTGCAGTTGAAAATGATTACTCCTGGTTTAATTGACTTTCCAGCGGTGCTCGATAATGAGGATATTCTGATTTGCTGGAAGGAAGGCGAAGCTGAGGTTAGCCATTATCATGGTTTACATGATGGGTTTATGGGCAGAAAACCGTTTCCGCAGGATGAATAGTATTCATATTTAATGACCAGCAGGGATTTATCCTTGACTGGTCTTTTTAGTGTGAAGACAACACGGATTGATTAGAAACATTTTACAATTATTATACGTTATGTAAGTTGGGTGATGAAAATTGGAGATAAGAAGGTGTGAAATGAGAAACTGGAAAACAGCTTTTTCGCGAGGCGTTATGATGGCATGCTGTTCTCTACTATTAATGAGTTCTGTTGTATCTGCATCATTTGATTCACGCACTTCCTATGTGGGAGATAACAAGGAAACGGAGATAGCTGCTCCTATTATTAAACCGCAATGGTCATTGAACTACGAAGGTATAGCAGCAACAGGTGAAGGTAAAGCCTTTTATTTGCTAAAGGGAAAAGTGATAGCTGTTAATATTCAGAATGGGAAAAAACTTTGGGAGTATGGCAGTCAGCTCAAAGCTCCTGTCGTATATAAGGAAGGCCAACTGTACGTCAATTCGAGCGGAGGCCGTGTTCACGCTATTAAGGCGTCCTCAGGCAAGAAAGTATGGGTGGCTTCCGTGAACGCTAATAACATTCATGATATTATTCCGGATGGCGATCAGCTGTTCACCTTTAATGGAGACATTCAAGCTTACAGCATAAAGGATGGTAAATTTCAGTGGCGTGACAATTACAAAGAGCCGCTGCACACAAAGATACTGTTTCATGGCGATTTTATAATAGGAGAAAATGAGTTATCGGGTGCTTACACTTACTCGCTCCTTCATGCTTTTAATCGCAAGACAGGAAAAAGGGTTTGGGAAGCTGCACATTACAACTTTCCAATTGGTGCAAAGGATGGAACTATAACTGCGCAGAAGCTCGTTAACCTGTTCGAGCCTGCTCCATTAACTACACTTGATACCCTAGATATCAAGACGGGCAAAGTACTTAACAGCAAACAATATAATCCTCTAAAGATTGACTTAAATAAAGGAGAATCCGGCAACGAAGGAGACGCTTGGATTAACGGGGACAACGTATTCGTCAATTTCAATTCTGAGGTGTATAGTTACCCTCTAAATGCTGATCCGAGCAAAATAGAGCCCAAGGTGTATAAGCCTGTTGTTTACGCGCCAGGATTCAAATATGCGGCTGGGCCATATGAGGGGAAATTGATTTATACGAATGGCCGCGGGATATATGGGGTTAAATTAATTAATAAGACAACCGTGGATTATAATGCTGGTGTAACAGGCCTCATCGCACGTTTTGATTTAATTGGTAAAGGAATATATGTGGCGCAAACGGATGGAACGGTATCAGCTATTCATTTAGATACAGCAGCGCCAATTGTACAATTAAAAACAAATGAAAGAGAGTTTGGAGAGACGCTGCTTGAGAGCGGAATGATTGTGGTTCAGGCAAAAGGCAAGCTGCTCGCATTTAAACAACCTGCCAGCTTGAAATCTAGCGTCAAGTAATTAAATAACAGCTCAATGATCATTAATTACAAAAGAGCCCCGATTACGAAAAATCGGGGCTCTTTGCTTTATCGTAAAATAAACTCAGCGGTTACCGGATTATGGTCGCTGTGTTCGAATGCTAAATCTGTACTTTGCAGCCGAATTTTATCTACGTTTGAAGAAACGAGAAAACCATCAATTATGGCTCTGAAATTAACGCCTTCCGTGTATGCAATATCTAATGTACGTACAGTAGCGATGCTGTCGTCGACCATCCACTTGAAGCCGCTTGGTTTGAAATCCTCAGGAAACTGCTGAAGCCATTCTGGCCATGCCTGTGTCGTTTCGAATCGATCAGGGGCAGTGCCGGGCAGGGCATGGTTCCAATCTCCGCCTACAATAATATAATTGCCCTTGCCATTCTCCTTCTCTAAAAAAGCGGCTAAATAATCCAATTGCTGCTTGCGGATTTTGCCACCCTCATCAAAGGCAGATAGATGTAGATTGATAACAATAAGCTCTTTGCCGTTATTGACCTCAAATCTGCTTTCTATAAAAGCACGATCCAATTCAAGCTGCTGTATCGGCCAGCTCTCTTTGCCTGGAAGATCGTATCGCTGATTGCTTTTGTTTTTGAATGTTGAGAAGGTTAGAAGGCCGCTCTGAACGGAGCCCATTGGATTAAAAATCGGAACGGGAACCCATGCCACTTTATAGTTATAAGCAAATGCATAGCCGTAATCTTCCAAAGGTTTTGCCAAATAGTCTATTTCATTAATATGGTAGCTTCTTGACGAGCGGGCATCGACTTCCTGAAGCAAATAAAAATTGGACTGGTTTGTTTTCATAAAGGAGGAAATGGAGTCTAGATTGGAAATCGTTTGATTTTTGCTGCTGGAGCGTGATTTTTTACCTCCATCCATAAAAAAATCTTGTTTTTTGTCCAAGCCAGCATAGCCGATATTGAAGGTCGTAACTGTAAATGGAACGCCTTGCTCGATGAGTTGCTCTTTATTATTTTCTGACGTAATCTCGATAACTTCTGCGGGTTTATAATCGGATAAAGTAATATACAGTAAAAACCCTCCTGCAATCGCAACTGCGAGTAGGATAAGCGTACCAATTGTTTTTAATATCTTTTTCCCCATATGATCCATCCTTTCATTACGTATTGCGTTACTCACATTTAAGATTATAAGTATGCTATTGGAAATGTACCATGATATGGGTTAGGGAACTAGTTGTTTTTTATTGATGTCTTCTCACTATTCAGGAAAGTGATATTAACGATACTAAATAATGAGACTATAATTAAGCTCATTACAGGTCATATGCGACCAAGGATGGGGAATGAATGATGAATATCATAGCTTTTAAACACTTCGCTTTTGATGATGATTATGCATTTCGTTCATGGGCCAGCTTTGGAGGACATCGCTTGGATGTTAAGAATCCTGCTCTTGAGATTGATGTCAAATGGCTTGACGATATGGATTTGCTTGTTATATGCGGCGGGCCAATGAGCGTCTATGAAGAGGAGAAATATCCTTGGCTTACGGCAGAGAAGCAGTTCGTACGGCAAGCCATTCAGCTTGGCAAAAAAGTGCTGGGCATCTGCTTTGGTGCTCAAATGATAGCTGAACTGCTGGGAAGCCGAGTATACCGAAATACGCATAAAGAAATAGGCTGGCATTCGATTAACCGTACGCAGGAGCAGCATCCTTGGCTCTGCGGCATGCCTGAGCAATTTGTTTCGTTTCAGTGGCATGGCGATACCTTCGACTTGCCGCAGGACACGCGGCTCCTCGCTTCTTCAGAGGCGTGCAAGGTGCAGGCATTCGCTTATCGCGAGCATGTCATGGGACTGCAATTTCATTTGGAGACGACAGCTGCATGCATGGAATCCATGTTTGCACACTGGTCTTCAGAGCTAGTTCAGGCGCCATACATTCAAACAGCTGAACAGATTCGCAGTCAATTCGCGCGCACTGAGCAGTCTCTAACGCTACTACATGGCATATTGGATCAGATTTCCTTAAAGTGTTAATAGTGGAACCATTTTTGTTGCTCCCTTAGTCCAAAAGTAATATCATAAATGAATAATGAAGCGGCTAGATTATCGGTTAAGGAAAAGGAGATTTCAAGCATGAAGCACAATCGTCTCGGGAAATCAGAGCTCTACATAAGTGAGATCGGCCTTGGCTGCATGTCACTAGGGACAGATAAAGTAAAAGCGACAGCCTTAGTACATGAAGCGATCGAGAAGGGCATTAATTTTCTAGATACGGCTGATCTTTATGATGAGGGTCTTAATGAGGAAATAATCGGCGAGGCAATAAAGGGAAAACGGGCAGATATTGTACTTGCGACGAAGGTCGGCAATCGTTGGGAGAAGGGAAAAGCGGGCTGGTCGTGGGACCCGTCCAAAGCTTATATTAAGTCGGCTGTAAAAGACAGCTTGCGAAGGCTCCAAACGGACTATATCGATTTGTATCAGCTGCATGGAGGTACACTGGATGATCCCATATCGGAGACGATTGAAGCATTTGAGGAGCTTAAGCAAGAGGGACTCATTCGCTATTACGGCATTTCTTCCATTCGTCCAAATGTTATTCGAGAATATGTGGAGCGTTCAAATATCGTCAGTGTGATGAGCCAATATAGTATTTTGGACAGAAGGCCTGAAGAGCAAATATTGCCTTTATTAGAAGAGAAGGGCATTAGTTTAATCGCTCGAGGTCCGGTGGCAAAAGGGATTTTAACCGATAATGGAGCTGCCAAGGCGGATAAGGGTTATTTGGATTATGACAAAGAGGAGCTGTCATCTTTGCGAGACGTTTTGCTAGAGATGCGAGAAGGCTCTCGTGATTTGGCGCATACAGCAATCCGGTATGCTTTGGCCAATCCAGCTGTAGCTGCTGTCATTCCTGGCGCGAGCTCGTTAGAACAGCTGCAGCACAATATCGCGGCAAGTGAAGTTCTTCAGCTATCTCCCGCTGAGCTGGAGACCATCAAGAGGTTAAGTAAAGAAAACCGTTTTGAACAGCACCGTTAGAGAGTAGGAGAGGCTGCCTGATAGGCAGCTTCTTTTTGATTATAAAATAAAAAAGTTTTGATCCATTGATAGATATTTGGCGTAAGTGGCATCTGTCTAGTAAGGGGGATGAATGATGGAGGTTTGGGCGCCCGATTTGCCATCTCTGTTAAGCAGTGGAGCAGGGGCAGAAGCACAAGAGCAGTCGTTAGTTGAACGAACAAGGTCCGGCGATGAGGAAGCTTTCGGGGAGCTGGTGCGTCGTCATCGAGCTAAGGCGCTTGGACTCGCTGGCAGCTTAACGAAGGATGCGTTTATGGCAGAGGACATTGTGCAGGAAGCGCTGATTCGTGCATTTATGCACCTCGGTACGCTTACAGACGCAAGCAGGTTTATTCCTTGGCTGCACCGGATCGTGCGAAATCAAGCCTATATGAAGCTGAGGAGAGGCGGACCCTATAGCAAGGAGCGGCCATTCGTTAGCTTCATGAGCCAATCAGGGCTGCCAGCAGAGGCAGGTAAAAGCGGGCAGTTGGTTGATTGGAGCGATATCGATAGCATCCTGTTTCATTTAACAGATCAAGCCATGAATGAGCCGAGTGAAGGACAAAATCCGGAGCATGCTGTCATCCGCCAAGAAACGCTCCAGAGCATTCATACGCTGATCCGATGCTTGAACAAGCGGGAGCGGGACATTTTTGAAGCACGATTTTTTGGCGAGCTGCCGCCGGCTGAGATTGCTGAGCTGTTCGATACGACGACTTCAAACGTATACAATATGCTGTCGAGATCAAGGGTTAAGCTTCAGAAGGAGCGTATTCGCATATCGATTAGTTTATATGTGGAGCAACGGGCGTTGCTCGGTTTGCCCAGAAGGAAAATTCTCACTCCGCCCCCTATGTAGGTTCAGAACGTTTATGACAAATCTTGAATGGAGCTGAAAATAATGACGCTGGATAGGGATTGGTCCAAAACATGGACCTCGGCCGCTGCTGCTATACATGGCGCGGTGAGCTACACGGATAAAAAACATTTTACGCTAACAGATGTGATGGGATTTACCGGTCATGCCTTTCGCATGAATATTGATCCCGTCAGTATTAACGCGGCAGGGCCAACCTCATTCCCAGGTGGATATATATTGAGGAGGAATATAGGAAATCTCGGCTTTACGAGCTGTTTGGCTGATCCTATGCTCCCGTTAACGCCGGATAAAGTAGAGCGAACTATCGCTCTCGTTCAGCAGTCAATCGACCGTGGCATCCCTGCCATTTCATTTGATTTGTTTATACCTGAATTCGGTTTGATCTATGGTTATGATGATGATAAGCAGCTCTTTCATGCAAAAGATGTATCGAAGGACGGCACGATAAGTTATGCCGATTTTGCCGATTCCAAGATTGATTTGTTGTTCGTGACGACGATTAGCGAAAGCCTGCCTCACTCGAAATACGAAATATTGCGCATGGCGTTATCGATGATCGTGGATCATGGGCGAGGCAAGGAATGGACGCATGTGTTCGAGGATAAATTTGTACAGGGCTTAGCGGGTTATGAGGCATGGATTGGTGTGATGGAGCGGCGAAATGCGGATGAGCATGGTCATGCCTATAACATTGCTGTCATTTCTGATGCGCGTGAGTTCGCTGCTCGTTTTTTACGCGAATTGGCATTCCGCTGGGATGGGACAAATGTTGTGGAGAGAACGGTTCGCAAGCATGCGGGTGAAGCAGCGCTGCATTACGAGGTAGTTGCTGAGGCGCTGGGCAAGCTGAGAGAGCTATTCCCCTTCCCAGAAGGCGGCAAGCCGAAGGACCCTGAAACCGCGGATCGTGCAATCGTACTGCTTCGGCAAGCACAGGCGGCGGAGTCGAAGGGATTGGAGCAGTTGGAGCAGCTGTTTCATTTTATGAAGGAATATTATTCGGAGATCTGGGTGAACTGAGTCATCATTGTGTAACGGTTGGGCAAGTGTATGATGAAGGACAATGGGGAATTTTTTAAAGATATAAGCAGCGATAGCCTCAAATAAAGCTGCTCAAAAAAGTTTGACAGGGAGAAAGCCTATACCAAGGCTTTCTCTCTGTGCTATTCTTAGGGTGGAAGGTTTGACATTATCAACTGTATGAAATAACATTACAGTATCCTTCTTGAGAGGGAGTTGTGAAAATGAATAGTGAATTTACGGTTGCGGTTCACAGCTTAGTGCTGTTAGCTTATTTGCCTGATCATATGGCGAGCAGCGAGACCATTGCTCGCAACGTTTCGACGAATCCGACACGTATTCGCAAAATTATGAGTTCCTTACGGAAGCATGGCTTTGTGAAGACAAAGGAAGGAATCGGCGGGGGATATATTTTGAATTGTGAGCCGAATGAGGTTACGCTGGCCCAAATATATCGAGCACTATCAGGCGGTACGCTAAAGCCGCATTGGTGTTCAGGAAATCCAGAGGAGGACTGTCTGGTATCCGCGAATATTCAAGTGGTGATGGATCATTTTTTTTACGAGGCAGAGCTTCATTACGTGGCCTATTTGGAGCAAAATACGCTTCAAACTGCTTTGGACAAGATTCGAAAATGTCAGCAGCAGCTTAAAGAAAAGCAGGTTTGATGCTTTTCAATGCTTGCCAGTTTATGCAGGCATCATGTCTGTTTCACGATAGAGCGGTAAATATGGTTGAATACTGTATATTACCGCTCCTGTCATGAAGCTGATGCATTTGCAGCGGCTCTTTTTTACGTGTAAAATGTATCTAATAATAGTACAGTTGATTTGCCAATAATAATATTGATAGAAGCTGCAGCTTCTATTCGTAAAGAAAAGAGTGAATGTCATGTCAGAACAAACGATAAACAATTCAGCTTTTAATATTCCGTTATCCGTTCTTGATGTATCTCCCATTGTAGAAGGCGGCACTGTTGCCGAATCACTTAGCAATACATTAGATCTTGCACAGCATGCGGAAAAATGGGGCTATAACCGTTACTGGCTTGCGGAGCACCACAATGCGCCAAGCATCGCCAGCTCAGCGACATCCATCGTTATTGGCCATGTTGCGGCAGGTACATCCACGATTCGTGTAGGCGCTGGGGGGATTATGCTGCCGAACCATGCACCGCTCGTTATTGCTGAGCAATTCGGTACATTGGAATCGTTGTTTCCAGGCCGTATTGATTTAGGACTTGGCCGCGCTCCTGGAACGGATGGTCTTACAGCAGCTGCCCTTCGTGGAAACAGAAGAAGCAATGGGCATGATTTCCCCGAGCAGCTGGCTGAGCTGCGCGCGTTTCTAGATCCGTCGAGTGCTGAGGTGGGCATGCCAGTGCGAGCGATTCCGGGCGAAGGTCTAGAAATTCCGATTTGGCTGCTGGGCTCGAGCGATTTTAGCGCCTTGCTCGCTGCACAGCTGGGCCTGCCATTTGCTTTTGCAGGACATTTCTCGCCCAATTTCACAGTTCCAGCAATGAATCTTTATCGAAGCAGCTTTAAGCCATCAGCGATTCTCGATAAGCCAAAAGGAATGGTAGCGGTCAATGTCATTGCGGCAGATACGGATGAAGAGGCTGAATATTTAGCGACATCGATGCAGCAGCTGTTCCTATCCTTTATTCGCAACACGCGTGGAGCTTTGCCTGCACCTGTTCGCAATATGGATGACGTCTGGACAGCGCAGGAGAAGATTGCTTTGATGCAGCAACTAGGCTCTTCCATTGTTGGCGGGCCAGAGACGGTACGCACGAAGCTGAAGCAATATATTGAGGCGACGAAGGCGGATGAGATTATGGTCGCCGCACATATTTATGATCACCAAGCTAGATTGCGCTCATATGAAATTATAGCGGGTCTGTAATATACCGAATTAGCTAATAAAATTGAAGCAGAATAGAAAAGAGTGAAGACTTAATAACCAAGTCTTCACTCTCTTTTTTTGCTTTAAATGGGCTGATTTACTCGATAGGCGGATAGTGCCCTTTGCGCAGCTTATTAATGGAATAACCAAAGTCCATTTGAAGATGAGGATAGTCAGGGAAGTTTTTCCAATCCCCTCCCCAAGAGAAGCCAAGGCGCTTGGCGATTTCAACAACTTCCATCCAGTCGGACCGCCCATTTTTATTGCCGTCATACTCCATGTCCCATATGACCTCGCCCTTCTTCGTTCGCAGGGCAAAATCGACAGCGAGGCCGTAATTGTGATAGGAGTGTCCGCCTTGAACTTGCGTAACGACTTTACCCTCCGTTGTGCGTCCTTTTGCATAAATCGCGTTTTGCTCCTCGCTTGAACGGAAGCCGTCTGTGACGAGAATGGTGATGCCGGCCTTGCTCGTTTCGGCAATCAGCTCGGTCTGCTTAATGAATACGATCGGATGCAGTGCCGTTACGGGTGGAGCTTCAATAGGATCATTGTTCGGCAAGTATGGATCAAAGGAAAGAATAACTTTCCATAAAAGAGCAGCGGTTAGCGCTAAAATAATAAACAGCAGTATTCGGTTTCGCTTGCGCTTACTTCTTGCTGCCAGGCTCAGCTGAGCCGGTAATGTAGGATGAGAAACTTGATTTCGCTCCAGCATGCTGAATCTCCTTACGTTTTATATCCGCTTATTTTATCATATTGTTTATTTTGACACCCTAGTCTGTGGTAGGGGATTAGGCTTAATTACTATTGATTATGCTTTCTACCAATATTTTAGTAATGAGTTATAGAGTAGATTTTGGTATGCTTCGAGGATTGATCGCATGAGGAGGGTCTTTCGTGAAGCATACTTATACTAGATTTGCTCTAGCAGCATTTACTTTACTATATATCATAACACTTGTTGCTCATCCCATTGCGGCTCAAAGCACGCTGCCTTTTGATGATATATCAAGCAGCTATGCCAAACAGGAAATAATCGATTTGTATAATAAAAAGATTATAACGGGCACATCGGAGCGAAGCTTCTCACCGAAGCAATCGATCTCGAGAGCGGAGTTTGTCACTGTGCTGGATCGGCTGCTCGGGCTTGAGCCTGTACCGACGCCAGTATCGCCATATACTGATGTACCTATGAAGGCTTGGTATTACGGATGGATTCAGGCTGCTGTGCAGCTTGGCTTAGCAGACGGCGTCAGCGCCTCTTTGTTTGCACCTGCGAAGGCAGTTACAAGGCAGGAAGCAGCCGTATTATTAACGAGAGCATTGAAGAAGCTGGATCATAAATCGGCAGTAAAGCTAAGCTTTGGCGATGACAGCCGCATTGCTGCTTGGGCAAGTTCTTCTGTAGCGGCGATGAACGCTCTTGGCCTTATGAAAGGTGACGATAAGGGGAATTTCCGTCCAGGCAATCCGATAAGCAGACAAGAAACCGCAGTAATGATTCATCGGGTGCTGCAAAATGTGAACTGGGCAGCTGAGCTTGCAGCTAAGCCCAAGGAAACGATAAAGCTAGGCTGGCAGTATGGCCAGACGACGCAGCAGTATGAACAAACGGTTTTGAATTCTAATGTAAACACCTTGTCTCCGCGTTGGTATTTTACAGGGGAAGCGGGAGAAATATCGGATAACACGGATCCTTCTCTTGTGACATGGGCGAAGCAGCATAATAAAAAAATATGGGCAATGGTCGGCAATCGCTCGGATCAAGCGGCTACACATAAGCTGCTATCTAGTTCCGCAGCACGCACCAAAGCAATCACGCAGCTGACAGGGTTTGTTACAAAATACAAGCTGGATGGTCTTAATATCGATTTTGAAAATGTAGCCCCGCAGGACCGAGCAGCTCTGACTGCATTCATAACGGAGCTATCTAAAAAAATGAAGCTCTTGAACGTTACGCTCTCGCTAGATGTATCTCCTGACCGTGATACGGACTGGACCGACGCCTTCGATTTTGCTGCACTTGGAAAGCTTGCAGATTATATCGTATTGATGGGCTATGATGAACACTGGGGAGACGGCTCGGAAGCGGGCTCCAACGCTTCTATAGGTTTTGATGAAGCCGCTGTAAATAAGCTTCTTAAATTGGTGCCAAGCCAAAAGGTAATATTGGGCGTGCCCTTTTATAACCGTGATTGGGATTTAAAGAAGGACGGCAGCGTTGAGTCCTCTGCATTTATATCATTTGGTGAGCAGAATGCGCTCATTAGTAAATATGGAATCAGGCCTTTATGGGACGCCAAAATCGGGCAGTACACAGCTGTATATATGAAGAATGGTATACAGCATAAAATATGGGTCGAGGACGGGCGCTCGTTAACCGAAAAATATAAGCTGGCTGTAAAAAGCAAGCTTGCTGGACTAGCTTACTGGTACGTAGGCGGCGAAAGTCCGGATATATGGATAAGTCTAAAAAATGCGGATCGATTTTTGGGTTATTCCTTCTCATAATAGTTATTTACCAAAACCGCTGAATTGATTCGCAAAAGCAAATGACATGGGCACCCCTCTAATCAAGAGGGGTGCCTTTTTTTAAGGCTGCTGCTAACCTATGAGATGAGGCATTATATGTTATGAATATGCTGTAAAGCAACGAAAACTAGATTCGTATTTTCCGAACTAGCTATTGCGTGGTGGAAATGTGTAAAATATGTTAGGCAGAGCGGTAATTATTGGTTATATGTAGATGAAATGAAGCCGCTAAGATGAGAGGGAGAGGGTCTATTCGTGAAAAAGTTTGCAGCATTATTTCTATCATTAGCTCTACTATTTTCTTTCGTAACGAACATCCAAGCAGAGGCTAAGCCTATTTCAGTTTGGATTGACGGCGAGCAGGTACAGCTTGGCGAGAATCAACCTACGATGGAAAAGGGAACGATTCTTGTTCCTGCGAAGACGGTTCTTCAAAAGCTTGATTTCCAAGTAACTTGGGATCAGAAAAATAAAGTCATTTCAGGCAAGAAGCAAGGACTAACCCTTTTATTCCAAATCGACAACTTAGGGGCAATGGCTAACGAGACGGAAATTGGATTGCTTGCTGCGCCTAAGATCGTTAAAGGAACTGTTTATATTCCTTTGCGTACGGTAAGTGAAGCAGCAGGTTATGAAATTACTTGGAATAAAGAGCAGCGCTCTGTTTCTCTTAAGGAGAATGAGCCAAGTAAAGGTTTCCTTTGGAAAGTAGAAAAGGACGGCAGCACCGTATATTTGCTGGGGTCGATACATATTGCGAACAAAGCGATGTACCCTTTGCGCTCTGAAATTCAAAAAGCTTATGATGCATCCGACTATTTGGTTGTAGAGGCTGATATTTCGAAGATGAATGATGAGAAGGTGCAAAAGCAAGTGCTTGATTTAAGCGTATTGAAGGATAATACAACGCTTAAAGATCATATCTCAGCTGATTCTTACAAGAAGCTTGGCGAGATTTTGAAGGAGAACGGCTTACCGGAAAATACGCTGGATACCTATAAGCCTTGGAGCGTTTCGTCTACTGTGGATTATCTTAGCTCAGCAAAAGAAGGTTATGATTCAGGCATAGGGATTGATGCCCATTTCTTGCAGCAGTCGCTGGAGAACAAGAAGCCAATTCTAGAGCTGGAATCGATCGAATACCAGCTTAATATGTTCAATAATTTTTCAGACAAACTGCAAGAAGAAATGCTGAAAGGTTCTATTGAGAACTATTTTGCAGAAGTATCAGGGATTGAAGATCTTACGAAAATGTGGGTTACCGGAAATGAGGAGCAGCTGCTCGAGCTGACGAAATCAGCTTCGTCGAATGCGGAGCTTAATAAAGCGCTGCTTACTGACCGCAATGCTCCAATGGTTGAGAAAATAACGGGTTACTTGAATGACACGACAAAAAAATCATATTTCGTAGTCGTAGGAGCTGCACATATGCTCGGCGAGAACGGACTCGTTCCACTGCTGGAGAAGAAAGGTTTTACTGTAGTTCGTCAATAACCGCATGTAAGAGAGAAGGCAATCACGCAGTGAGCGTGCTTGCCTTCTTTTTGTTCTTTGTATGATCAGCCGATATGCTGCTGCTGTTTGAGCTTAAGCTCAACAAGCAGCGCGTGCAGCTGCTCTGTCGCTAGGCCATGCAGTACGAGTCGAAAGCCTGCTTTAAGCGTCGTGAGCGGCACCATGGGATGTTTGTTGTTTATAAGCGCCAGTCGGTCGTTGCTGCCGATAATTTTGGAAGCAAGGATGCCAATCGTTTCATCCAGCTGAAGGGAGTTCGTCGCACGCCAGAAGTCATTATCGGTTAGAAACATTTGATAGACAGGGGTGAAGCATTCAATGGCGGTCGTCAAATCCATAAAACTGGTCCAGCGATTAGGCATTTGCTCAATAGGCAGAGGTTCCGATGTGATGGCGTTAAAGTTAAGCCGGTCCTGCTTTGTAACCTCAATTCCTTTGTGACGCATCTCGCGATTAAGATTGATGACGAAGTTGTATAAATTGAGATCGTGAATGAGAAAAAGATCATCTTTTACCGGCTCCAGATTGGTTGGTTTGAGCGGGTTCATCTCGATCTGAACGTCAGGCACATTATCACGAATGAAGCCAAGCACCTCAGAGCCAAGATAGAAGTGGCGCAAAATCATATAATTAGCATCTGGGCTTACGAAGGTTTTCATTCCGAAATGCAGGACGCGGTGCAGCAGCCGGGATGAGGTGAGTGCTTTAGGTACGATTATTTTGTAAACCTGAAGAACAATAATCATTAATCTCGCAAAAGGACGCAGTACGGGCAGCAGAAACTGCCGTGATCTGCTAGAGCAATCCTTGAGGTAAGCAGCCTTGGCCTCCTCATTGAAGGGAATGCTCTGATCCATAAAGATGGCTAAAAACGGATTGGGATCGTTTTTGTCATGCGGCATTTGATGAAAATAATCAGTTTTGCTCATACATTGCCCAGCTCCTCTAATTGCAGCAAGTATAAGCGCGCCGTCGTTTTAGCTGTTTTCACTATTCGTCCTGCAATCTCCGCAGTGAGCATCGGATGCTGGACGACTGCCTCGAGCCTCTCAAAGTGCTTCTCATCAGAGTCGCTATGATAAAGCAGGAACGACACTTCTTCATCGCTAAGCCCAAGCTGATCGCGAATCATTTCGCCCCAGTAGCGCGCCATACGGCATCCAAGTCCCTCTATAATCCACATAGCGCCAATGAGATCAACGGGATTCTCGCGGCTAGCACGCTGGAACAAATAAGCCGACAATGCTTCACTGCCAATATTTTTTTCGCCTGATTGTATGTGTGCTAGGTCCCCGCCGATGGCGACGTAGTTGCGTTCTAGAATTTGAAAGTCACGATGCTCGTCACGCGCATGGGCAATGAACGTCGAACGAAGATCGATATGCTCAATCGCGATATACGAGGCGGCACGAGCAATCCACTGCGAACCGTCAATGACCTGTTGGCGGATGTTTTCCATTAGCAGCTTGTAGTCATGAAGGGTAAATTTGTTGTTGTACAGCTTATGAATAACCGGGACATGAGCCAGCTTTTGCTCAAAATCAATCCAAACCTGTACGAGCTGCCTAACGAGCTGCGCTTGAACGTGGTCTGCTTCGTTATATTCGAGATGAGGTGCCTCAGGCTGCCTCTCTTCAAACAACGGATCTGCGATATGTCGCACATCAGCTGTGTCGCCAACAACCGTCAACAGCATATAGGAGGTTTGGAATCGGCCGCTTTCCGGCACCATGCATAACACCTGCTCACCTGGCTTCAAATGGCCTTCGTTAAGCAGCTCCTCCAGCATGATGTAGATTGAAGCAGCACCGGTGTTGCCCTTCGTATATAAATTCGTAAACCATTTCTCCTCAGGAATGGTGAGTCCGCCAAGCTGCAGCAGCTTAAATATTTCGTCGCGGAAAAAATGAGATGAATAGTGGCATACCATCCAATCGATAGCGCTCGGTTCGATTTTGCCCTCATCTACCAGCTCGAAAAATCGATTAACCCCGACCTTAGGCATTTCATTAACGAGCCGAATATCTTGTTTGAGATTAAGAGCCCCGTCGTCAGCAGCTTCATGAATGGTGGCATAGTCAAGCCAGCTTTGCTGCTCGGCATTATCCTTGTTGGTTCCTGCATACATGCAGACATCGTATAGAGTAGCGTAGGATTTGTTGTCGATCCATTCGATGCGCAGGGATAAACCGCTGGCGGCAGGTTGATGCTGAAGAACCGCTGCACCTGCTCCATCGGACAGCATAAACCGAAGAAAGTCAGTGTCGAAAGGAATGGGATGATCGGCGACACCCTTTTGCGCTTCGAACCTCGTATTTTTGAACACGCGGCTCGGAAATTCACTGGCGCAGGAAATGGCGGTTTGCTGCTCTCCTGACTGCACATGCAGGAATGCGTTTTTCATCGCCTGCATACCGCTGGCGCAAACGCCGTGATGTGTCGCAACCTCCATGACAGGCAGCTTCGTTTCGGCATGCACCATACTYGCGAAGCCGGGAACAAGCAAATCACCTTGGGTCGTACCGACAGCGAGAAATGCGATTTGATCGCTCAGTGCCGCATGGTTGCGGGAGAGCGCATCTTGTATCGCAAGTCCTGCCATTTCTGCATTTGAATATAGGCTCTCTTGTTCTTTGTTTATCGCATAATGCCGAAAGCGTATTTTGTTTTGATCAAGAATGCGCCGCATCGACTTGGAGCTTTTACCGTTTATTTTGCCGAGATAATCCTCGATTTCATCATTACCGATAGGGGAGCCGGGAAGAAATTTACCAATGCTGGTTATATAGACGGGATTCATCAAGCACCTCCAAATAAGAAATATTTATAAGTCTTATGATCGGTTATGCAGCGTTTCAAGCCTAGTACTAACTTTATTTGGTACCGCAATTAAAGTAGGGCTTGAATATATGCATGATCGTCTTATATAATAAACGCATATCAAAACTGATGACTGACGGAGGTAACCCAGCCGATGAAGTAAGTACACGATTCCTGTAAACAACTTGTTTAAGTACAAGCGGCGTTCTCATTAGCGAGAACCGGTCAGGGATACGTGCGTCGATTTGGGGGCTTATGGATAGTCAATCAGCAGCGATAGATACGAGATGTTTACCCGCTAACTAGCGGTGTGACGCATCGTTATTTTCGTTTACCTGATATTCCCCTGCGTATTCGACCGTGTGCCGCTGGCCACGGTTTTTTATTATGTTTTTTTTGAAATGGGGAATGTTCAATGATGCTATTAAAAGTTAAACATGTGAACAAGGAATGGGACGGCAATATCCTGTTCGAGAATATAAATTTTGAAGTCAGAGAAGGCGAAAGGCTGGCTCTGTTTGGACGAAATGGCGTGGGCAAAACGACGCTGCTGCAAGGATTGACAGGCAGAATCTCATTCGATGATGGTGAGGTGCAGCGGCTGCTTCCTCTTGCAGAGTGGGGCTGGCTCGACCAGCAGGCACAGATGAATTCCTCACTCACGCTGCTTGAATTCGTGCAGGCAGGGACAGAAGAATTGTTCCGATTAAAACGGTCGATGGTGGAGTTAACAAGGCGAATGCAAGAGGATGCAAGTGAGTCGCTGTTAAGCGAGTACAGTGAACTGTACGAACGTTATGCGCAGCTTGATGGCTATAGCTGGGAGATGAAGGTGGAGAGATGCTTAACGCAGTTAAGCTTTGATCCCTCGTTATGGCACTTATCATTTTCGCAGCTAAGCGGAGGTCAAAAGACGAAAGCACAATTAGCTGCGCTGATGGTAAGAGAGCCGAAGCTAGTTGTGCTGGATGAGCCGACGAATCACTTGGATTCTTCGGCGCTGGATTGGCTGGAAGAATGGGTGCAGGATTACCCGGGAACGGTTATTTATGTGTCGCATGATCGTACGTTTATCGACCGGACAGCAACGACTGTTCTTGAGTTTGAGCGAGATGGGTGCCGGCGCTATTCGGGCGGATACACGCAGTACAAGGCGCAGAAAGAGCTGGAGCTAAGGACGCAGGAGGCGCTGCATAAGAAGCAGGAGCTGGAGCGTGAGAAGCTGCTTGAGAGTATACGCATGTATGCCGAATGGTTCCAGCAGGCGCATAAGGCGGCGGGTCAAAATGATTTTCTTAGATCAAAATCCAAGAAAAACGTGTCGCGTCTGCATGCGAAGGAGTCTGCGCTTGAGCGGTTGAACAAGGATAAGGTGCAGAAGCCGCGCGAGGACTCACAGCTGAGGATGCAGCTGGAGTCCGACGGTTTTGCAGCGGCTACGCTGCTTCGGATGGAGGACGTTAGTTTTGCCTATGAGGGGCATAGGAGCGTTATAAGCAGGTTAAACCTCACCTTAGGTAGAGGTGATCGATTAGCTGTGCTTGGTCCGAATGGTGTAGGCAAGTCGACATTGTTAAAGCTTGCGACAGGGAGCTTATTGCCTAGCACGGGCAAGGTTAGCATTCATCCGCAGGTGAAAATCGGATATTTTGAGCAGGAGCTTGATAAGCTCGACAATGAGATGACCATCCTTGACAGCTTATTGCTGCTGCCGGAGATGACGCAGTCGCATGCAAGGACGATTTTGGGCTGCTTCCTGTTTACGAAGGAGGACGTATTTAAGCGAATCGGGGACTTAAGCATGGGTGAGCGATGCCGAGTCGCATTCTTGAAGCTTTATTTTGGCAAAGCGAATCTGCTCGTGCTTGATGAACCGACAAACTATTTGGATATTAGCACGCGAGAGCAGGTCGAACAGGCGCTTCAGCATTATCCGGGTGCCGTTCTGCTTGTCACGCATGATCGCTATTTAATTCGCCAAGCAGCTAATCGACTGCTCGTACTCGATGGAAAAAGTGAACCAAGCTTGTTCCACGGATCGTATGAGGAGTATGTGTCTAAGGATCGAAGCCGGCTGCTTTCAGCGGATGAACAGGTAAGCCAAAATGAGCGGGAGATGCTGCAGCTGCGATTAACGCAGCTTATGAGCTGTGCTGAGCCGGAAGATCCAGCGGAGCAGAAGCAATTGATGAATGAAATTCGCCAGCTGCGCGCGCAAATAAATAGCTGATGGGCAGGCTGGAGGAAGGTGGATTTACAGCATGGTTAGGAGAAACATGGCGTATATAGTCTTAGCGATGCTCATGCTGGCTGGATGTGCTGGTCAGGAGCAGGATAAAGTGCCGAAGCAAACTTCAGCTTCAGATGAACCCTATGACTATTCGATTAATGAGACGGAGGATGTTATTGCAAAGTCCGGTGAAGTAACGAATAGCGAGAAATTAGATGCTTTTGTGAGCGGAGCTATAGATCAGGTGCGAGTTGTACGTTTTATAACGGAAGGAAACCCGATTTTTTATAATCTTGCGTGGGCGGAGGATCAGATCGAGGTGCGTTACGATACATCACAGGATCAGTATGGATCATCAAGCGTAAAAACCTATTCATGTGACGGTTTGAGAAAAGAAGAAACGGGACGCGCTTACGCCTATAAGCTAAGTGGCTGTGGCGCAGCCAATAAGCCGATAGATTTGTTGGACGTTCCGATTTAGGCAGGAGATATAAGGGAAAGAGCTATCGATTTGATAGCTCTTTTTTGTTGCTATTAAGTATCGCAGAGTTGCATGAATCGAATTTGTAAGTTTGAAATGCAATATATGGTTTACATCTATATGGATATAAATTACAGTATTTACAAAGTGAATGATGGAAGATATTGTGAATACGAATGGGTGAACATGCAAATGTGAAATTAAAGCTGGTAAGAGTGGAGAACGATATGTCATAGGAGCAGCTGGCTGACGCGTTTGGAGCTACTAGGTAGACGGTCGGACACAATGAAGCTGGCAATTACAATCCGAGTATTCTTCTTTGTATCGCTATTTGCAAGACACTCGGCAAAACGTTAAACGATCTATTTTGGGAGGCATCTTGATGAAGGTTTAGAAGCTCGGAGATAAACGGATCACGTCAGAAGTGCAAAAGTAGGGGCATCACGCGTTCGGTATTTTAGCTAACGAACTCCAGAGGCCTTATTTGCAGGGTAGCGTTCTGTTTTTGAATCTAACGAACACAGCGAGCCTTATTTCTTGTAATTTCAATCATTTGGGCTCTATTAAGGGCTGATAACGACTCCTGAGTTCGTTAGAGATTAATATAGCCCTGATATTCAAGAATAACGACACCTGAGTTCGTTAGGATAAAGCATGAACATGAAAACACAGATGGTTGAGTTAAGCGACTATGCTAGAATGCTTTTGGACTAAAGTATTGAAAGATTTTATTAGAGATTGAGTGTTGAGTGAATAAAAGCAATTACAATTAACGGAAGTATCTATAATGTTAATGATTTAACCATTACTCGGAGGTGAGTACGATCTTAAAGAAGAAAAAGGCAATATTTATCGTTGTAGCTATTGTAGTTGTTTTTACATGGATTCTTACCTTCCTATCTCCCGAGTGGACGATCCGCAGACATATACTAATGAGCTTGCAGCCTATCAATAGCTTGAAAGCGGATATTTCCACAACGAGCAGAGTCGATGAAAAGTACGGTCATTTATACAATGTGATCGGGTATATGCATTACCCTACGGGAGATGAGCTGGGAGCCGTTTATTTGAAGAAGCTGGGGCCGTTATGGTATGTAGCGAGTTTAGGGACGGGTCCGTGAGGAAGAGGAAAGGGGTTGTCCTATAAGCAATGACATCTGCTTATGGGACACCCCCTATTTTTAAAAGCACTGCAACCAACGTACGAGGCAATTGAAGCGGGGGATTATCGATTCACATCGACTTGAAGATTATGTTTTTTGAAAATGTGAATCATGGCGGTTTTGGCTTCCTCTTCATCTGGACCATGTATTTCAAGGTGGTAGGAATGGGTTTGGTACAAGATGATGCTAAGTCCAAGGATGCTTTTGACATCGATAAATTTGGAATCACTGGTGCGGAGAACGATGCTTGATTTAAAATCGGCCGCCATTTGATTAATATCAACGATAGCTCTGATTCCAGCTGTCATTGGATAACCTCCGTTCCACTTTTCTTGTTTATCTGTACTCCCGCGGTATTCTGCGTGCTACGCCTGTCTTGATCGCTGCTCTAATGACGAGATCGCGAATGGCTTTCACAACGGCCTGATTGAAAACGCTCGGAATAATGTAGTGCTTGCTTCGTTCTTCATCCGAGATTGCGGATGCGATCGCCTCTGATGCCGCCAGCTTCATTTCCTCGTTAATCGTAGTAGCTCTGCAGTCCAATGCCCCGCGGAAAATACCAGGGAAACACAGCACATTGTTAATCTGGTTCGGATAATCCGAACGTCCGGTGGCGATTACCCCTACAATATCCTCAACTTCCTCAGGCTTGATCTCAGGTGTTGGATTCGCCATTGCAAAGACGATAGGATTTTCGGCCATCGCCATAACATCTTCGCGTCGCAACAGTCCTCCAGCAGAAAGTCCAATGAATACATCAGCGCCTTGGATCACGTCTCGTAAAGAGCCTTCAATGCGGTTAGGGTTGGTATGCTCGGCATACCAGTTCCACATGCGGTTATCATAGTCAGTTCCAGCGGTTATCGCGCCGTTCCGATCTACACCAATGATGTTTGTAACGCCGGCGGATAAAAGAATTTTTGTGCAAGCGACGCCTGCTGCACCGATTCCGCAAACAACGACCTTAATGTCATGAATGGGCTTATTCACAATTTTTAATGCATTGATTAGTGCCGCATACAATACAACTGCTGTACCATGCTGGTCATCATGAAATACTGGAATATCGAGTTCTTCACGCAATCTTTCTTCAATCTCAAAGCACCTCGGCGATGAAATATCCTCAAGGTTAATTCCGCCGAAGCCGGGTGCAATCGCCTTAATAGTTGCGATAATTTGCTCGGTATCTTGCGTATCAAGGCAGATAGGGAAGGAGTCTACGTCTGCCAACTGCTTGAATAGCATAGATTTTCCTTCCATAACGGGCATAGCTGCATAGGGGCCAATATTGCCAAGCCCCAAGACAGCGCTGCCGTCCGAAATGACAGCAACCGTATTTCTCTTGATCGTTAACGTAAATGCTTTTCTTTGTTCTTCATGAATGGCTAAGCAGACGCGTGCAACATCGGGCGTATAAACACGAGAGAGATCGTCGCGGTTCTGAATAGGCGATTTCAGTTTAGTTTCGATTTTACCGCCAAGATGCAGCAGAAATGTTCTATCCGAAATATTCACTAGCTTGACTCCGTGCAGGTTCTTAATCATTTCAGTAATAATGCTAATATCGACTGTATCCGTGACGGTAATGGTAATATCTCTTATCGTCATATGCTGACTGGTCTGAATGACGTCAATGGCCACGATATCTCCACCGGCTTCGAAAATAGAGGATGCAACCTGTCCGAAATGTACCTCTTTCGTATTCATTTCGAGACGCAGTATTACACTTTTCCCACCTAGTTTATTGTTATCCATGGCTACCCCCATCAAATCTGTATTTTTTATCGTTCGTAATTAACCTTCTTCGTTAATGACAACCTCTTTCCCTCTCTTCTTTAGCAAAATAGGTATAATTAACCAGAGTGCTGCGATAATTAAGAAAACAAGCGACATCGGTTTTTGCACGAAAATCATAAAATCTCCATTAGATGTCGTTAATGCTCTCCGCATATTGTTTTCAATCATTGGCCCGAGTACTAAACCAAGCACGAGAGGAGCTAGCGGATAATCATTTCGTACAAGAAAGAATCCTGCAATTCCACAGCCGAGCAGCAGCATCAAATCAAAAACTTGAGCCTGCACGGCATAAACACCAAATATAGAAATAGCAATAATGATCGGTATCAAATATTTCGGCGGCGTTTGAATGATTTTTGCAAACACCTTCACCAGTGGCATATTGAGTACGAGTAAAATGAGATTTCCGATTAGCATGCTGGCAATTAACCCCCAAGCTACTTGCGGATGCTCCTCAAATAACAAAGGACCTGGCTGAATGTTATACATAATTAAAGCGCCCATCAATATAGCGGTTGTACCTGAACCAGGTATGCCTAGTGTAAGTAAAGGAATCATAGCCCCGCCTGATGCAGCATTGTTCGCTGATTCAGGCGCAGCCACTCCTGCAATATTGCCTTTGCCAAAGGTTTCTGGATTTTTGCTTATTTTTTTCTCCAAAATATAACTGAAGAAAGAAGCTAAAGTCGCACCGGCACCAGGCAAAATACCAATAAAAAAGCCTAAAACCGAACCTCGGGCAATCGGTCCTGCACTATCCTTCAAGTCCTTTTTTGTCGGCAGGATACGTTCAATTTTTGCTGCTTTACCGGCGGTGTAGTCTCTCTCCAAAATGGTTTTGAATACTTCTCCCAATGCAAATAAACCAACTGCTACTGTTAAAAACTCAAGGCCGGAATAAAGCAACGGCATGCCGAAAGTAAACCTTGCAACACCCGATACGGTGTCCATTCCGATGGTTGCGAGCAGCAATCCGAATACGGTCATAATGAGAGCTTTCGTAATGGACTTTCCAGCCAAGCCGCTTACGGCGCATAGTCCAAGAAGCATTAAGGAGAAATAATCGGCAGGACCAAACTTTATCGCAACCTCTGATAGTGGTTCTGCTAATACGATGAGCGCGATGACAGCAAATACTCCTGCAACGAAAGAACCGATTGCAGAGATGGATAAGGCAGCACCAGCTCTACCCTGTCTAGCCATTTGATAGCCGTCTAATGTTGTCACGACAGAGGAGGATTCCCCGGGTGTATTAAGCAGAATAGAGGTCGTTGATCCTCCGTACATCGCACCGTAATAAACGCCGGCCAAAAGTATGATAGAGCTTGTGGCCGCTGCTTCAGGAGCTAATCCGCCCGTCATTGATGCAGTTACAGGTATAAGCAAGGCGACACCGCTCATGGGTCCTATACCAGGCAATACCCCTACAGCCGTACCTATCAACACGCCGATGAAAGCAAAGAGCAAGTTATGCCATTGAAAGGCGGTCGCAAAGCCGTCTGCGAGAAATTGTAGTGTATCCATTCATATGCCTCCTTTAGTTACGATAGCCATGACGGAAAACCAGGCATTGAACCTTCCAGAATGACAACAAAGATGACGTAAACGCCGACTGCAAACAATCCGGAGATCAAGATCGATTTTAGCCATTTTCCTCTTTCCAAAACTTGAAAGCTAATGAGAAGGAAGAGGAATGTCCCGATGATATAGCCGATCGTTTCTAAGAAGAAGGCGTATAAAAAAGCAGAAGCGAAAATAATGAGAAACTTCTTGTAATCAAGCTTTCCCGCTTTGCTGCTAGAGCCTTTAAACTTTAATACTTCGTAAAATAGGCGTAAGCTTAAAATGACAAGCAGCGCCCCCAGACCAAAGGGAACGATATTAGGCCCAACCTTGCTGCCGTAGGATGAAGCGCTAATTAATGTGCTCTGCCACATGAATCCAACACCGAGAAGGAAAAATATAATGCTGGCGTATCGATCAAATGTTTTGTTCAAGGCCTTCACCTCCGATGAATGATGAAAGGAGAGGAGAGAGACTAGTTCTCTCCCATCCAATCACTCATGCTTATGCTTTTATCAAGCGTGTACTCTTCGTTCAGTCCTTTACTTCTGCATACCGAGCGCTGTCAACAGCTCTTGTACCGCAACTTCTTGCTCAGCAAGGAAGGCAGTGAAATCTTCGGAGTTTTTGTATTCGCTGACCCAATCGTTTGCTTTCAATTCTTTCGCCCACGCTTCGTGTTCAGAGAGAGATTTTAACGTTTTATCCCAGTAAGCAATTTGCTCTTTTGTCATGCCTTTCGGACCTAATACGCCGCGCCAGATCGTGAACTCTGCATCTATGCCCAGCTCTTTTAACGTTGGCACATCCTTGAAGTCACCTTCAATCCGTTCATCAGAAGTTACGGCCAAAATTTTGATTTTTCCTGCTTTTAAATAGCTGCCAAGAGAAGAGATGTCTGTTCCAATCGCATCAGCATTGTTGCCGAGCAGCGCAGCAATGGCTTCGCCTCCGCCATCATAGGACAAGTACTTGACTGTTTTGGGGTCAACGCCTGATCTAAATGCGGGGAGTACGCTAATTAAATGATCCATAGAACCAGGCGCCGATCCGCCTGCTAGTGTAACTTTTGAAGGGTCTGCCTTAATGTCGTTAATTAGTGAATGAAGATCGTTATATTTGGAATTTGCCGCAACCGCGATTGCGCCATAATCCTTCGTTATTTGTGCGAGCGGGGTAACATCCTTGTAGCCGTAAGGGCTGTTTCCTTCTTTTTTGAGATTGTTAATAAGAATAGGCGGGGAGCTGACAAACAGCTTGTAGGGGTCATTCTTGTCTTTGGTTACATATTCGGCTAAAAATACAGTGCCGCCGCCGCCGGGCTTGTTCTCAACAGTCATCGTTTGATCAACGAGCTTTGTTTCACCTAGCACTTTGGCCAAGGACCTTGCTGTCTTATCCCATCCGCCGCCAGCTCCCGATGGGGCTGTCACAATGAAAGGTTTCTCAGGATAATTAGCCGATCCGCCTTTTGATGCTGTTCCGCCGCAGGCCGTCAAACTAACAGCAACAAAAGCAGCAGCTACTATAGTTTTCCAATTTTTTGTTTGGTATCCCATACGAATAATCCCCCTTTAGTTTCATTCAAGTAAACGTATGAATGATTACTGTAAGCGCTTACCTGTTTGATATGCTTCATACTACCATCGCGAATTAGGGTTGAATACAATAACCACATAAGTTGAAAAGTAGTCATACTGTTTATTTTGTTCATAAAATTTACGGCCATTATCGACTCAAGGGACTATGTTCAGGGAAGCATGTAGAATACAATAAAATCAGCGTCCCGCGGATGAGAAGTTTTTGCATGGAGGTAATTGAATGCGATTACAAACGAGATTGATTTTGTTAATTGGAACTTTGCTATTTATTATTATCATTGCTCTTACCTTCAGCTTTGAGAGAATACTAGTGACGACGCTGCAGAAAAATGTAGGTGCATCAGCTCTGAAAATTGCGAAGACAGTAGCGTTGATGGACGTCATTAGACATGCCTTTGAAGAGGAGAATCCTTCAGCCATCATTCAACCCATCGTTGAGAAAATTAGAATGGAAACAGACGCTGAGTACATCGTCATTGGGAATAAAGAGGGAATTCGTTATGCGCATCCGCTACCGGACCGAATAGGGAAAGAAATGGTCGGCGGTGACAATGGGCCTGTGCTTAATGGAGAGTCGATCATTTCAGAGGCCGTTGGCTCGATGGGCCCCTCCTTGCGGGGGAAAACACCCATTTTTAATGATCAGGATGAAGTTATAGGCATTGTATCAGTGGGTATTTTATTAAAAGACATTGAACAATCGGCAGTGACTTATCGTAATGCGATGATTATTTTTGCAGCCATTGCGCTGATGGTTGGATCTGGCGGAGCCATTGTTATTGCCAATAGCGTAAAACGATCGATCCATGGTCTAGAGCCTGAGGAAATCGGCTTGTTGTATCAGGAAAAGAGAGCTATTTTGGAAACGATCCATGAAGGCATAATTGCCGTTGATACAGAGGGAACGATTACCCTCGTCAATCAAACGGCTTTGAAGCTGATCGATCCGCTCGAGCAAATGGAGATTACCGGACAGCATGTGCGGGATGTCATTCCAGAATCGCGGCTAATGGAGGTTATTAAATCAGGGCAATCGGAAATCGATCAAGAAATGACCATTAACGAAAGCAGTGTCGTCGTCAATCGCTTGCCGATATTTGATCATCAGCACCGGGTCGTAGGGGCGGTTTCCAGCTTTCGCAACAAATCCGAGCTGCTTCGATTAACGGAGGAGCTGACGCAGGTGAAGCGTTATACCGAAGCGCTGCGTTCACAAACGCATGAATACTCCAATAAGCTGTATACGATTTATGGGCTAATCCAGCTGGAGTCGTATCAAGAAGCGATGGATATTATTACACATGAAACCGATGTTCATCAAAATCTGATCCATTTCCTCCTGCAGGAAATTCCCGATCCTATTATTGGAGGCATACTAATTGGCAAGTTCAATCGTGCGAATGAGCTTAAGGTGAAGCTTGAGATTGATTCCAAGAGCACCTTCAAAACAATCCCCGATGATCTAAACCGCAATCACCTGGTAACGATTATCGGCAATTTAATTGACAATGCGCTGGATGCTGTTCTCGAGAAAAATGATGAGAATCGAACCGTTAAGGTGTTTCTGTCTGACGTTGGCAAAGCTATTACGATCATTATCGAAGATAATGGGAGCGGCATTAAGGATGATGTTGCAGAGCGGCTGTTTGAGCTCGGTTTCTCCACGAAAAATGAGGATCATCGGGGTTATGGGCTGGTGATTGTTACGCAGGCGATACAACAGTTAAGGGGCCATATCCGTTTTGAATCGCGTCCGCAGGAAGGGACGATCTTTACCGTTGTGATTCCAAAAGAAAAGGGGAAAGATATATGATACGAGTGGTCATAATCGAGGACGACCTTCGAATTGCACAAATCAATCGACGCTTTCTAGAGAAGATAGAAGGTTTCGAAGTCGTTGGAATTGCAACAGATAAGCAGCTGGCGCATGAGCATTTAGATATTTTGGTCCCGGATTTAGTGCTGCTTGATTTATATTTTCCCGATATGAGCGGACTTGACCTGCTTCACTACATACAGAAAAACAACCCGTTAACAGATGTCATTATTATTACGGCCGCCAAGGAATTTGAAACGGTTCGTGAAGCCATTCGCGGCGGGGTATATGATTTTATGATCAAGCCGGTTGTATTTGAACGTTTTCAAGAGAAGCTGAAGTCTTATCAAAAATATCATAATCAAATGGCACTGCTCGGCGGCTCAAATAAACAAGTGGATCAAGAGGGGATTGATCAGCTGCTGTGGGGGGTAAATGATCGTACGGATAAGGATTCTTATTTGCCAAAAGGCATCGATAAGATAACGAATGAGAAAATACTCTCCTTCATTCAGGCAGGTCCTGAAGTATTAACGGCGGAGGAGCTTGGGAAAAAGGCTGGTTTCAGCCGTACGACCGCTCGGCGTTACTTGGAGTATTATGTGGCCAAGGGTGAATTAATAGCTGATATTTCTTATGGGACCGTTGGAAGGCCGGAGCGGGTTTACAAAAGAAAAGAGCAAATGTGAGGCTGCCATACTTAGTTTTTCGAGAGGACAATGGATAATAAAAATAGCCCGTTAATGAGGAGCAGCGCACCAAAGATAAGGCCGGTTTTATTCTTTTTTATAAATTCCATTCGAACACCTCGCCACTTTTTTTTACTACATATAATTATCTCGTTTTTGGGCTTATTTTTCCACCTTTTTTTTGGTAAAAATGAAGCGAATATTAAGTTTGTGACGGAAAAAATGCACGCTTTTGTGCCTAAGCCTATGTTTATTCCGCTTTAAGGTTCATTATTTGTAGAAATTTGTATTTGGAGCAGCAATTGTTATAAAATTGATTGGGAGAGGCGATAAGGAACTGCCTGCTGCCAATGCACTTTTTTCTATGTAAAATTGCCGTAAAGAAGAGGTAATATTCAGGTTTTGTAGAATAATGTATGGATCATACATTTTTTTTGGAACTTGCATGTCGAATAGGCGTATTGTTGGTTAGTAGGTTCAGAATCGCTGTATTTGGATATTTTTTTAGTAGTGAACCTTATGGAAAGGGGGTGCAAATACAATGGCTATCTCTCTCGTAAAAGGTCAAAAGGTAGATTTAACGAAAGGCAATGCTGGTCTCAGCAAAGTTATCGTTGGTTTAGGTTGGGACCCGGCTCAAACCAAAGGCGGTTTTTTCGGAATGAAAAAAGCGGCTAACGTTGACTGTGACGCATCGGCATTATTGCTTGATGAAAACGGTAAGCTAAGTGGCGAGAAAAATCTCGTTTGTTTCTACAACAAGCAAAGCGGATGCAGCTCGGTCGTTCATACGGGTGATAATATTACTGGTGAGGGCGATGGCGATGATGAGCAAATCATCGTGCAGCTTGATCGTGTTCCTGCTAATATTCACAAAATCCTTTGCGTAGTTAACATTTACGAATGTGAATCCAGACGACAAGATTTTGGCATGATCAAATCTGCCTTTATTCGTATCGTCAATCCTGCGAACAATCAAGAACTGATTCGCTTTAACTTGACGGATGATTATTCAGGCAAAACGGCTCTAGTCGTAGGTGAGCTTTACAGACACAATGGTGAATGGAAGTTTAATGCAATTGGGGAAGGCACTCATGCTGCCCATGTTGATATCCTTGCACGTCAATACCAATAAATTTATGTGAGAAAAGAGGGCTTTTAAAATGGCAATCAGCTTATCCAAAGGACAAAAAATCGATCTCACGAAAACAAACCCAGGTCTTACAAAGATTACAGTAGGTCTAGGCTGGGATACTAATAAATATGACGGCGGAAAAGACTTTGACCTTGATGCTTCTGTATTTTGCTTGAATGCACAAGGCAAAGCAGGTTCTGAATCTGATTTCATTTTCTACAATAACCCAAAAAACACAAACGGTTCAGTTGTTCACACAGGTGACAACCGCACAGGCGCAGGCGATGGCGATGATGAGCAAGTAAATGTTGATCTTTCTGCCGTTCCAGCTGAAACAGACAAAATCGCATTTTGCATCACGATTCATGATGGCGCAGAACGCAGCCAAAACTTTGGACAAGTATCCAACGCATTCGTTCGTATCGTGGACGAGCAAAGCGGCACAGAACTTATCCGTTATGATCTTGGAGAAGATTTCTCTGTAGAAACAGCAGTAATCGTTGGTGAACTATATCGTCATTCCGGCGAGTGGAAATTCAGCGCAATCGGAAGCGGCTTCCAAGACGGCCTAGGCGGTCTTGCTCGCAACTTTGGTCTTTCTGCTAGCTAGTCATACTTATCTACCCGTAAAGGGTCGCCAGTGGCGGCCCTTTTTTAAAATATAACAATTTATAAGCAAGTGAACAGCGGAAAGTCGCAGCAGATATCAAAACGGTCTAGTAGGCCTTTGCACTGACTTTGGCGTTCAAACCTAGTCAATTCAAGGAGGAATAGAACGATGTCTATAAATCTTTCCAAAGGTCAACGCATTGATCTTACAAAAACAAACCCAGGCCTTACGAAGGTTGTTCTCGGTCTAGGCTGGGATACGAACAAATATTCAGGCGGCGGAGAAATTGACCTTGATGCAAGCGCGTTTTTGCTTCATCAGGACGGCAAAGCCAAGGACGAGAAGGACTTTGTATTCTACAATGCACTGATTGCTTATAACGGCGCTGTTGAGCATACGGGCGATAATCGTACCGGTGAGGGTGAAGGTGACGACGAGCAAATCAAAATTGATTTCCAAAAAGTCCCTCCGCACATTCAGCGAATCGGAATTAGCGTTACGATTCATGATGCCGAGTCCAGGCTGCAAAACTTTGGTCAAGTATCCAATGCCTTTGTTCGTCTAGTAGACGAGTCTTCTGGAAGAGAAGTGCTGCGCTATGATCTAGGAGAAGATTTCTCCGTTGAAACAGCGATTGTCTTCTGCGAGCTGTACCGACATGATGCCGATTGGAAGTTCCAAGCGGTAGGTTCAGGTTTCTCTGGCGGACTAGCAGCGCTTTGTCGTAATTACGGGCTTACGGTTTAATTCATCTGGCGTATAGGGTGGCAGTTTGAGGGTTTGTCACCCTATTCTATTATTACCGAAGGGCGGTTTAAGCATGGAGCTGGCATTAATGAAAGGTCAAAAAGCGGATATTACCAAAAATAATCCTTCCATAAAAAACCTTCTAGTTGGCATGGGATGGAACACTGCAGCAGGTGTAGATGTCGATTTTTCGGCTTTTCTATTACGAGCGAATGGAAAAACAGCTGGAGACCAAGATTTGATTTTTTACAGCAATCCTAAGGATGTCAGCGGTTCTATTCAACTAGCAAGCGGCAATAAACGAAGTTTTGCAGGGAAAACGGATACCGAACAAGTATTGATCGCGATTAGCGATGTGCCTCAAACGATTGAACGTATTTCATTTACTTTAACCATTTATGATGGGGAAGCGAAGAGACAAAATTTTTCTAGCGTGAATGATGCCTATATCCGGGTTATTGACGAAGGAACAGGACGCGAAATTTTGCGGTATGATCTTGGAAAAAATTTCTCTATTGAGACTGCGATAGTCGTAGGAGATTTATATAGATATAATGGCGAATGGAAATTCAATGCCATTGGGTCTGGATATTCAGGCGGTCTTGCTGCACTCTGCAATAGCTTTGGTATTGAAGTAAAGGCAGACGCTCCTGCTGAAGCGCCAACTCCAGCACCAGCACCAGTGAAAGCTCCACTTATTCCACCTAAACCTCCCGCACCAATCGTACCAGAACCAAGCAGTCCGCCAATAAGCCTCAGCAAAATCTCGCTTACCAAACGCGGTGATGTCATCAATTTACAAAAAGGTGCCGGATCACTTGGTGAGATTGTCGTTAATTTGAACTGGAATCAGAAAAAAGCCTCCACTGGTTTTTTTGGCCGTTCAAGCAGCGGTGTAGATCTAGATGTCGGATGTTTGTATGAATTGAAAAATGGTATGAAAGGTTCCGTTCAAGCGCTAGGCAACAGCTTCGGAGATTTTTCGCGAGCGCCGTACGTTTCGCTTGACGGGGATGACCGAACCGGCTCTATTACAACGGGTGAAAATCTTAGAATCAACGGTAATAAAGTTTCTGAGATTAAGAGAATCGTCATATACGCATACATCTATGAAGGAGCTACGAACTGGGCGGAGGCTGCTGGTATTGTTACCATCACACAAACAGGCGGGCCTGATATAGAGGTGCGGATGGACGAGCATAATAATCGCAAGGGTATGTGTGCGATTGCGATGATCGAGAATGTAAATGATCAAACCTTCAGCATTCAGCGGCTCGTGCAATATTTCTCAGGCCATAAAGAGCTTGACGAGGCTTATCGCTGGGGTCTCAGATGGGTACAAGGAAGCAAATAAAGAAAAATGCGGAGGTTTAAGAGATGGTCGACTTTTTTCAAAATGTAATAGCCAACTTCGGGAGCTTCTTTCACTGGGACAACTTGTCACAAGTTCTCACCAACCCGACAAACTGGGGAATAATTGCAACACTCGTTCTTTTGGAAGGCTTGTTATCGGCAGATAATGCGCTAGTACTAGCGGTTATGGTAAAGCATTTGCCGAAAGACCAGCAGAAAAAAGCGTTGTTCTACGGTATTATTGGTGCCTATATCTTCCGATTTATCGCCATCGGAGTAGGTGTCTATCTCGTACAAATTACATGGATTAAAGTAGCGGGCGGATTGTATCTGTTATGGATTGCGTTAAGCAATCTATTCCATCTGGAATTCAAGCTTGCTCGTGTCGGCAACATTCCATTAATTCCTTACATCGGCAAGAAGGGTAACGACGATGATGCTGAAGTTCAAAATAAAGGCTACGGTTTCTGGCGTACAGTGCTTGCTGTTGAAATTATGGATATCGCGTTCAGTATCGACAGCGTACTAGCTGCATTCGGCGTGAGTGAAGAGGTATGGGTTCTGTTCCTCGGCGGTATTCTCGGCGTTCTGATGATGCGTGGCGTTGCTCAAGTATTCCTCAAGTTGATTGACAAGTTCCCTGAGCTTGAGAAAGCGGCGTTTATTCTAATTATCGTAATCGCAGCAAAAATGATTGGCGGAGCGTATGGCTTGCATGTGCCGCACGCTTTGTTCTTCGGTTTAATTATAGCTGTATTCGGTGGTACCCTTCTTTACAGCGCAGCACGTAAGAAAAGAGAATCAAAAGCGGTTTAGATTCGATAATACTCTGTTTATGAAAAATATCCCTCAATGGATCGCGAGGGATATTTTTTCACTCTCAGATTGCTTTACACAACTTTTAGGAGGGATCACTTTGAGGTATTTTAACTATCTTACCAATGAAGAAGAGCGAAATTTCTTTTACTCCCTTCCAACTCAGTTCAATAATTATGCTGACAAAGAAGTTATTGCTCACGCGATTGGTGCGGCGCTCTATATGCCTGCCACCAAGGATAACATAGCAGATGATTTGGTAACCGGAAAACACGAAGGACTCGTGTCTATGGTGATAGACCTTGAAGATGCAGTAGGTGATAATCAAATCGAATTTGCCGAAGAGACGTTGAAGGCAACGTTGATTAAGATTGGCCGTTACATTTCGATTGGTTTGCTCCATGCCGACGATATTCCGCTTATGTTTATAAGAGTACGCTCTGTTGAACAGCTTAAACGACTGCTCTCGTTTTTCGGTGAAGAGATTGAATATATTACAGGAATCGTGTTTCCGAAGTTCAACGTGGAGACTGGCGGGGAGTATTTAAAGCTGCTGCATGAATACAACAAGAACAAACGCTCAACAAGCTCCACGTTATACGGCATGCCTATTTTGGAAAGCTCTGACGTCATTTATCGCGAG
This sequence comes from Paenibacillus sp. 2TAB26, assembly GCF_052115145.1. Lineage (NCBI taxonomy): Bacteria > Bacillati > Bacillota > Bacilli > Caryophanales > Paenibacillaceae > Paenibacillus > Paenibacillus sp. 2TAB26. The sequence goes on from NZ_JBFRGC010000033.1 coordinate 34,913, forward strand.
AAAAGAATGGAAACGCTACTGGGCATTTCCCAGCTGCTGAATGAATACAAGGCCTATGTGCTGAATGTTCGTATTGGAGCAACAGATTTTTCGAGTTTATTTGGGCTTCGAAGAAGTCCGGATCATACGATCTACGACATCGGCGTCATTCGTGATTGTATTGCGGATATCGTAAATGTTTTTGGACGGATGGATAATCATTATGTGATCTCCGGTCCCGTATGGGAGTACTTTAAGAGTGATCGCGTATTTAAGCCCCAGCTCAGGCAAACGCCTTTTGAGGAAAGCATGGGAAGACACGGACGGATTCTGCGTATGGATTATATTAATAAGTATGTGGACGGGCTTATTCGCGAGGTCGCAATGGACAAGGAAAATGGGATAATTGGCAAGACCATTATCCATCCTACCCACATTAAGCCGGTACAGTCGATGCTTGTGGTGACGCATGAGGAGTATATGGATGCCCTGCACATTATGGAAAATGAACAAGGCGATTTGGGTGTGATGAAGAGCCGTTATTCGAACAAAATGAATGAGTTTAAGCCGCATATGACATGGGCCAAACGAATATTGTTCAGATCAGACATTTATGGGGTGCTAAATGAAAACCAAAACTTCACCTGCTTGCTCGCAGAAGAACGAGAATCAGCAATCGTTTAATATTATTGGAGATTTAGAGATTGCCATTGAAGTTACGAGTAATACGTTTCATATACCGCTTGAGCAGCTTTTTCAAATGGCAGCCCGAATTAATAAAAAACGCAGTTTTTTATTCGTAAGCAAGGTGCTTGGCAAGCATATTCCTGTTCGCCCGCATGTGTCCTTATTATCGGGTGCGGCACTTGGGCTTTTGTATCAGCAGTTTAAAGGTGAGAAGCTTCCTATCCAGATGGAGCAGCTGCTGCATGCCTTTGAATCTCCTGAGGCAGCAGGTAAAATCTATGAACAGATGAAGCAAAATAAAATGGTCATAGATGAGAAAACGCTGTTTATCGGTTTTGCGGAAACGGCAACAGCGCTTGGACACAGCATGTTCGATATGTTCGAGGGTAATGCGTCTTTCTTGCACACAACGCGGGAAAAAATTGACTATATGACGTCCTGCATCGATTTTGAGGAAGAGCATTCCCATGCGACTACACATCGCTGCTATGCTGACAATCCAGCTGTATTCGAGAATGCAGAAACAATTGTGCTGGTCGATGATGAGATGACGACCGGGAAAACAGCCATCAATATAATTCACGATTTGAATGCAAGGTATGGGAAGAAAACATATATTGTTGCTAGTTTACTTGATTGGCGTTCAAACGAGGATATGGAACGTTTTGATGAGCTGGAGCAAGAGCTTGGCATATCGGTGAACTGCTTATCGCTTGTAGCGGGGCGGATATCTGTTAAGGGTAGCCCTATTCAAAATGCTGACAAAACAGCAGAGTTGCAAGCAAACGAGTTGGAGCCTGCCATTAATGTTCTCTATGTGGGCAATCGGTTTGCTAGCCTTCCCTCATTAAATCGAGAAGTTTCCTACCTGAAGCATACTGGCCGCTTCGGATTGACGGCTGAAGAAAGCTTGGTGCTTGACGCAGAAGTAGGACAGGCGGCTGCGTTCCTCCGAGAACATAGAACGGGCAGTAAGGTGCTTTGCATGGGAACCGGCGAATTTATGTTCATTCCTATGCGCGTAGCAGCAGAACTAGGCGATGATGTATGGTATCAATCGAGTACAAGAAGCCCCATTCATCCGGATTCCAGTTCACAATATGCGGTGAATACAGCTTATCCCTTTATTTCCCCTGAGCATGCTGACGTCATGAATTTTATGTACAACATACCGAATGGCTATTATGATGAGATGTTTTTGTTTATGGAGCGCGAGGTTGCAGGAGCGCAAATGGAGGAGCTTAATAAGGTTCTTCTCTCCTTAGGAATCCAGCGTATTCATATCGTTTATTTCAGTCGGAAAAAGCTTGCTGATCCGGCTCCTATCGGGAGCTATAAGCAGGAGGATGTTACATTTCTGCTAAAAGACCTTAGCGATATTTCGTTAGAGCAGCGAACGGAGGAACGGGAAGCGGCCATGCAAACAGGCGGCCACTATTCGGAAAGCTTGCCGATTGAATATCAGCCTACTGATGAATATATACAATTGTTTCAAAATACGCTCAGTGATTCGGCCATTCGAATCGCAAGAGCGGTTGGAACGGTTTCCGAGCGAATCATTCAAAAAAATGGATTTGATGTTGTGCTTGCATCCTTAGCGCGAGGCGGTACGCCAATTGGGGTATTAATTAAGCGATATATCAAGCACATGTATGGTATTGAGGTTCCGCATTATAGCCTTTCAATTATTAGAGGCAAAGGCATTGATGAGAATGCACTGCTGTATATCAATCAGAACCATCCGCATAAACGCGTGCAATTTGTAGATGGCTGGACGGGCAAAGGTGCAATTGCCAAAGTGCTCATAGCAGCTTGCAGCCAGATGAAGCAAAAATACGGCATTGAACTGAACGATGAGCTTGCGGTGCTCGCAGACCCCGGCTATTGTGCAAGTACGTTCGGGACAAGAGAGGATTTCCTCATTCCAAGCGCTTGCCTTAATTCAACGGTGTCAGGTTTAGTCAGCCGGACTGTATTGCGCAGCGATCTTATTGGCGCCGATGATTTTCATGGTGCAAAGTATTATAAGGAGTGGGAGAGCTCTGATCTGTCTCAATTATTTGTGGACACGATTTCTGCTTATTTTGATCAGATAGCGGATGACTCCAAAGCGGAAGCTCTTCAAATGGAAGCAAATCCTGCGGAAAATGAAATGACTTGGCAAGGGATGCAGGATATTGCTCGTATCCAAGCTGATTTTGCAATCTCTGATATTAATTTCATCAAGCCTGGCGTAGGTGAAACGACTCGTGTTCTTCTGCGCAGAGTCCCTTGGAAAATCCTCGTTGATCGTCTTGATAATCCTAACTTGAAGCATATACTGCTGCTGGCTAAGGACCGTGGTGTACCTGTGGAGGAATATCCAAACATGACCTATTCCTGCTGCGGTATTATTAAGGCTTTGAAGGGGGAGACGGAATGATTTTTGCGAGCGATTTGGACCAAACTTTAATTTATTCCGTACGATCCAAGGGCGAGATAGAACTTGAAGAAATGATCCCGGTTGAGCGTTATGAGGAAAGATATATTTCTTATATGACAAAGCCGGCGATTCAGAAGCTGCAAGAGCTTGTCAGCATTATGCGATTTGTTCCTGTGACGACGCGAATTCCGGAGCAATACAACCGCATCTTCGCGATAAGAGAACAGTTCCGTCCTGAATATGTGATCGTCAACAACGGCGGTACCGTTCTCCGTAACGGAGAAATTGATCAGGAGTGGCATAGCTTCGTTCGTGAAGCTGTGAGGGAGCATTGTGCTGAGCATACGGAAATTGCGAGCCTGTTTGCGGAAATTGCTTCTACCCACTGGGTGAAGTCGACGGATCTTTGTGATGAGCTCTTTTATTCCGTTAAGGTAGAGAGAGATCAGCTGCCGCATGAAACGTTGGAGGAGCTAAAGCCGAAGCTTGCTTCGCTTGGCTGGAGCTACTCACTTCAAGGCCGTAAAATATATTTGGTTCCAGAGAAGGTAAGCAAGGGTGCGGCCATCCAGTATGTGAAAGAGAAGCTCGCTTCAAATTTCGTATATGCGGCCGGCGACAGCCTGCTCGACGAGAGTCTGCTGTTAGCAGCTGATTATGCCATATCGCCTGTACATGGTGAACTTGGACGATCCTATTCGGCACATCCACATATTCAATTTACACAAGCAAGAGGCGCGCTTGCCTCGGAAGAACTGCTAGACTCCATCTTAGAGCATGCACGAAGATTATAAATGCAATCGCAAAAATATATCTAATCAGATGGAAGAAGGTTTTTATACATGACACGAGTTTATATGAATCGTTGGTTTTCGGTAGCTTACCATTACATTAATATGATTCGGAACAATCCAGACGGCGAGTCGTTTGAGTTTTTTGGCACGCACCCGGATATTAATCATATGTCCTTGCTTGCATCCGATCATATCGGAACAGAGCCTGCTGTTTTTGGACGCGAATATGTAGATTTCTGTGTAGATTTCTGCAAAAGTAACCAAATTGATATTTTCATTCCTCGTTTGCATATGGAGGAAATATCAAGATTTGTTCATTTGTTTGATGAGATCGGAACAAAGGTCATGGTATGCCGTGATATCGAATTGCTGGACTCCATGATTGAGAAGGATAAATTTTACGAAGCGCTGCAAGGAAAAGATCTCGTGACGATTCCAGACTACCGTGTTGTAAATACAGCAGAACAGTTTAAGCAAGCTTATGAGGAGCTCACAGCTGCTGGTCATAAGGTGTGCTTTAAGCCAACGAAGTCAGAAGGCGGCATGGGTTTCCGGATTATTGATAATGAACGGGACCCGCTACGTGACCTTTATGGATATGTAACCCTTTCTACAACATTTGAGCAAGCTTATGAAACGTTGTCATTAACGGAGCATTTTGACACGCTGATGGTGATGGAGCTGCTCGACGGTACGGAGTATAGTATCGATTGTGTGGCATCTGCTGAGGGTGAACTCATTACAGCTATTCCTCGCCGCAAATCAACGGGCAGGACTTATCTATTGGAGGATACGCCGGAGCTGCTGGCGATTGCAGATCGTATTGCGACAAGCCTTCGTATTCCTTATGCCTTTAATATTCAGGTGCGTTACAACAATGGCATACCGAAATTGCTGGAGATCAACCCGCGGATGTCTGGCGGCCTGTATATTACCTGCTTGTCTGGCGTAAATATGCCTTATTTGGCTGTTCAAGCGCTGCAAGGAAAAACGATTGATCCGCCTGATCCGAAGTTCGGTATACAAGCGGGTTATGTAGAGCAGCCTTTGATCATGGAAATGAACAGAGTAGAATAACCGAAGAAAGGGGCGAGAGCCCCTTTTTTTTAATATTGTGCTCATTAATTTGGCACAACATCCTTTTTTTATTTTTTAAAATTGACTTCTATGTACCAATAACGAGATAATTGTAGGAAGAAGACGAGCATAAAGATTAGGTTCAGAAAGCTCATATGGAGGTGCAGCAATGAATGCATTGAAAAAAAACGCAGCCATCGCGATTGGCGTTTATGCAGTCACATTAGTTGTTAATGGGATTACCTCCCCATATATAGCTATGGCGGTTCCCGTGTTCGGTTTGTTAATCGCATTATCATGGAAGCAGCGTCCAAGGAAAGAAATTAATCAGCCAACACGCGAGCCAGAGCTGCAGCAAAATACGCAAAACCCGCCCATACAACAACCCAATGCAGCTTCAACTGCTCAAGCATCTTTGGCCTCAAAGCCAGCTCCTGCAGCTGTCATTCCGCCGCAGGTTCTAGATCCGGAGCTTGCTTCTGCATTAGAATACATCGGAATCATTGAAGATATGATTTTACTCGAAGGCGAGAAAAATAATTTAGACGATGAAATTGTTCAGAAGACGCTCGCATTGCTGTCGCGGTTAAACCGATTAATTCCGGATTTAATGGCGTTAGGAGACTCAAGCATTAATCACAACATTTTGCGATTGGTGCGAAAGGATTTAAATTCGACCATTAATCCATTTCTGCGGCTCAGCGGAGAAGCGAAACGCCAGAATAGGCGGCTTTTGCTTGATGGCATTAAGGATGTAGATTCCAAGCTTACTTTTTATACGAAGACGCTTGAGCAAAAGGATCTTATGGAGCTTCATACAAAGGCTGAGTTAATTCAGCAGCGTTATCGACTTACTGACTAATGAAGGGGGAAATGAACAATGGCGCAACAACTCGTACAATTAAAAAATGAAGATATTCAGAAGCTGGAGCAAGAAGTGCAGAACACGATGCTGAAGGTAGCGACAACCGATGCTATGCATCTGGATACACTAATGGATGAGATTACGAAAAAAGGCCAGAAGACGCTTGAGCGCTCAAGCCAGACGCTTACGATGCTCGAGAGACCGCTGTCGGATCTCATGTCAGGCAAACGGTCTGAGGTAGCAAACAACATGCTTAAGCTTCGCAGCGAGGTTGAGGATTTGAGCAAAAGCAAGCAGCTCTCGCTCGTGCAGAAGCTGCTTCGGAAAGCACCGATGAAGGCTTATATTTATAAATATCAATCTGCAAAGTCTAACGTGCAGGTGATCGTCAAATCGCTCAGAGACGGCCGCGACAACTTGGAAGAGAACGTCATTCACATGAGAAACTTGAAGCGCAGCAGTCTAGACAATGTATACGACCTGCAGCTGCTTGTCGAATATGGCAATCGTCTCAAAAAAATGTTCGAAGAGGAAATTGCTAAGCCTGAGAACGAGCACCGGAAAACCTATTTGGAGCGCGGGCTTCGAAAGGTTGTAACGAAGCTTCAAACGTATACGGAAATGATCATGCTTTATCAGCAAGCCATTGCCGCAACGGATATTATTAATGATACAAATGATAAGCTAATGGATGCGCTGGACAGCTCGATTGATAAAACCCAGCATCTCATGTCGGTGTCAGTCTTGATTGCCAGTGCGATTGATGACCAGATGAAGGCAATAGAAGCAGTCAATTCAACGAACGAAATGTTAGGCAATCAATTTGCTGAGAATGCGCGTCTTTTGAATGAAACGAGCGAGCGAGCTAATCAAGCATTAACGAAGCCGGCTATGAGCATGGAGCTTGTGGAGCGGGCAATGTCGGATCTCTTCTCCGCGATGGACAAGTACGAGAACTCCAATCGACAAATTATTCAAACGGTATCCCAGCAAACGGAAAAAATGACGCAAATTAATCAAAAGGTTGGACAACGCTTAGGCATTCAAGCGGGTTCTGGAGCTAGCCAAGCGGAGCTTCCTTCTTCAGCAGCCAAAGGATTTTTGGAGTAATTCAAAAAAGCATAATTAGCAGGACGAGCTCTCCAAGGGCTCGTTTTTTTGCGTTTTTTGAGAAGAAATGACGGATGTCCTACATGTAATGGCTCATAAAGCATAAAGAAACAGCATAGTCTTAAAGAAAAAACGAGGTGATCATGCTATGATTGGCGAAATTGCCATAGCTGCACTCATTGTCGTCTTAATTGTTGTTGCCAGCTTTGAACGGGCGGAGGATATTTTGAAAGATTTTTAAGCATCGCTGTTTGTGTTCACCTCTGATTTGGTATAATAGGATGAATTATACTGGCTGATCGGAGGTGTTCCAATTGGAGTTTACCTATGAAATTATTTCGGAGTCAAATATTAATGTACGGTTCATCTATGGCGGTGAGTGGTTTACTTTTAATCTGTTCAATCGAGACCAGCAATGGGTCCTTCACCCTTTTGATTCCTCTTTGATTCGCAATAAAGATATGAGCAGGCTTGTCATAGCAGATTTGATCCAGCATAAACCTTTTCAAGTGATGTTGGCGAAAGAAGGCATTCTTCTTTCCGAGCTGAATACATCCATTCCGCTTGGACAGCAGGAGGAGACAGAGGTGGAGTACGAAGCGCTTCCTCGTATAGGGCGCGGTGGTTCGGACCTGATCTTTGACGAACAGCGTTCTTCCAAGCCAGAAGAAATCAATATCGAACAGTTAATTGAAGAAAATGACCTGGAGGATCTTATTCGGATCGAGGTACAAATGATTGAATCGCGTCAAAATCTTTATAATCAAATATTGCACCGAATGTTCATGGCTGATCTAGGTCCAACCGACCCGGAATTCCAGAAAATTCAACAAATTGTCAAAACATATGGGGAAGCGAAAACAAGGCTCCAAACGATACAATAACGGAGTCACTTCCTGTATAATAGAAGCACTGAATGGTTCTGGAGGAGATTAGGTTGGCACAGCTTTATTACAAATATGGAACAATGAACAGCGGTAAATCTTTCGAAATCATTAAAGTGGCTCACAATTATGAAGAGCAAGGCAAGCAGGTTCTTATTTATTCACCATCGGTAAGTGCAAGAGGCGGGGTGGATCGTGTAGGTTCTCGTGTAGGGTTCGAGCGGGAGTCCATTCCGGTTCAAGAGTATACGAACCTTTTTGAAAGTGTGAAAAGCTTCGTTGCAGGAGCTGCACCATCCAAAATTTATTGCGTACTCGTGGATGAGGCGCAGTTTTTGAAGAAACATCATATTTTGGAGCTTACACAAGTCGTGGATGAGCTTAACATCCCTGTTATGGCGTTTGGGCTCAAAAACGATTTTCAAAATCAATTATTTGAGGGCAGCTACAACTTGCTCGTGCAGGCGGATAAAATTGAAGAGATTAAAACCATTTGCTGGTTCTGTGATCGGAAAGCAACGATGGTTATACGCTATAATGACGGACAGCCGATGAATGCAGGTGCGCAAATCCAGATTGGCGGCAACGAGGATTATAAGCCTGTATGCAGACGCTGCTATAATGAAGCTTTTCGCAATGCGTAAGCAGAGGTAATAACAATACAAAAGAACCTCCAGATCCACTGTTGCAGTGGCTTTGGAGGTTCTTTTGTTTGGTTTGCTATTAAAGACTGAATTCACTTGGATTAAGTCCAAGGGTATTGCAGATGTCACGCACAGCAGCTTGTTCCTTCATATCGAAATCGCCGTCTGCTGCTCCGATTGCGCTGCACACACCAACGATTACACGAGCAACGTCTGGTTTGCTGCGGAATTTGGCAATCGCTTTAAGCGCCTCTTGCTTGCCAATCATCGCGTCAAACTCCATATTGCCTACAAAGTGATTGAAACGGTTAATCACATCACTCATATCAAAAACTTTTAATTCTTCGCTGCGGCCTATGTAGCCGGCCATTTTTTGTTTTTCGTTGGAGTCGACGGAACCGTCTGCTGCTGCTACAATCGCACAGCCAGCTACTACCGCATCTAGGAATTCTTTATTTTTAAATTTTTTGACCTGATCGGTTAGTCCTTGCTTACTTGTTTGCAGCCATGATTTGAAAGAGCTCATTTAGCTCAGCCTCCTAGAGTGAATTTAAATCTTATTATTCTATTGTAGATTTAATTGGGGTCATTTAGCAAATTTTGCGGTAAATTGTCTGTTTATGCTATTAGATTAGATCGTTGAATGAAAAGGAAATAGGATGAACTATAGAATGAGAGACGATGTATTTTTGAAATCGATTATATTATACAAAAAACAACGCACATCATCTTAAAAATGACTCATATTATGAAATCGTTTTCAATTTTATACTTGTAAGTAATCTCGTCTACAGCTGTCCATTTCAATTAAGAAGGGATATGCCGTGAGACGACAATTATAGTTATGGGGAGGGTTTGGTTTGAAAAGAAAAATGTCGATGATGACGGCGATGCTGCTGGTCATATCGCTAATGACGAGCTTGCTTTCAGTAGGAGCAGCGCCTTTGACGCAGTCAAATGGGGGATTGCCGAAGTACTTGGACCCATCAAAAAGCGTGGATGCAAGGGCGGCGGATCTGCTTGCCCGGATGACACTAGAAGAGCGCGCAGGACAAATGATACAGCCAGAGAAATCGAATATTACACCTGAGGAAGTGAAGCAATATTTTATCGGCTCGGTGCTTAGCGGCGGCGGTTCGTTCCCGAACGGCAAGCAGCAGGACAGCACGCTTGAAAATTGGCAGACGCTTATAGACGGCTATCAGGATGGCGCGCTTTCTACGCGTCTTGGGATTCCGCTGCTGTATGGCGTGGACGGAGTACACGGACATAACAATGTGAAGGGAGCAACCTTGTTCCCGCATAATATCGGTTTGGGTGCAGCGAATAATGCTGAGCTGGTGAAACAAATCGGCGCCGCGACAGCAAAGGAAATACGTGCAACCGGAGCAAATTGGGATTTTGCGCCGACGATTGCAGCCCCGCAGGATATTCGATGGGGCCGGACCTATGAAGGATACAGCGGAAATCAAGCGATATCCAAGGTGCTTGGTGCAGCATACATTCAAGGGCTGCAAGGAGAAACACCTGCGGAGCGCAGTCAGACGAAACATGTCGTTGGCGCTGCGAAGCATTTTTTAGGTGAAGGCTATACGGATAACGGCGTTAACCAAGGGAATATAACGAAGTACACAGAGGATCAGCTCATTGCAAGTGATTTAGAGATGTACAAAGCTGCCGTTGATGCAGGTGTACAAACGGTAATGGCATCTTACCACAGCATTCAAGGCCTCAAGATGCATGCGAATAAGCGGCTTCTTACGGATGTGCTGAAGGGTGAGCTTGGATTTAAAGGTTTTGTTATTTCGGATTATAACGCGATTCAGCAAATCACGCGTGATCAAGACGGCAAAGCAGTCAGCGGCTTGAAAGATCAGCTGAAAGCGTCCGTTAATGCAGGCGTAGATATGTTCATGCTGACGGGTGACTGGAGAGCCAGCCTTGAGCATTTAATTAGTCTTGTTAAGGATGGCAGCATTACGGAAGAGCGTCTCAATGATGCAGTCCTCCGTATTTTGAAGGTAAAAATTTCATCTGGTCTATTTGAGAATCCAAAGACAGATACGGACTTGGCAGGCTACTTCGGTGCATCTGAGCATCGTGCGCTTGCGCGTCAAGCTGCGGCGGAGTCGCTCGTTCTTCTGAAGAACGATGAGGTGAACGGTTCACCGATTATGTCTCAGCTGAAGGATATGGACAAAATCTTCGTAGCAGGTAAAAATGCGAACGATATCGGCAACCAATCTGGCGGCTGGTCGATTACTTGGCAGGGAGCATCCGGGGCGATTACGACCGGAACGACAATCTATGAAGGACTTAAAGAGGTTGCAGGAGCCGCGAAGACGGTAACGTACAACAAGCATGGCCGCGGCGCTGCTGGTTATGACGTAGCTATTGCTGTTGTAGGCGAAACGCCTTATGCAGAAACGAATGGAGATCGTACGAGCCTGAATCTCGACGAAGAGGATCTCGCAACGATTGCAAATATTCGTGCAGCTGATCCGAACATTCCACTCGTTGTTGTTCTTGTATCCGGACGCCCGCTTACGATAGCGGATCAACTGGGTGACTGGGATGCGCTTGTCGCAGCATGGCTTCCAGGTACGGAAGGTCAAGGCGTGGCTGATGTACTGATTGGGGGCAAACCGTTTAAAGGGAAAAACCCGATTAAATGGCCATTTTATGTAACGAATAATTATCCAATTATGACCGATGTCAGTCCGAATTTGCTGTTTCCTATCGGTTACGGCTTGATGAGCGGGCAGGCTACGCCTGATCTGCCGAGCAAACCTGTAGAACCAGAGAAGCCTTCACTGCCTATCCCGGGCAAGGTCGAGGCGGAAGCGTTCGATGCGAAGAGCAGCGGATTGAATACAGAGGACACGCAGGACATTGGCGGCGGCAAAAATATTGGATGGACGTCCGGCGGCGCATGGCTGGATTATAGGGTGAAAGTGAGCGAACCCGGTACCTATAAAGCCGATTTCCGCTATGCTGGCAACGGCGGTGCAACGGGGATTAAGATTAAGAGCGAAGCGGGAGCGACGCTTGGTACGTTGAGCGTAGGCTCCACAGGAGGCTGGCAAAGCTGGCAAACGGCCACCGTCGAGAATATCGTGCTAAGCCAAGCAGGCATTCAAAAGCTGAGGCTTGAGTTTATTGCCGGAGACATTAATTTTAACTGGGTAGAGTTTACGCGTACAGGCGATGTTCCAGCTGGCGGCGACGGTGGCGGCACTGATCCAGGTAATGGAGGCGGCGAACAGCCAGCCCTTATTAGCGGAGCTGTTGAGGCATGGATCTCCAGTGAACGTGATGCGGGTGACCGCAAATGGTATTATGCGGATCGTTATCAAGCTGGCGATAAGAAGCTGGAGCAGCAGACGAATTTAGATATTACCCTTCCAGATAACAGCAAAGCGACAACGATTACGATAAATCCGGATAAAAAGTATCAAACGATGCTAGGAATCGGTTCGTCCATGGAAGAAGCGACGATTCATAATCTTGTGAAAATGTCTCCGGAGAAGCAGACAGAGCTGCTTCGCCAATTGATCGACAAGGATAACGGCATCGGCATGAGCTTGATTCGCCTAACGATCGGAACCTCCGATTTTACAGCACAAAAGTTTTATTCGTACGATGATTTGCCTGCAGGTGAAACGGACGTTGAGCTTAAGAAATTTTCCATTCAGAAGGATATTGATTTTGGCATTATTCCAACCGTCAAAAAGATACAAGTGATTAATCCCGATGTTCAGTTTTTTGCATCGCCTTGGAGCCCTCCAGGCTGGATGAAAACAACGGGCAGCATGGTAAGAGGTCAAGTGAAGGAAGAATATCTTCCTGTGCTTGCAGATTATTATGTGAAATTTTTAGAGGCATACGCTGAGCATGGCATCTACTTTGAAGGCATGACGCTGCAAAATGAGCCGCTGCTCGAAATTGATTATCCAAGTACAGCGATGTCATGGCAGCAAGCGTCACGTCTAGCCAAGCTGCTGCGGGCAAAGCTCGATCAGAATAGCAATGCAAAAATCAAAAGTGTAAAGCTATGGATGTTCGACCACAATCCTGGCGATACGATGGCTTATCCAGCACAAATTCTGGGCAATTCCGTAGAAGGGGCTTACGATGCCATAGAAGGGACGGCGTTCCACGATTATGGCGGCGAGCTGTCCATGATGACGGAGCTTCAAAAGCTGTTCCCGCAGAAAAGCGTGTATTTAACGGAGCGTGCGGTATGGGGTACAACGGGCGCTGACCGAATCGCACAATATTTCCGCAACTATGCCAAAAGCTATAACAGCTGGGTTACGATGCTGGACAGCGATATTTCATCCCATCAATGGGTAGGCATTCCTGATCCGACTCCAGTCGTACAGGATTCCTCGAATCCAGATCACTACTGGCTGCTGCCGGAGTATTATTTGATGGGGCAGTTTACGAAATTCGTGAAGCCTGGTTATGTGCGAATCGATAGCAATTACGGCTCGGCTGCGACAGTAACCAACGTTGCGTTTGCAAGCCCAGACGGCAAAGAAATTGTAACGGTTGTCATCAACCAAACGAGTGACCCGCAGCCATTTAAAATGATAGTTGATGGACTTCAAATTGAAGCGGTCATTCCAGCCAAATCAGCAGCAACCTATCGCTGGAATCGTACGCAAATAACAAACGTTCCAGCAACGATTGACGCTACGCGCTTCGCTTCAGCAGAAGGCGAGTTCCAGGTTAATCCGAACGGATACTTAGGTTCTTTTGCACCAAATGGAACAGCTTCGTTCGATTATGTTGTAAATGTAGCAGAAGCAGGCGAGTATGAACTCGATCTGGCGATTGCAGGTTTCCAAACGGATGGTCTGGTTAGCTTTGAACTGGATGGCCAGCCGCTTGTGTCACTGCCGATCAATCAGACGACGTACCAGTGGGAGTACTTCGCTAATCGCCGCGAGCGCGTTATGCTTCCAGAGGGTGCACACAAATTAACAATGAAAGTGAGTAAAAACGACTTCAATGTTAGAAGTATTGCGTTCACGAAGGCGGATAAGGCAGCTATTTCACTTCCCGCATCTATAGAGGCGAGTAAATTCACATCTGCCTTTAATGTACTCGTAAACGGATCAGCGGTCAGCTATGCCGATCCGAATGACTGGATGGAATATCAGGTGCAGGTTCCGGCGGATGGAAACTACGGCATAACGTATCAATATTCCACGACCTATGACGGAGCGAAAGCAGAGCTTTCACTAGGAGGAAATGTACTGAAAACGACTGAACTACCAAACAGCGAGAGCTGGGATGCTTGGGCAATGGCTTCAGATACAGTTACTCTGACTGAAGGTGTTCATACGCTAAGAGTTCGAATCGTTGATCAAGGCTTCAACTTGAATGCCATTGCGGTTGGGCCTGCTATTATCGCAGATGCCTCAGCCGTAACAGAAGGTGCAGAGGCTGGAAGCAATATTTTTGTCCGGCTGCTTAACGACACGTATAAAGAGGAGCTGACTTCCTCCAACTGGTCCATCGACGGGTATGCGGGAACGGTTGTAGACAGCGTTTATCGTGTTGATGACCATATGGCTAAGCTTACCTTAGGAGGAGGGGGGACTAGAGACTATGACTCTGATCGTACCGTCACAGTAACAGCCAGCACATATGAAGCTGCTTATGGAAGCACCGGTAAGACGATGAGCTCTAAAGTTATCATTAAGGCTATTGATGATGCGGAGTCGTTATTCTTGTCAGAGAGTCAGATTGCTTATGACGTAAATGGCAAAGAACTAATCGTTACCCTTGCTGGCGGTACTTTCGTACAGAGTCAGCTTGGAGCGATAACCGTGTCGGGAGCGGCGACCTTGCAAGGAGGCGTATCACTGCGCTCGGCGGAGCTTCTCAGCCCTAATCGAGTGAAGCTTACGCTGAACTGGAGCGGAACCGTTTACTATAATGAATTGGAATTGCAGGTTAACGTTCCACTGCAAGCCTACGATGATTCAACAGGAGGTACGGCGTTAAACGCTAAGGCAGTGCTGCTTGGAACCGAAAATGTGAAGGAGCCAGTAAATCTTTTGTCCCTTGATTCATTGGATCAGTTCAATCGATTAAAAGGATTCGCAGTGTCTGGAACAGGAAGCGCGAGCAGGCTAACCCAAATTGATGCGGGCGATTATGCCGATTATTTGGTACACGTGCCAGCTACTGGTTCCTATGTTGCAACCTTTAAGGCTACATCTGGCGGCCAAGCTGTGAATGGCATCGTGCTGGAGGCGCAAGATGGCACAGTTCGGAAAACGATTAACGTACCAAACCTTTACAACCAGGTGGTTGAAATGCGAATTGTCATTGATCTCGTTGAAGGTGACCAAAAGCTTCGTATTCTGGCTGGAGCATCCGGCTACGAGCTTAGAGGCATTAAATTTGAGCCTTATGTTGTACAGGTAATGGATCAGAGCGGTGTTATGAAAATTGAAGCGGAAAGCTACACCCATGCGGATGCGGCTGCTGTTCAAAGCAATATGGACGGACAAACGCTGTTATTCAAAAACGTAGGTTTTATCGCGGCAGCAGGCTCGCTTTATTTTGACGTAAGTATCGCAAAATCGATCTTCTACAAAGTGACCTACCGTTATGCAACGCCGCAAGCAGGCGTGAGTGGAACGTTGTCCGTCAATGGGCAAAAGTTGTCTACTACGCCGCTAGGAGCAAGTGGTGGATGGGATAAATATGCGGAGGCTTCTGGCATTGTAGAGCTTGCAGAAGGCGTACAAACGATTCAATTTACTAGCAATAATGATGGGGCAAACCTTGATTGGATCACGCTTGAGCAGACAGAAGCGGTTACGCAAATTACAGGGACCACAGCGCTTCCGACTGTTTCGCTGAAAGCTGGAGCCTACAAAGGAATCAAAACGGTTGCTTTAACGACTGCTACAGAAGGAGCAGCCATTTACTATACAACAGATGGATCGCTGCCTAGCAGTACAAACGGGCAATTGTACAAAGGAGAGCTTAAGCTCTCGGAGCTGACAGTGCTCCGCACGATTGCGATTAAAGCAGGAATGAAGGACAGCTTTGTTGCACCATTTACGTATATCATTACGCCAGGGGAAGAGCCAACACCAACACCAACACCAACACCAACACCAACACCAACGCCGACGCCAACGACACCGACGGAGCCAACACCAACACCGACGACACCGACGGGGCCAGCTGTAACGCCAGCTCCTACGACGCCTCCGAGTGGAAAGGGCACAATACCGGCACCAACTCCGGTCACAGACACGGCTAGCGGACTTGGTAAAACTGCGATAAGCCAAACGCTTATCGACGAAGCTTTGAAATCAGTAGAAGGAAATAATGGTGCCGTTCAAACCATTACAATTAAAGTACCGAGTGTAAATGGAGCTAATGGCTACGAGGTGCAATTGCCTAAAGGGACAATTAGCGAGGCTAAGCTATCGGTACAGTATGAAATTCAGACAGGTACGGGTACGATTGTTGTACCAAGCCATATGTTGAAATCACTGCCTTCGGATGCGAAAAACGTGTCCATTGTGATTGCGAACATCGATAAAACAAAGCTTAGCGAAGATGCGAGGGCAGCCATCGGCAGCCGTCCTGCGGTTGAGCTGAATCTCTACGTTGACGGCGTTAAAGTGGAATGGAGCAATCCAGAAGCTGCTGTAAACGTATCGCTTAGTTATACTCCAACAGCTGATGAGCTGGCGAGCAGCGAGCAAATTACAGTGTGGTATTTCGATGCAGCAGGTAAAGTGATTGCAGTGCCAAGCGGCAAGTATGATAAATCGCAAGGTGCTGTGCTTTTCACAGTAAATCATTTCAGTACGTATGGCGTAGTATTCGTAAGCAAAACGTTTGACGATCTTGGCAAATATCCTTGGGCGCAACAAGCGATTAAGGTAATGTCGGCTAAAGGCGTCATCAACGGCATATCGGATAAAGCATACGCTCCAGCTCAAAATGTGAAGCGGGCAGATTTTATTACCCTGCTCGTGAAAACTTTAGGTCTTAATGCTGCGTATGATAGTCAGTTTACCGATGTGGCAAAAGGTTCTTATTATCATGAAGCGGTTGCCATTGCGAAGAAGCTTGGCGTAGTAACTGGCCGTGCGGACGGTGCATTTGATCCGAATGCCTCCATTACAAGGCAAGAAATGATCGCGATGACAGCAAGAGCGTTAAATATTTCTGGCAAAAAGCTGCAAGCAGGAAGCTCGGAGCAATTGCAATCGTTCACCGATTTGAAGCAGCTAGCAGCTTATGCAACGGACAGTGCAGCTCTTCTCGTAGCGAACGACATTGTGAAGGGCGACGGCGCTAAGCTTAACCCGCTTGGTTATACAACCCGCGCAGAAGCAGCAGTTATTATGTATGCCATTTACAACAAGTAATAAGATTGGGGTTAGCGATGCGGCTCATTGAATGACAAGGAAGAAGCCTTCGAACTCACTGTTAAAGTGGGAAAGAGGGCTTCTTTTTTTTTGCCTATTCTATGAAAAATTTTTCAAAATAGTCGTATGCCGTTCTCACTATTAATCTAGCGAATAGGATGAGGGTATCAAACGGTAGGAGTTGATTATGTGTCATTTTATTTTAAGCTGCGCACGTACCTAGGGAGAGACGTAGAAGTTATTCTCTCTAATGCGGATGTGGTTGCAGGTGTGCTGCTGACGGTAGGCTTCTCATACATTGTGGTTCGAACCTTGAGTGTACCTGGATACGGTGGGACGGAAGATGTGTTGATACGTTTGCGGGTCATCGAATATGTCCGGATTTTATAGGAATGGCTGTACGGATGATGGAAGAAGGCGTGACTATGTCGAGCGATTGATCGCGGATAAGGATGTGCTGCCTCCTTTACGAAAAGGAAGAGATTTCTCCCAAGCTGGCAATCGGCGCGGGGTTCTCCAGCGCTTGTCAGTGATTATACCCGCTCAAAATGAGGAGCGGACAATAGGACGTGTCATTCAAGAAATAATATTGCTGTCGCCAGCTGAAATTATCGTAGTTGTTAATGGCTGCAATGATCGTACAGAGAGTATTGCTAGAGAGCTTGGCGCGTCGGTTATCGTTTTTCAGGAGCCTCTCGGAACGGATGTTGGCAGAGCTATTGGCGCATATGCAGCCACTGGCGATACGCTGCTGTTTGTGGATGGTGATTTTCATATCCCTTGGAAGGAGCTTGCTCCTTTTCCTAATGCGCTGCTAAGGGAATGTGATCTGGCTGTTAATAAGCTGGATCACCACCTCAGCATGCGCATGCCTTGGAGTGCCGTGACAACGCTGAAAATAGCACTGAATATGGCAGTTGGCCGCGAGGATCTGGCGAATGCTTCACTCGTGCATGTTCCATTTGCGCTGAATAGGCGGGTGCTTAATGTTATTCATTGGTCCAATTTATTATGTCCGCCGAAAGCTTATGCGCTGGGACTGCTCGGGGGGTTAACCGTCAAGGCTGTTCACTGCGTAGAAGTTGATCGCTTAAACCGTTATCGTCCGAGCAAACACAGCAATGCCGGAGGAGACCATTCCATTGCAACGATGCAAATAATAGGGGATCATTTTGAGGCTCTGCATGCCATTCATAGGAGAGAGGGCAAGAAAGGAGAGATAGGGTGCAGCGGGAATTTGGAAAAGTAAGTATCGTTATTGCAAATTATAATCGTGCAGCATATCTCATTGAATGTTTGGACAGCTTGATGAGTCAAACGTATTTGAATAAAGAAATCATCATTGTAGATGACGCATCGACCGATAGGTCGCTGGATGTTATCGAGGCTTGGTGCGAAGCGAACGGAGTAGCGGGTACAGAATCTATCGTACTCGTTAGACTTCCTAGAAATATTGGGTTTTCTGGAGCTGTTACGACGGGTTTCTTCCACGCTCGCGGACAATATATCGCGGTACAAGATGCGGACGATTTCTCTCATCCGCAGCGTTTAGAGAAACAAGTAGCGTATCTCCAAAGCCATGCAGAGGTTGCACTGGTAGGAACGAGCTACGCTAGCTTTGATGAGGCCGAGAAGAGGCAGTATGTTCAGGAAAAATGGCTGCGGTTCGGTGATGATATTCATGATGTTTACCGCAGCGGCGGTCACTGTGTTTGCCATGGGACGATCATGTTTCGCGGCGATGCTTTTGACCAAATTGGCGGATTGAGCCGACGAATTGTCGGGGCGGAGGATTATGAGTTCATCGTTAAATTTTTGAATAACAAAGCCCGTATTGAAAATATTCCTGAAATTCTTTATTACTATCGTCTGCATGCGAGCCAACGTTCATTGGCTTTTTATGCGAAAAAGGAGTGAGGTGAAATGGCAGGCTCGCCGTTATCCGTCTTAATGGCTCTGGACAGTATGGATGCCGGTGGTACGGAAACACATGTATTAAGTCTAGCAAAAGCACTAATAAAAATAGGTCAAAGAGTGGGTATAATTGCCGCGGACGGCCCTATGCGGTTTCGGTTTGAGGATGCCGGGTGCCATGTATATTTGTTTGAATTCCAGCCAGCTGGAGCGTCAGTTCAAACGGAGCGAATCGTTAGGCTGCAGGAAATTATGCGAAGCGAGAAAGTAGATTGCGTTCATGTGCATCAGACTCCATCAGGTTTGTTTACGGCAAAGGCAGCTAATTTATTAGGAATTCCGTCTATATTTACCGTTCATGGCACCTATTATCCGCAGACTGCTCTAAAATCGCTGCTTGTTTACTCGGAATCGGTCATATGTGTAAGTGCTCCTCTTCAAAGCTACATCACGCGGCTTGGCTTTACGTCTATCGTTGTCCCGAATGGCATCGATCTAGCGGAGTTTTATCCATCCAGCGGCGCAAAGCTTCGCTCAGACTTAGGTATTTCTGAAGATGCAATTGTACTTATGTATGCTAGCCGCTTGGCTTGGGGAAAGGCAACAGCATGTGATGTCCTGCTGCGGGCGATGAAGGATCTTTATCGTTATGGGTGGGATAAGCTTGAGCTTGTTGTTGTCGGGGATGGCCCTAAATATAATGCAATTTCAGAACTTGCGGAATTTATTCAGGCAGAAAGCGGAAGACGCTTCATTCATATGGTTGGGAAACAATCGCAAATGCGAGAGTATTACAATGCTTCAGATATCGTTGTCGGTACAGGACGCGTTGCGCTGGAGGCAATGGCTTGCGAGAAGCCAGTGCTTGCCATTGGCAACCATGGCTATTTTGGCTGGGTGGAGCCGAGTAATTATGAGCAGGCTTGGCTTAACTATTTTGGAGACCACGGTTCGTCTGCTGCTTATTCCCGTTATTTGTTTGCAAGCGAGATTGCAGATGGATGCCGCAGGCTGGAGGGGCTGCGCGCTAATGGAATAGAGGGAAGACGGTGGGTGGAACGTGAGTTTCATATCGATCAATCCATTGATCAAATGATGAGCGTGTATCGTTCAGCAATTGGAGAGATTTAATGAAGGGCGGTACGCAATGAAAAGAATTTTGTATGTAGGCTGGTTAGGGTTTAACAATGTTGGTGATGAGTTAATGTGGCTGTTGTTTCGCGACCTGTGCAGAGCGTATCTGCCTGAGAAAAAATATGATGTCATTCCGTCAATACCGGGCGTAGATATTCGGAATTCGGGTCCGTATGATGTTGTCGTGCTCGGCGGCGGCTCGCTGCTCATTCCAGGATATATCGATGTTGCATACCAAGCGGCTCGGAACCATAAAAAAGTAATGATTTGGGGCAGCGGTCATGACAGACAGGAGTTTCCTGTATTTGATGCCTCGGGGAAGGTCGCAGCCCATTTGGCCTACACCGGTGAGAACCTAGCAACGAATGAGAAATTAGCTGAGCTAGTGAAGATGTCAAAGTATTGCGGCGTCCGAGGTCCGTTGTCCTATCAGTTTCTCGAGGATTCTGGCGTCCGAATGGAGCAGGCGATCATAAGCGGTGACCCGGCATTTCTACTGCCTGCACCGTCGCCACGCAAGAATGGGCAGGCTAGCAGAACGATTGGTGTGAACTGGGGAACTGCTTATAATCGAATTTTCGGCGGCAACGAGGAAAAGGTAGAGCAGCAATTGGTAGAGGCGCTGCGTATATTAATATCGCAGGGTTATCGCGTCAATATTTTCTCCGTTTGGGGTCCTGATAGAGAAGCTTGCAAGCGTCTGTATGCGAAGCTGGGAAACCAGACGAATGTGGATCTTGATTTGGAGCTGTACCATCATGAGGATTTGATGGAGAAGCTTAAGTCCTATGCGCTGACGGTCAATTTCAAATTGCATGCTAGTTACCTGTCAGCAGCGGCAGGGGTACCGTTCGTAAGCCTTGGATATCGATTCAAATGCATAGACTTTGGCTGCTCGGTGGATCTTCAGGATTATGTGCTCTCCACCGGCGATACGGCACTTGGCAAAAGCATTCTGGACAGAGTAGCCAAAATTGAAAAAGAAACGGATATGATTCGCGAAAAGTTTTATTCGCATCAGAGCCGTTATCGCGAGCTGCTGAAAAAGCCATTTCAAGAAGAACTGTTTTAAGGAAATAGCTGCAACAGCGTAAGAGGAGCTGCCCGAAGGTTTATTAACTTTCGGGGCAGCTCTTTTTTTAATAGACAAAGGATGGATATTATAGGAAGAAGGTTGACATCGAAAAATAGTTTATGATATATAAAAAGAAGGATTGGCACTCAAAGAGTTTGAGTGCTAAAATATAAGGTAGCGGTTTAATAAACGTTGAACAAGCCTTCCTGTTGCGTTACCTTTAGGCTTACTAATTATTGATGAATGGAAAGGGGATCTATCCATGTCCAAAAAACAGTTCAAAGCAGAATCGAAACGATTGCTGGAAATGATGATTAATTCCATTTATACGCAGCGCGAGATTTTTTTGAGAGAGCTTATCTCGAATGCCAGCGATGCGATCGACAAGCTATATTACAGAGCGCTAACTGATGACCAATTGGTATTTAACAAAGAGGATTATTATGTTAAAGTCGTTGCCGACAAGGCAAACCGAACATTAACGATCACCGATACAGGGATTGGCATGACGAAGGAAGAGCTGGAGAATAACCTTGGCGTTATTGCGAAGAGCGGATCTTTTGCCTTTAAGAAGGAAAATGAGCTTAAGGATGGACATAACATTATCGGCCAATTCGGGGTGGGCTTCTACTCTGCATTTATGGTGGCGGATGTGGTTACCGTTGTGACCAAAGCTCTTGGCAGCGATGAGGCGTTCAAATGGGAATCAACTGGCGCCGACGGCTACACGATTGAATCATGCGAGAAGGACTCCGTTGGTACGGAAATTGTACTTAATATTAAGGAAAATACCGAAGATGATCAATACGATGAGTACTTGGAAGAGTACCGTTTGAAGTCGATCATCAAAAAATATTCTGATTTCATTCGCTACCCAATTAAGATGGATGTGAAAGGCCAACGGCCTAAAGCAGATGCAGAAAACGAGTTTGAGGAATATCAAGAAGAGCAAACCGTTAACAGCATGGTGCCGATCTGGCGTAAAAACAAAAATGAGCTGACATCGGAAGATTATGATCAGTTTTATTTTGAAAAACGTTATGGTTTCGACAAACCGATCAAGCATCTTCATATTAGTGCGGATGGCGCTGTTGTGTACAATGCGATTTTGTATATTCCGGAGAGCACACCTTTCGATTATTATACGAAGGAATATGAGAAGGGGCTGGAGCTTTATTCAAATGGCGTTCTAATTATGGATAAATGCTCAGACCTGCTGCCTGATTATTTCAGCTTCGTTAAAGGTATGGTTGATTCGGAGGATCTATCGCTCAACATTTCTCGTGAAATGCTGCAGCATGACCGTCAGCTGAAGCTGATTGCGAAGAACATCAACAGCAAGATCAAGAGCGCGCTGCTTGGCATATTGAAGGATGATAGAGAGAAGTATGAGTCGTTCTACAAAGCATTCGGCAGACAGTTGAAATTCGGCGTATATAACGATTACGGCGTGAACAAAGAAGTGCTTCAAGACCTGCTTATGTTCCACTCCTCGAAAGAGAAGAAGCTAGTTACACTGGACGAGTATGTGTCAAGAATGAGCGAGGATCAAAAGTACATTTATTATGCTTCCGGTGAATCGATTGAGCGGATTGATAGACTTCCGCAAACCGAGCTGGTAACGGATAAAGGCTTTGAAATCTTGTACTTCACGGACGATATTGATGAATTTGCCATCAAGATGGTTGCGAAGTATAAGGATAAAGAATTCAAGTCGGTATCAAGCGGCGATCTTGGTATTGAAGAGGACGAGAAGGACAAGGAAACGGCCGAAGAGCAGGATGCCAATAAAGAGCTTTTCGAGCAGATGAAAGAAATTCTTAACGATAAAGTAAAAAGCGTAAAAGCTTCAAAACGCCTTAAAACACACCCTGTGTGCTTATCCACTGAAGGCGAAGTAACGATTGAAATGGAAAAAATATTGAATTCGATGCCGAACAACCAAGATGTAAAAGCAGATAAGGTGCTCGAAATTAACGTGAACCATGAAATTTTCCAATCGTTGAAGGATGCTGCTGGGCAGGATAAAGTGAAGCTGGCTCTTTATACAAGCCTACTTTACAACCAAGCGCTTCTCATCGAAGGTTTGCCAATTCAAGATCCAGTTGCGTTTACGAACGATATTTGCAAAGTAATGGTTTAATAGAGCAAGCGATAAGCAAGCGTAAAAAGCCCGCACTGGATCATACCAGTACGGGCTTTTTTTCTACGACAGCACAATTATCTAACGGAATTTTCATTCCGTTTATCGAATTCATAAGGGAGACGAAGCTGATTCTAGAAATGGTGCTTCGCGATGTTGGATAAAGGGAGCACTGCCCCTGGCCCACATACTTTAGAATTAGGAAATTAAAGTCCTTGAAACAAAAAAACTGCTTAGACCGCTGCCGAATGAGGCTGTGCGATCTTGCAGTTTTTTGTTTTTGTATATTGCTTAATTGATAGCTTATTTTTGCGGAGCCACATGAAATTGTAATCGCCTTCCGCGTATTGGAATTCCAACGAGGCGCATGGTTTGCTTGCGCAAAATATAATAAATCATGGTATTGATTATTATTCCGGATATAATAGCACTACAAGATAAGAAATAATTGAATAAGAATGCAGAAACAAATAAATAAACAAATAAATAAACAATATTCATTGCATGAATCAATGTGAAGCCGCAGAGGAGGGTTTATAGATGATACGGATAAAACGCCGGCTAAACTTAATTACGCTTATTTTGCTGCTCATGTGTATTATTATTGTTCCGGTTCTTATCCAAGGTTATATGTTGGGCAAAGGAGCAGTTAAGCAAGTGGAAACGCTGTATGACAAATCGGTTTCGAGCAATATGGAGTCGCTCTCCATCAGCTTGGACTTTTATGTGAACCATATCGAGGATTATATTCGAACCTTGTCGCAGGATCAGGAATTACAGAGGCTGTTAAGTCGAAAAAATAACGCTCCCATAAATGAACAGGCGGTCAGAGACCGGCTGAAGTCGTTCACTGCTGCGTATCGGTTAAGAGTGCCCTTATACGTTCAAATTATTAACGATCAAGGGGAAGTATTCAGCAATAGCGTTTTGCATGACACAGAAGTTGAACGGTTAAAGCAAGTGGTGCAGCAGTTTAATTGGCCTTCCGAGAGGATACCTTATGATAATAACGTCATGTATCGCAATGTGGGCCCCAATTTTCACGACCTCTCGGAGGGGCAGAACGCTTTTTATTTCACTAAAAATATTGTACATGGCAATTCGGCGCTAGGCCTCTTGAACGTAGAGGTCAACGAGAGCTTATTTCAGCGGCTGCTGCGCAAAATTCAACTGAACAGCTCAACCCTTGCATTCATTAGTCAGGAAGACGGCGAATTGCTCATTTCTAGCGAAGATGATGACGACCGCCTGCATGAGCTATCCAGACAGGCGATATCGAAGGCGAAGGTGGACGGCGGGGGATATGAAAGCTTTCTGATTCAGTGGAACGGCCAAAGCTACTTTTGCTCCATCCAAAACATTCCCTTCTTAAGATGGTATTTAATTGCGTTAACGCCGGAAGAGCTTTTGGCAAGTCCCACTAAGCAATTGTGGAGCCATACGCTCACGGTAACCGTGTCGTCCATTCTTTTGATTTCACTTATCCTGTATATATTCACAAGAAAAGCGATGATACCTGTGCTGAATTTATCGAGGATGGTTCGGAAAATACGCTTTAATGATGCTGGGCAGGGGCAGGATGTCATTGGAAATTTCCAATACAAAGGCTTGGAGGAAATCGAAATTTTGTTCTCGGGCATTCAGCAAATGCTAAGCCGGATTAATGAACAGATTGAGCGTATTAAAACGGATGAACGGGAAAAGTCGAGCCTGGAGCTCAATCTCTTGCTGTCCCAGATCAAGCCTCATTTCCTGCATAATTCGATTAATTCGATCCGTTGGATGGCGGAAATGAAGGGCGAGAAGATGATTGCCCAGACTCTTGTTAATTTAAGCAGCATGCTGAACTATACACTAAGCAAATCAAGAACCATATGGAGCACGGTCGGCGAGGAAATGGATTATGTCAGAAGCTATATTGCGTTTCAGGAAAAACGGATGTTCATCAAAATTGAAACGATATGGGATGTGCCGCATGAGGTGCAGGGTGCAAGAATATTGAAGCTGACGCTGCAGCCGATTGTCGAGAATGCAATCATGCATGGATTTACTAATCTTGATGGAATTACGCCACAGCTGACGATTACTTGCGCGATGGAAGGGGAGCAGATACGGGTGGAGGTTATAGATAACGGAGTCGGAATTGAAGAAGGCTCCATTGCCGGTATGCTGATAACGGATTCCAATGAGTACGAGGATGAGGAACGAACCTCGGGGATCGGGCTTAAAAATGTGCATCGTCGCTTGCAGCTGGAGTATGGCGAGAGGTATGGCATCGAAATTCGAAGTGTAGTGGGTAAAGGGACGAACGTAACGCTTACCTTTCCCTATATCGATCATAATGGAGGAGATTCGGAATGAAAGTGATGATTATTGAAGATGATATGCTAGTTAGAATGGGGATCAAATCATTAATTCCTTGGTCTGAAATGGGGCTGGAGGTCGTCTGCGAAGCCAGAGACGGAGTTGAAGCTGTTGAGCTGTACGAGAGATTTCTGCCGGACATCGCACTTGTGGATATTTTGCTTCCCAGAATGAATGGGCTTGATTTTATTGAGAAGGTAAAGCCCTTAAATCCGGACGGGGAATTTGTTATTTTGACCTGCAATCAAGATTTCGAAACGGTTCGCAAATCGCTGCGCCTGGGCGTTCATGACTTTATTGTAAAATCCACGATGGAAATTGAGGAGCTTCAGCTCATTTTGAAGCAGCTGACAACTAAAATGAAAGCTAAGCTGCTGGAGCATCATTTTCAGGAAGAAGGGACGCCGGAAGCGGGTTCAAGATTCGTTCGTAAAGCCAGCTTATTAAGAGACTGGCTGCACGGCTTGTATAACAGTGAAGAGACAGAAGCGTTTGCCGAGAAGCTGGGAGAGTATAAATATTTTCTGCAAAAGGGAGAATATGAGGCATGGGTTGTGGCCTTAGATCCTTCTCAGGATGAATCCAAATTAACTTCCCAAGAAATCGTTAAAATAGGCCATTCGATTGACCATATGGCTGTTGAACTTTACCGCAGCAGGCTAATTGGGTTCGTGGAAAACATAAATGAAAACCGATGGCATGTATTGGTAAGCAGCACGAATAGCTCGGATATCGACCCGAAGCTGTTGATCGACTCGGTTTCGCAGTATATGGGCCATACTCTATCCATTGCTGTGAGTAAAAGGTTTACAGACTGGCGGGAGTGGACCGTGTATGATCGTTTTGCTAGCGACCTGCTAAGCCTCAAATTTTTTTGTGAAAATGACCACCTGTTTCAGGGCGAGCTGCCTGAAGCAACGCTTTCCGATGCCGTCTTTATTTGGAAAAAGGCGATAATGAACAAACTGTCCAGCTTTCAATACGAGCAGGCAGGAGATCTGCTGGCAAACCTCAAGCAGGTCGTCGGCCCGCCATATCCCAAACCAAACCTGCTGCACAATGTACTGGAGGATATTTTATTCCAGCTGAAGCAAATCTGCGAAATGTCAGGACGGCGTCCATCGGAGACTTATTTCCAAAGATCTGAGCTGCTGGACTGCGTTTCATTAACGCAAGCGGTGCATTTGTTATACAACGCTATCCATGTGCTGCAGGAACCGGCATTCAAAGAGAAGAACGGCCATGAAAGAAAGAAGTTTGTTGAAGCCACCGAGATGTTTATTCAAGAGCACAGGTTTGATGAAATTAGTTTAAATGCCATCGCGATGCATCTTAAAGTAAGCCCTGTATATCTCAGCAGAATATATAAGGAAGAGAAAGGGATTTCTTTCAGCACCGCTGTATTGACAGCCAAGGTGGAGCAGGCTGAAACGATGATCCGCAGCGGAATGACCTTAACTGAGGTTTCGGACAAGCTGGGCTACTTAAACTTAAGCTCGTTTACCCGCATGTTTAAGAAAATTAAGGGGATTGCACCCTCACACTATGCAGATGCTGAAAAGAATTAAAAGATGTTAACTGCGGCTTGAAAAATGATAAATGGTATCCTCTTCGGATATAAAGTGATAAATCAAATGGTTGGCTTAGGAGATTCATCTGCTTATGGAAAGCTTCTATACTAGGAAGCAAGACATCAACTAACGAAAGAAGGAAGGTTTCCATGAGAATGAGAAGATGGTCTGTTTTAAGTATAGCTTTAATGATGCTGGTTACAATGTCGCTTTCTGCATGTTCCAAGAATGAAAATGAAAGCGCTTCTACAGGTGGGGAAGGACAGGAGAAGGTCAATATTGTTTTCTGGAATTCAGGGTTTGCGACCATTGATGAAAATAACAAAGCGAAGAAAAAAGAAGACTTCTACATTTCTCAGGCTGTTGCCCGATATGAGAAGGCCCATCCCAATGTGAAGATTGATGTGCAGGATGTTCCATCCGGAGATGAGCTGTTTGCTAAATTCCAAACGGCCAGCATTGCCAAGAACGGTCCTGATTTAACGGTACTCTGGTCAGGTTCCTATATGCTTCGGTTTAAGCAATTTTTAGAGCCGATGGATAGTTACTTTTCAGGTGAAGAAAGATCCAGAATCGTGGGATGGAGCGCAACAACGGAAGACTTTACGGCCGATGGAAAAGCCTATGGCGTTCCATTTGGGACAGACGGAACTTTTCTTCTAGCGTATAACAAGAAAATTTTTGCGGATGCCGGAGTCGATCCCATTGCCCAGCGCCCGAAAAATTTTCAAGAGTTTGTAGCTATGCTGGAGAAAGTGAAGACGAAGGATATTACACCGCTTGGTTTATTTAAAGACAGCTTCCTTCATGTACCGGACTATTGGATTGCTCAAACGGTGGATATTCCAGGCCTCGACAGCTTGGTCAAAGGCACAACCAATTTCTCCGATCCTAAGCTGGTGAATGTCATGAAGGGCTGGCGCGAGCTGTTCGAGAAAAACTTGGTCATTGCCGATGATTCAGTTCGACAACTGTTTATTCAAGAGCAGCTCGGCATGACGGTTGGAGCAAATGCGGACATCTTGAACTTCAGCAAGGAGATGGGCGACAAGGTCGGTTTTATGAAAATTCCAGACTTCAGCGAGGATGTCAAAATCCACGATGGCGGTCCTGGCGGGGTGGGCGCTGCGTTTGTGGTGACGAACTACTCGGAGCACAAGAAAGAAACGGCTGATTTCGTCAAATTCCTGATGAGCAAGGAAGAGCAAATCAATAAAATTAAGTCGGGCGAAGCACGTATTACAGTCGTCAACGATGTGGATGTGAACGAGTACGTATCCGATCCGCTAGTGAAAACGATGCAGGATATGGCCAATGAACCTAGCACTATTTTCTGGCCGGACAATGTTTACCCAGCGGAGCTGACAAGCGAGATGATGTCGCTGCAATCCCTGGTTTCCAGCGGGAAAATGACAGCAGAGGAATTTATGAAAAAAATCGACCAGAAACGCGATTCGCTTCTAAAAAATAAATAGGCGGTTAAGGAGCGGCCTTCATAGGAAAGAAGGTCGCTTCTACCAAAAGGCAAGGAGGAATAGAAGGATGGGTCTCAAGCAAGAACGATGGGTAGGTTTGTTCTCCTTGCTGCCGGCTTTTCTGTTACTAGCTGTATTCGTAGGTTATCCCATGTTCAACACGTTTTTTCATAGCTTTACGGAATGGGATGGGGTCACTTCTACGTTTGTTGGCTGGGATAATTTTAAGACGATCCTTAGTAATGGCGATTTGCCGCTTATGCTGCGTAACAACTTAATCTTTTTATTATCGGTTCCCGGGATTTTGTTCATTTCGCTAACGGTATCGGTTCTGCTGCATGAGGAGGTTCCGGGGTGGCGCTTGTTTCGATCGGTGTATTACTTGCCGGCTATCCTCTCCTCGGTCGTTATCGGTTTTTTGGCAAAATCCATGTTTACGAATAAAGGGATCGTGAATACGCTTCTGGAAAATGCCGGACTTGGTGCGTTTACGACGGATTGGCTGAATACGGTGCCGACCGAATTTATGATCTTGATTCTATGTTTTTACTGGCAGACGCTAGGCCAAGGAACGCTCATTTTTTTATCGGGGCTATCTTCGATCTCCAATGAATTGTTTGATGCGGCCAAAATAGACGGAGCCAATTGGCGTCAGCGATTAATGTACATCGTCATACCGTCGTTATATCCAGCGATATTTTACTTTACGATCGTCAATGTTATTTACGTTTTTGTCGGGCTGTTTGGCCTTGTTTATTCGATCACAGGCGGCGGGCCCGGTTACGAGACAACACCAATCGATTATATGATTTATATTCAAGCTTTCCGAAGCGGAAATATGGGCTATGCGAGCGCGCTATCGGTATTCTTGTTCTTCATTGTTATGTTCATTACCTGGATTCAGTTGAAAATATCCAAGCGCTTGGAGCAATAGGAGGACATTATGAAAACAGCCTCTAGAAGAATGGTTAGATTTCTGGTTTTTATCGTGCTCGCTGTCATTGCCTTTATGGCGATGTATCCGTTGTTCTACATGGCCATCAGCAGTATGAAGCCGACGATAGAATATATCAAACATCCGATGGGTCTTCCAAAAACGTGGTATTTTGATAACTTCATCGCACTCATTTATCGCTTCTCTCTCGTTCGGTTGTTTGGCAATACGCTCGTCTACGTGGGACTTAGCTTAGTTGCTTCCCTAGCCTTGTCTATTCCGGCAGCCTATGCTTTTGCCAAATTAAAATTCAAATACCGCAACGGGTTTTATATTATTATGATCGCTACGATGACCATACCGGGTATTACTTTTATCATTCCAAACTATTTGTTGATGTCAAAGATCGGCTGGACTGACCATATCATATCCGTGGTGACTATCTGGTCTGTCTCGGCTATTCCGAGCACGGTCTTCTTACTCACTTCACTAATGAGAGCCATGCCCGATGAAGTGCTCGAAGCGATAAAAATAGACGGTGCCAAATATTATCAGGCGATGTTCAAAGTGATTTTGCCCATGAGCTTGCCGGGCGTGGTCACGGTATCGATCTTTAATGCGACGAACTGGTGGAACGATTTGTTAACCCCGCTGATCTATTTGCAATCGGATGGCTTAAAGACCGTAACCGTTGCGGTGGCGACTGTGCTCAATCGGTTCAGCTCAGACTATCCGCTGTTATTGTCAGGGCTGTTGCTTGCTTCGCTGCCGCCCATTGCGATTTATATTATTTTTCAAAGCTATATTCGTAAAGGGCTGGTTATTGGAGCTGTTAAATAAACGATATCGAATGAGGATAGGAAAGGATGTCATCACATGAGTACGAAGCAAGGACGCCTCTTATCAAAAGTAGCGATTATTACAGGAGCGGCATCAGGAATCGGTAAAGGAACGGCGCTGCTCTTTGCTGAAGAAGGCGCGAGTCTTATCCTGGTCGACATCAACGAGGAGAAACTAAACGAGGTGGCTGCCGAAATTCGCCAAATGGGCGGAAGCTGCGAGATCGTATGCGGCAGCGTGGGCCTGATGAAGACGGCTGAAGATGCTGTGGCAAGCGCGGTCAACGCTTACGGCGGGCTTGATATCGTTTTTAACAATGCGGGCATTATGCCTGTTGGCGATATTTTGGATTATGAGGAAGAAACATGGGACGAAGTGCTGCAAGTTAACCTGAAGTCGATGTTCTTAATGTGTAAAAAAGCGATCCCCGAAATGCTCAAGAGAAATGGCGGTTCCATCATTAATACATCTTCTGTCATGGCCTCCTTAACGGAGCCTGGCTATACCGCTTATTCTGCTTCCAAAGCAGGCATTATTGGTTTAACCAAAGAGATTGCCGTCTCCTATGCCGAGAAGGGCATCCGCTGCAATTCGATTTCGCCAGGCTGGGTGGAGACGGATATGAACGTCCGTCTCGCCGAAAGCATGGGCGGAATGGATAAATTGTATCCCATCATCAAGCAGCAGCAGCCGCTCGGAAGAATGGCAACGACGCGCGAGGTTGCGTATGCCGTGTTATTCCTAGCCTCCGACGAATCTGTTGTCGTTAGCGGCTCTAATCTAAGTATTGACGGAGCAGCATCGGCTGCGATTTGATAACAAGCCCTCATTCAAAATCATTCATTCTCATATGGAGGTTATACCTATGGCTAAAATTAGCATTATCGGAGCAGGATCTGCCATGTTCTCCCTCAGCCTAATCAAGGACATCTGCTTGACGCCTTCTCTTGAAGGCAGTGTCGTCAGCTTTATGGATATCGATGAGCAGAGATTGGAAAGCGCATATTCCCTTTGCGAACGCTACGCCAAAGAAGCTAATATCCATCTAGTGCTGGAGAAGACGACGGATCGTAGAGAATCGCTACGCGGAGCCGACTTCGTCGTGCTTGCTGCGCTGGTCGGAGGCCATCAGCGCTTGAAGGACGGATGGGATATAGCCCAGAAGCACGGTTATCGGTTTGGCGGGAGCCTGCATGTGATGCATGACGAAGGCTTCTGGATTAATTTCGATCAGCTGCGGCTGATGGAATCGGTCATGCTGGATATTTTGGAGATTTGTCCGGACGCTTGGTATATGCTCGTGTCCAATCCGGTCATGGCGGGGGTAACCTACTTGCAGCGCAAGTATCCACAGGCCAAGCTGGCAGGCTTCTGCCATGGTTCTAACGGGGTAAAAGCTGTTGCTGAGGTCATTGGACTCGACCCGAATCATATTACGTATGAGATTCCAGGCGTGAATCACTTTATTTGGCTGACCGAGTTCCGATACAAAGGGGAAAATGCATTTCCTATTTTGGATCGTTGGATCGAAGAAAAATCGGCTGCTTACATTGAGAACTGCGCTACCTGCGACTGGTTAGGTCCCAAAGCGCTTGATCTCTATAAGAAATTCGGCGTATTTCCAATTGGCGATACGGGAAATCCGGGCGGAGGCTCTTGGCCAGCTTGGCACCATGCGGATCAAGAAACGGAGCATCTCTATAAGGAAGACCCACAGGCTTGGTGGCGGGATCTTTACTTTGCGGGAGGTGCAGCTGGCGTAGAGAGAATCCGGAAGGTTTCTGAAAATACGACAGAAGCAGTTATGGATCATTTCCCGCCGGTGCATTCGTCAGAACCGATGATTCCTTTTATTGAAGCGATAGCATGTGATGTGCCTAGAGTGATGATCCTTAATATATTGAATGACAGCAACTACGTGCCGGGCATCCCGCTCGATTTTCAGGTGGAAATTCCTTGTTACGTCAGTGGAATCGGCGTTCAAGGCATTAAGACCAAAGGCTTGCCTAAGCCTCTGATTAACTTTGCGCTTCGCGATCGTGTCGCACCCGTAGAGATTGAGCTGCAGGCCTATGATAGCGGGAATTTTGAAGATCTTGTCCAGTTAATTATGATGGATCCGTGGACCCGTTCCGAGAAACAGGCTCGTGCGCTGCTGGATGATATTCTTGAACTGCCCAGCCTTGCTGCGATGAGACAGCACTTTAATTAAGGAGGCAGGCAGAATTGGCTATCGAACAGTTTGAGCTTTATGGGGAAACGGCAATAAGGGTACAAAATGAGGAGCTGGCGTTCACGCTGGTACCGGCTTGGGGAAGCAACCTATTATCTTTGCGATTAAAAAATAAAGATCTTGAATTGCTGCGATTTCCAGAAAGTCAGGAGATGTACAAGGCAGATCCTATCTTGTATGGCCTGCCGATCCTCTTTCCTCCCAATCGCATTGCCGATGGCAAGTTTGCATTTAATGGCAGGGACTATCAGTTTGATATTAATGATGCTGCTGAACATAATCACACCCATGGCTTATTATTTGATGCGCCATGGAAGATTTTACGGGCAGAGGCAGAAGGAGAGAGGATCGTACTGGAGACGATCATTCATTCCGATGAGCATGAAGCGATTTTAGCTCGGTTTCCACATTCATTTAGTGTTCAAATGAGTTACATCTTGGAGCGGGCAACGCTCACGATTAAAGCGACAATCAGCAGCCGGGATGCCGCGCCATTTCCTTGGGGACTCGGCTACCATACGACGTTTAATTATCCGTTTGATCCCTCAGGGGATCTGGCGCAGTGCCGATTTTCTCTGAATGCGGATAAGCAGTGGGTGCTGGACGAACGTTTCTTGCCAACCGGCGAACTAGTGGATATTCCTTATTTGGAGGAGCTGCGCGAGGGGAAAAGCTTAGTCGAGCACGCGCTGGACGATGCGTTTCAGACAGCGGGAACGGGAGCCAATGAAGCGGTGCTAACCGATCTGAATTCCGGCATTCGCGTTGTGTACAGCGCGGACGAGCAATTTAAGCATTGGGTGGTCTACAACCATGATGCATGGCAGGGTTATTTGTGCCCAGAGCCTTATACTTGGATAACGAATGCACCAAACTTGCAGCTTCCGCAGGAGCTGACGGGCTTCCGTGTTCTTCAGCCTGGCGAGCAAGTGACAACAACAACACGAATTCGGATTGAAGAGGTGATTTGAGCATGTCTTTGCGCAGTGACCGATGGTTTAAACACCCGTCAAAGGAAACGCGATTCCAGCATCTGTCGGCCATGAGGGCTAATGGGCATGTTCCCGAATCATTTGTAGGCAAGCCGATTATTGGCATCTTCAACTCATGGAGTGATTTAAATAGCTGTAATGCGCCCCATAAAGAATTAGTCGAATTTGTCAAACGTGGAGTGCTGCTTGCAGGAGGATACCCGCTTGAGATGCATACAATCACGACGCCTGCTGATTTTATGAAGCCTTCGGATCTGCCTTATCGCAATTTGATGGCGATGGACGTTGAAGAATCTATTCGGGCATTGCCAATTGACGGTGCAGTGCTGCTTTGCGAATGCGATAAGACAACACCCGCCCAGCTTATGGGTGCAGCCAGCAGCAATATTCCTTCGCTGCAGCTTGCTGCCGGACACCGGGCATCGGGTTCCTTTCGCGGGAAGAAAGTGAATTATGGGACGGATCTTTGGAAGCTGATGGATGATTACAATGCTGGCCTTATGACAGACGAGGAATGGAGCGAGCTGGAAAAATGCATTTCATGCACGCAGGGAGGATGTCCCGTCATGGGCACATCCTCTACCATGAAATGCCTATCGGAGATTCTCGGCATGATGCTGCCGGGCACTTCCACGATTCCGGCCACGCATGCCAGCCGTAAATGGGCAGCCGAAGAAACGGGCAAACGAATTGTTGCGATGGTTAGGGAAGAATTGACTCCGGCTCGTCTAATGACGGAAGCTGCATTCGATAATGCCATCAAGCTGCTGGCAGCGCTTGGCGGCTCTACCAATGCGGTTATCCACTTAACTGCGATTGCAGGGCGGCTCGGGATCCATATTCCCTTAAAGAGATATGAAGAAAGATCAAGTGAAATTCCGCTTTTGGTCAATCTTCAACCAAGTGGAGAGCACAGTATGGATGACTTTTTTGAAGCAGGCGGACTTGGCGCTGTGATCAGCAGGCTGCTGCCCCAGCTCGATGCGACCTGTCTGAGTGCACTGGGAACTACGATTGAAGAATGTTATCGCGATTATCCCGCTTACCGGGATGATGTTATTTATTCTCTGGCCGAACCTTATAAAGTGGAAGCGGGCATTGCTGTACTAACAGGTAATTTGGCGCCTTCGGGAGCTATTCTGAAACGAGCAGCTAGTTCCTTAATTAATCATCAACATAGAGGCCAAGCCATAGTATTCGATAGCTATGAAGAGATGTATGAAACCATTGATAGCGAGGAGTTGGAGGTCGATGAGACCTCCGTGTTAGTTCTGCGAAACTGCGGACCGGTGGGAGCAGGGATGCCCGAATGGGGAGCGCTGCCGATTCCGAAGAAGCTGTTAAAGCAGGGAATTCGGGATATGGTAAGGATCAGCGACGCCCGAATGAGTGGAACAAGCTTTGGTACGAATATTTTGCATGTTTCGCCGGAAGCCCAGCTTGGAGGGCCTATCGCTGCCATTCGAAGCGGGGACTGGATTGTGGTTGATCTGGATCACGGTACGATTAGCGTAGAGCTGACGGATGTGGAAATACGTGAGCGTCTGCGTGATTGGTCGCCTGTTCGTACGCATAAGCGAGGGTTTATGAAGCTGCATGCGGATCATGTATTGCAAGCCGACCAAGGCTGCGACCTTGATTTTTTGCGTCCAAATTCCAAAGAGGAAGTTAGTTTTATAGAACCAATCGTCGGAAGAGGCTAGTGGGAGTTAGTCATTCACATACATGGAATGCTTCGAGGGGGAAACAACGATGTACAAAGCTCAAGCCTTTGCGGCTAGTCTGGGCCTGCCGGACAAAGAGCAGTATCAGCTCGCGACAAGTGCTAAAAGATTTGAAGATGGAGCCCATTACCGTGTGGAAATCCCTTCGGTAGAGGGTCCTGCAATAATGGAGAGCGTTATTGCAGAAGCCAAACAATATGGACTAACGGTCAACCGCGTCTCTCAGGGCAGCGGAATTATGCTGTTAAGTGATTCAGAAATTGGTGATATGGTCCAAATAGGCATGGCGGAAGGGATGGAGGTATGCCTCTTCGTTGGGCCTCGCATGAGCTTTGATATCGGAGCCATGTCTCTTAGCAGCAGTGGAAAGCTGCTTGGCGGGCGGCATGCAGGAATGGATCAGCTGCTCTATGGATTGGAAGAAATATTTCGTGCGGCTGAATTAGGCATTCGAAGCGTTCTTGTGGCGGATGAAGGCTTATTATGGCTGATCAATCAAGCGAAAATCAAGGGTCAGCTGCCAGCTGATTTGGTCGTTAAAATTTCAGCGCTGATGAGTCCGACCAATCCGGTAAATGCTCGGATTTTTACGGAGCTTGGCGGCACTACCTTGAATTTGCCGGGTGATATTACTCTGCCGCAGCTGTCATCGATTCGAACTGTGGTTGATGCTCCGATTGATCTCTATATTGAGTCGCCGGATGATTTAGGAGGTTTTATCCGCAACTATGAAATCCCGGAAATTGTAAGAATTGCTTCGCCGGTTTATCTGAAATTCGGTCTTCGAAATGCAGCTAGCGTGTATCCAGCGGGTATTCACAACAAGGAGCTGGCCATCGCCCAGTGCAGGGAGAAAGTGCGCAGAGCTCATTTGGGCATTCAAGTTCTCGACAGGTATCATTCGTCTGCCATTCAATCCGACAGTTTTGCCGAGGGGTTGGGAATTCCTTCAGTGAGCTAAAGCGATAACCCTAGGGATGGAGTGAATAGAGAAATGACTATAGAGCAGAATTATTTGAATTTTATTGATGGAAAATGGAGYGTATCCGCAACCGGAAGGTTGACGGAAAGCATTAATCCTGCGAATTCGTCTGAGATCGTCGGATATGTGCAAGATTCCAACGAAGCGGATCTTGAGCTTGCGGTGAGCGCCGCTAATCGTGCCAAAGAAGCATGGCGCAGGCTTTCGGGCGCGGCCCGGGGCGATTATCTGTTCAAGGCTGCTAACCATCTAGAGGCAAGACTGGAAGAGATAGCTGAAACCATGATGCGCGAGATGGGCAAGACCCTTGCGGAATGTAAAGGTGAAACGGCTCGTGGAGTTGCTATTCTTCGTTATTATGCGGGGGAAGGCATGCGGAAGACAGGTGACGTTATACCTTCAACTGACCCTGAGGCGATCATGTTCACAACTAGAGTGCCTCTAGGCGTTGTGGGTGTTATAACGCCGTGGAATTTTCCGGTTGCGATCCCGATGTGGAAAATGGCTCCGGCGCTTATTTATGGCAATACGATTGTCATAAAGCCAGCCATTGAAACGTCGATTACGGCGGCAAAGCTGCTTGCATGCTTTGAGGAAGCAGGCTTTCCGTCTGGCGTTGTCAATATGGTCACAGGTGACGGTGCTCTAATTGGTGGCGGTATTGCCAATCATTCCAATATTCAAGGTATTACCTTTACGGGTTCCAATAAAGTAGGGAAGCAGATTGGCCAAGCGGCTCTTTCGCGTGGAGCCAAGTATCAATTGGAGATGGGCGGGAAAAATCCGCTTATCGTCGCTGAAGATGCTAACCTCGATCTTGCGGTAGAAGCAGCGATTAGCGGTGGTTTGAAATCCACGGGACAAAAATGTACGGCTACGAGCAGGATCCTCGTGCAAGCCTCGATTTATGAAGCTTTCCGGGCG
Source organism: Paenibacillus sp. 2TAB26 (assembly GCF_052115145.1). Classification (NCBI taxonomy): domain Bacteria; kingdom Bacillati; phylum Bacillota; class Bacilli; order Caryophanales; family Paenibacillaceae; genus Paenibacillus; species Paenibacillus sp. 2TAB26. The sequence goes on from NZ_JBFRGC010000033.1 coordinate 72,097, forward strand.
AAGCTGCTGGATCAAGTCAAACAATTGAAGCTGGGAAATGGGAAGGATTCCACCACATGGATGGGGCCTTGTGCCAATGAAAAGCAGCGTAATACCGTTCTTTCCTACATTAATAAGGGAATCGCGGAAGGGGCTAGCCTCCTCTATGGCGGAAGCATACCGGAGGATGAGGAATTGTCGAATGGCTATTACGTGCAACCGACCGTCTTCGAAAAGGTAACCGTGGATATGACGATTGCCAAGGAGGAAATTTTTGGTCCGGTACTGGCGCTCATACCTTTTGTGGACTTGAAGGAGGCTTTATCGCTGGCCAATGACGTGGAATATGGACTGAGTGCCTCTATTTATACACAAAATATTAACCATATATTGACCTTTATTTCTGATATGGATGCAGGCTTGGTACGCATAAATGCGGAAACGGCAGGTGTGGAGCTGCAGGCACCATTTGGCGGAATGAAGCAATCTAGCTCGCATTCGAGAGAGCAGGGGCAAGCGGCAATCGAATTTTTCACCTCAATTAAAACCGTTTTTTTGAAAGCTTAATGTAAATAGGAAAACAAGAAAGCCCCAGTGAAGCAAGAGCTCACTGGGACTTTTTAACTCAACTTTCGCAGCTTGAAATCGGTAGTAGCGGAGAATGTATTAAATTTAATTCGTAAGATTTTCAGTGGCCTCTTGCCGTCGTAGTTTTTTTGTTATGCGGCACACGGCTTGAGTCAACCCGCATTGTAGTTTTTTTGATATTGCCGCGGCGTAAGCCCCGTCCATTTCTTGAAGGTCGAGCTAAAGTGACGTTCCTCTTGATAGCCAACCAGCTTGGAAACCGCATAAATTTTATAGCTTTGGCGCAGCAGCTCCTTGGATTGCTCTACGCGGTATTGATGCAAATAATCAAGAAAGTTAACGCCAAGCTCTTGCTTGAACAGCGAGCTTAAATAGGAATTGCTGACGAAGGTTTCCTTGGCAGCAAGCTCTAGTGTGAGATTTGTATTGTACTTTTGCTTAATCAACTCAATGGTAGCATGCACGGTACGATGCAGTGACTTCTGGTTCGATACAGCCTCGACGATGCTTTGCACGATTTTTTGCAGGACGACGGAGCAATCATCAAGCGTCTCCATGTTAGGGATTTGCTCGATCCAGTTCACGAAGCTGTCCTGCCATTCGATAGAGGCAACTTTGCGCTCTTGGGCGAATTTTTGCAGCTCTAGAATAAGACTTGTGGAGCGCAGATGAACCTCAGCTTTGGAATAGCTCGAATTGTTCCGAATATGAGACATGCTCGCTTCAATGGCATCAACTGCCTGCTCATAATGCTCGTTCTGCAAGGCGAGAAGCAGGTCTTTTTCGAGTCGATGCAAATAGGCATCGTCTAGAATGGAGCTTTTGGCAGCGGTTTGCTTACCAGTCTCGGCATGAAAAAATATGCCGCCTCTTCCTTGATAGAATCTGGCTTCCATCGCTTCAATCGCTTGCTGGTAACCGATATGCGCATAATCAACCGAAGCAGCTGCAGAGCTGATTGATATGCTGATCGAGAGCTTCAGATAAGCTTCAAGATTAAGCTGGAGCTCCTTCATAGCACCTTCAATCGCCTCGTTGGTCGTGTTTTCTGGATAATTTCCGATCCATAACATCTCGTCGCCATGGCGAAACACCTCAAGCTTGCCATCGTATAACGGCCGAAGGGTTTCACCTGCAATATTCAGCAGCGCATAACGTATAAGCTCTAAATCACGTTTGGATGCGGTGACGTTCTGCGCCTTGTTGGAGTCAATGCGGATCAGACCGACTTGAATGGGTCCGCACGAGAGCGTCATGTCCACTTCACTCATTACGCTGGATCGATCCTCCAGAGGCATGAGCGGGTGCTGAACCCATTGCGATAAAATCTGATTTTTCAGCAGATGAAGGTTGCGATTCCAGCTGCGGTTAAGGGCATTTAAAGCTTTATCTTCATTTTCGGATTGTTCAATTTTTCGCTTTAAGTCCATAATTACACGAATAATATCATGCGGCATACAAGGCTTTAAGAGGTAGTCGGAAACACCAAGCTTGATCGCTTCCTTGGCATATTCAAACTCATTGTAGCCGGTCAGCAGCACAGAATGAAATTCATGGCCGGCTGCTTTGGCTTCACGAATAAGGTCAAGACCGTTTAGAAAAGGCATACGGATATCGGTCAGCAGCAAATCAGGGGGATTGTTATGAATCATTTCCAAAGCCTGTTTGCCATTCTCCGCTTCTCCGGCAATCTCAATGCCATACAGCTTCCAGTCGACAAGTGTAAGAATGCCTTCTCGGAACGATTGCTCATCCTCTGCAACGATCATTTTAAGCACCATTTCCATTGCCTCCTTGTTTAATTCGCAGTTGCACCCTCGTGCCTAAGCCTTCCTTGCTTACGATCTCGAATTCTGCCTGTTCATAAAATAAAGCGAGCCTTTCCTTGATGTTAGCCAGTGCCATCCCAGAGTGAGCGTCATCCGTTTGCAAGTTGCGCATTGGCTCCTCTACGGTTGGTTGATTAAGAAGGTATACCTGTTTCTCCGGCATGCCAGGTCCGTTATCGGTGACTTCTAGAATAATAAGAGAGTCCTCTGTATAAGCCTTGATGTGAATATGTCCATTTCCGCCTGAGGGCTCGATGGCATGGATAATCGCATTCTCGACGAGCGGCTGCAGGAGCAGCTTAGGCATACGAAAGTGCTCAATTGAGGGCTCCAAATCAATCTCAAAATTAAACCTCGTCGTAAATCGTTTCTTTTGCAAAAATAAATAGTTTCGTACCAGCTCGATCTCGTGCTTCAGCTCTACAAAATCGTTGCCGCTATTCAGGCTTAGTCGGAACACTTGGGAGAGTGAGAGGACCATCTCGGATATTTCTTTATCCCCCTTCTGCACGGCGCTCCAGTTTATCATATTTAAAGTGTTGTATAGAAAATGTGGATTAATTTGCGATTGCAGCGCCTTCAGCTCGGCTTCCTTCTGCTTCAGTCGCGAAGCATATACGTCATCAATTAAGGTTTTAATTCGTCCAACCATCGTATTGTACAAATGGCCGAGTCTGCCGATCTCATCGTTGCCGTTGAAGTGTACCCTCTGCGTAAAATCCCCCGTTTGGAGCGCCCTCATGGAGAACATCAGCTTTTTCATCGGATTCGTAATAATGCGGGCAATGACCCAAGAGACAATAATCGTGATGAGCGTTACGATCGCCATGATCGAGAAGGTGACGGAGCCGATATGCTTCAATTCGAGCACCAGCTTGCTGCGATCTTGGATAACGACAGTTCGCCAGCCGGTAATATCCGATAAGGAATCTGAAACGATATAATGTTCGTTTTCCTTAAGCAGCGCTAATCCTTCTGCAGGTTCGATGGCAGCTGTATCCATCTGATCGAATACAGGCAGCATTGTTATCGGTTTGCCAATCATGCGCAAATCAGTTGAGGCGAGTATGGTGCCTTGATCATTCATTACAAACTGTGTAGCTTCCTCATCGTCATGATATAAGGATTTGCTTAGCTTATCTGCGTCCATCCCTATAATTAAAAGGCCGCTTCGAACATAGTTGTAAAAGTTTTTGTACGGCTTCACTAAAACGATCTTGTGATGGGTGTCACCAAGCAGAATGCCATCCGAAGGGTAAAACATATCCCAAATTTGTCCTGATTCTGTATTAGCGAGCCTCTCATAGTAACGTGTTTTCATAAAACGCTCAAGGCTGATAGCGCTTGCAATACCGGTCTGTGTAATCGCAAACGGCTGAGCGGGCACATCATCCTTCGTAGAGGGATAAAGCACTAGCGATTGGATCGTTTCACCGGTAACCATAAGCGGCAGCAAATTTTTGAACACTTGATCACGGCGCTGCTGCGTGTCGCCATTCATAACCATGCTTTGAACGGTCGGATTTAGAAACAAGTAATTAGAGAAGCTTAACGTGTTTTTGGCAAAATAGTCGAGTTGATCCTTTGTCTTGATCGCCATGTTCATTTGAGATTGATGAAGCTTATCTACCACTTCTCCCGAGGCAATGTAATAAGAATACAGCCCGGTAATCCCAACGGTTGCAATCAGAAGGGGAATGACTAAGGTTAGCAGTTTCCGTTGCAGCGTAATATGTCGAAAGGGAGTAAAAAAGGATCGCATCATGTTCACCTGTAGCATTCAGATTTGTGACTTCAGTATACCAAGAAATAAATCCAGTTAGGCTGATTTTGGGAATGATCCAAAAAATGAGGCATCTATTCTTAAATTTGGCTCATATTTTGTCGCAGATATAACACGATATAATGGGGACAGAACAGGGAACGCCTGCTCAAATAAAAAAAGGTGGGGTAGCGATGAGAAAAATATGGATTTCGCTAGTAGCAATAATGATGGTTTTTACAGTAGCAGCGTGCAGCTCCGGCAATAATGGGAAAAACGGAAGCAGCGAAGCGACGAATAGTCCAACTAATGCAGCAAAAGAAACGGAGGCGCCGAAAGAGAAGGAGCCGGAGCAGGTAACACTTAAGTTTTTCACAGCGCTGGCTGACCGCTCTAATGGAGCAGGTAAAATCGAGCAAGCAATCATTGATAGTTATATGGCAGAAAATCCAAATGTGAAAATAGAAGTAGAAGCGCTTCAAGATGAGCCTTACAAAGCGAAAATTAAAGTATATGCATCAACAGATGCAGTACCTGACATTATCCAGGCGTGGGGCCAAACTTCTTTTATTAAACCTTTGATCGACAACAACATGCTGCTTGAGTTAAATGAAGCAGATTTTGAGAGCAGCAACTTTGTACCAGGTGCAAAAGATGGATTCTCCCAAGATGGCAAACTATACGGATTGCCGCGTGGTACAGATTTCTTGGTTATCTACTATAACAAGAAAATTTTTGACGACAATAACTTAACGGTTCCAACAACAACGGCAGAATTGCTTGAAGTATCCAAGCAGCTGAGAGCAAAAGGCATTAACCCGCTTGCAACAAACGCAATGGAAGGCTGGTCACTGCCAATCTGGTTTGAGTATGCAGCACAGCGCCACACAGGCAATTTTGACAAAATGGATGCGGTATTGAAGGGTGAAGCTAAATTCTCAGGCGACGCTGACTTCCTTGCAGCAGCACAAGACATCGCTGCACTGGCAGAGAACAAAGCACTTGCAGATGGATTCATGACAGCAGATTACGGCACTTCCCGCAACTTGTTCGGGCAAGGCCAAGCGGCAATGTTCGTGATGGGTAACTGGGAAGCAGGTCTTGCAACAGACGAGAACTTCCCTGAAGATTTCCGCAATAACGTAGGAGCGATCTCTTACCCGGCTTCTGATAAAGGTAAAGCAACAGATGTAGCTGCATGGTATGGCGGCGGTTACTCCGTATCGAAAACATCGAAGCACCCTGAAGCAGCAGTCGCTTTCTTGCAATATTTCTTCAAGCCTGAGAACTGGGCGAAGCAAGTATGGCAAACAGGATCAGGCACTCCAGCTCAGAAGTTTGATCAATTCCTGACTGGCAACGAAACAGCGCTTCAAAAACAATTGGTTGGCATTTTCAGCGCAATGACTTCTTCCAGCGGTACACCGGTACATGATAACGGTACGGATGAATTCAAGACAAAAGTAATGGAAGCTCACCAAAAGCTGTTTGGAAAACAAATTACACCTGAGCAGTTCTTAACAGAAATGGACGCAGCTGTCGGTGTTCTGAAGTAAACAAATGAGCTAGTTAGCTGATGGGGCAGCCGAATTCATTCGGTCTGCCCCGCCTTCTACCAAAGAGAGAGCGGGGAGAACCATGCACAAACTGATGAGCAATCGCATCACCATTTTTTGGCTAGTCGCACCGGGTTTTATGCTGTTTCTCTTCATGGTTTGCTTTCCTATCATTATGAGTGCATATTACGGTACGACGAATTGGACAGGAATCGGTGCTTACGAGTTCGTTGGACTCGAGAATTACCAAAAGATTTTGTTTCATGACAGCGTTTTTTGGCGTTCATTGCTTAATGCCCTACTGCTGCTTGCAGCTACGCTTCTGATTCAACACCCGATTGCGCTTTTGTTCTCCATATTTGTGATGCATGCAGGAAAGCTAGAGAAATGGTTTCGGGCTATCTTTTTTATACCAGCAGTTATTTCAATCGTTGTTACTTCGAAAATGTGGGTAAGCGTATTTCATCCGAACTTTGGGATGTTAAATAAATTGCTTGAAGGCGTTGGTCTAAGCACCTGGAAACAGGATTGGCTGGGCGATTCAAATATTGCCATTTGGTGCATTATCGTTGTGGTCATGTGGCAAGGCTTTGGTTATGCGCTTCTGCTTTATTACGCCGGACTTCAAGGCATACCAAAGGATCTTTATGAGGCGGCAGAGCTTGATGGAGCTGGAAGAGTGAAGCTGTATACGCGTGTTATCATTCCACTTCTCTCGCCAATGGTTCGAGTTGCAGTCGTCATCGCGGTTACGGCTTGCTTGAAGCAGATGGAAACCGTATTCCTCATGACGAACGGAGGACCTGCCAATACGACACAATTTATTGGTAATTACCTTTATAAAACGGCGTTTTCCTCGTCGCTGTACGGCTATGGAAACGCAATATCCGTTGTGTTCGTTATCATTTGTCTCATTATTACGGTAGCGATGAACAAAGCGTTCAAAAAAGATGTTGGTGAGTTTTAATACTCACCCTTGTATATGCACATTTGGTATATGAATTATTTTAGGAGGCATGCCCGTGGAAGCTCTTGCAGCTAAGACCAATCGCCAAGCGAAAAACGGCAAGAAGAAGGACGCCGCATCGCCCGCATTAAAGGTCATTCTTCATCTCGTTTTATGGGTCGTAGCGCTTCTGCAAATTTTTCCGCTCATTTGGCTCATCAATTATTCCTTTCTGAAGAGCGGAGATTTTTTTGGCAGCGGCATATTAAAATGGCCCAAAACATTTGAATGGAATAACTATGTGAATGCATTCAATTACGGGAGCGTTCCAAAGTTTCTATTAAACAGTGTTTTTATTACGACTGTAACGATCTTGGTTGCTGCTTTTCTAGCGCTTATGCTCGGCTATGCGTTCACTCGGATGGAATGGAAGCTGCGCGGTCCTGCGATGGCGTTCATTATGCTCGGTATGATCGTACCGATTCATGCGACCTTGCTGCCGAACTTTATTTTGTTCGACAAGCTGAATCTCATTGACAACCCGTTGTCCTTGATCCTTCCTTACATTGCTTTTTCGCTTCCAATAAGCTTGCTCATTATTTCGGGTTTTCTTGAAACCATTCCGAAGAGCATAGAGGAGTCGGCGGTTATGGACGGCTGTTCGGTCTATGGCGTTATTTTCCGAATTATTATGCCGATGACGAAACCTGCCATTGCGACGGTTTGTATTATGAACTTCATCAGCTGGTGGAATGAATTCATTATGGCCAATACATTTCTAACATCCGAGACTTTCAAGACGCTGCCATTTTCCATTATGAAGTTTACCGGTCAGTACTCATCCAATTATGGCGCACAGTTCGCGGTAATGACCATCATCGCTTTGCCGACAGTTATCATCTATTTATTGTTTACAGAGCAAATGTCACGCGGAATTACGGCTGGTGCAGTTAAGGGTTAAATGAGGAGAGTATAAGGAGGCTGAGGAAGCGTGCAAACACCTGTTACGGCAAATGCAGCAGTAAAGAGCTCGCGAAGAGAGAAACCGTTGTGGCGGCGGTTTCTGGCGCAATGGCAAGTACAGCTCATGATATTTCCAGCACTGATCTTTATACTCGTATTTAATTATTTTCCGATGTACGGTGTCTTGATGGCATTTCAGGACTACAGCTTATTTAAAGGTTTTTTTGGTAGCACATGGGCGGGTTTTAAACATTTCGAAATGTTTTTTAACTCGCCGGATTTTTATAGAGTCATTCGGAATACGATTGTGATCAGCTTGCTTAAGCTGGTCATTAACTTTCCGGCTCCGATTCTGCTTGCCCTGATGTTAAACGAAGTAAGGAACATGGCTTTCAAAAGAATCATTCAAACGATCAGTTATTTGCCTCACTTCTTGTCATGGGTTATCGTGTCTGGTTTTACGATCTCCATTTTGTCCGTGGATAACGGCAGCTTAAATATTTCACTGCAAGCACTTGGGCTTATTGATAAGCCGATTAATTTCTTGTCGTTGCCCGAATATTTCTGGGGAATTATCGTGACGACGAATTTGTGGAAGGAAATCGGATTTGCAACGATTGTTTATCTAGCAGCTATCGCAGGCGTGAATCCCAGCTTGTATGAAGCGGCTTCTATTGATGGTGCTAGCAAATTCAAACAAATATTTTTGATAACGCTTCCATCGATTACTCCGGTTATTATCATTTTTCTAATTCTGAACATCGGAAGCTTATTGAATGCAGGGTTTGATGATTTGCTCTTGCTCGGCAGGAGTGCAATGCTCCGAGACGTGGCGGACGTCATCGATACGTATGCTTACCGGGTAGGCATTATTAATAATCGATTCTCGTATGCGGCGGCTGTTGGTCTGTTTAAAGCGATTATAAGTGTAGGCTTGCTGACGATGGCAAACTACATGGCTAGGAGAGCAGGTTCAAGCCTATGGTAATTGAGCGAACTTCTATCAATATTCAGAAAAGTGGTGAAGCCTAGTGAAGCTGAGCAGCAGCGATAAAGTATTGCAGGTTTGGATTTATATTTTACTAGTGCTACTTGGGCTCGCTACGCTGTACCCGTTCTGGAACTCCGCGGTGATTTCCTTTAACGAAGGGCTCGACACGGCAAAAGGCGGAATAACGTTATGGCCAAGGGTGTTCACGATTGATAATTATAGAATCGTATTTCAAAATAACCGGATTATTGATGCGTTCCTAATCTCGGTGTCCCGTACCGTTGTCGGCACGTTGATCTCTATTTTCTTAACGGCCATCTTCGCTTATGGCTTGTCCGTTAAAGGCGTTATCGGCAAAAAGTATTATATGATCTTTGCGATTATTACGATGTATTTCAGCGGGGGACTTATTCCCTTTTACCTGCTGAACCGCGAGCTTGGCTTAATGGATACGTTCTGGGTTATGGTCATTCCGACAGCGGTAAGCGTGTGGAATATGATTATATTCCGTACCTTCTTTATGGGGCTGCCTGATGGACTAGAGGAATCTGCGAAGATCGATGGAGCCAGTACGTTTGGGATCTTTTTCAAAATCGTATTGCCTTTATCTGGGCCTGTTTTAGCAACGCTTTCACTGTTTACGGCTGTCTATCACTGGAATGACTGGTTTACAGCTACGATTTTTATTAATGACGCTAAGCTATATCCGATTCAAACTTTACTGCAGCAAATTATGAACTCCAACACGATGAGCGAGCAGCTCTCGATCGCTTCACAAGGAAGCGGCGCTGCCTCAGATGCGTTAAGCAGAATGCAGAGTGTGACGAGCAAATCCTTAACGATGGCTACGATGATGGTAGCGACGATTCCTATCGTTTTGGTGTATCCGTTCGTACAGCGTTTTTTCGTAAAAGGCGTAATGATCGGCTCCTTAAAGGAGTAATGTGGGTATTCGACCTTAGCGCTTCGGTGATGGGTATGAGTATATATTAAAAATTGGGAGGTTTACGAACATGAAAGGAAAAAAGCTGTTAACTGTGCTTATGACCGCTGGTCTTGCCGGTACTGTGCTTCTAGCTGGCTGCTCCAGTAACGACGGCGGAAAATCAAGCAATTCGGGCAATACAGGTAAGGAAGGCACGAATAAAACAGAGACTAGCAATGGATTTGTTTTGGGAGAAACACCGGTTAACTTTTCTTATTATGTTCATTATGATTGGTGGACTACGGAGCCGTGGGGTGCTAATCCGAATAGTAAATGGGTACAAGATAATCTAAAAGTAACCGTAGAGCCGATTCAATCCGGCGGCGCTGCAGCGCAAAAGTTGAGCACGATGATTGCGTCGAAGGAGCTTCCGGGTGCAATTATGATGGACCGGGGACCTGAAGTAGAACGATTGAGAGCTGCGGGAGCACTTGTTCCGCTGGATGATTATATCGACAAATATCCGAACCTGAAGAAATGGGCAGGCGAAGAGACGCTAAACATGCTCCGCTCGAGCGACGGCAAAATCTATCAATTCCCGAACTGGTATACAGCAGCGCCTACGGGCAACGGCGGCTGGTTTGTGAACAAGAAAATTTACGCAGACCTTGGCTCACCGAAGCTTGAAACAATCGATGATTTGTATGCTTACTTAAAGCAGGTCAAAGATAAATATCCGGACGTGATTCCATTAGAGGTAGGCGGAAATGGCTCGGGTGTTGAGGTAATGTTCCCTAGCTTCCAGGAGGGTGCAAACGGTGCGTTCCACTCGATGAAAGCATATCCTAATGGGGATAAGTTTGATACGATTTACAACAACGAAGCTTGGAAAGAAACGATGCTGTTCGCAAGCAAGTTATTTAGAGAAGGCCTTATGACACAGGATGCAATGACTCAAAAGGATGATCAGGTAAAAGAGAAGCTTGCAACGGGCAGAGTAGCTGTATTTGTTGGCGGTAATGCGACTAATGTGGGACGCGAAGGCCATAACGCATTAAAGGCAAAAGATCCAAATGCAGGTTATGAATTTATTTGGCCAATTGCTAAATCAGGATTGGATAAAAACAAAATTTATCCAAACGGTTATAACGCACTAGGTTGGAACGTTAACGTCATTACAACAAGCGCTAAAAATCCAGAAGGTATTTTTGCGTATTTGGATTGGATGACGGGCGAGGAAGGCACTCGTATCATGTTCTTCGGGCCAAAAGGCTTGTACTGGGATGAATTTGATGCGGATGGCGCACCGATACCGAACGACAAATGGTTCAGCACGCCGCAAGAAGAGAAGGACAAAGATAAGCTGGAAGCCTATGTATGGGCAGGAAACGCAACCTTTGTAGATACGAGCAAGCAAAAGATCGAGCAAACGCTGCCGGAAGAACAACGCAACTGGGGTTCGTTGGCACAGCTTAACATTGCATGGAAAACATCGATGAATATGACGCAATTCAATAACATCGATCCGGCTCCTGAGACGGATGAAGGAATCATTAATCAGCAAGTGACGGAAACAGCTAACGAGTATTTCGGTAAAATTCTGTTCGCGAAAAGCGATGCGGAGGTGCTTAGCTTGATCGAAGAAGCGAAAAAGACAACAACCTCGCTTGGCTTCGATAAAGTAAATGAGTACCGTACAGCAAGATGGCAAGAAAACCTTGCTTTGATTAACGGCAAGTAATTGTTGTAAATGAGCGAGCTCAGGAGGGCCGCTCCTAGGTAGGATTCTACCTAGGAGCGGCCTTCTTTTTGTTGTTGTAAGAACGAATGGGTTTCTACAACAGTATTTCACACGTTCGCCAACGCCGAAATGAAGCTGTAAGCACGCATACGTTCTTACAGCGGACAAACTGAGGTTACTTTCTGGCTGTAAGCGCAAATAGGTTCCTATAGCTGTGGTTCGCACGTTCGCCGACGCCGAAAAGAAGCTGTAAGCACGCATACGTTCTTACAGCGGACAAATGGAGGTTACTTTGTGACTGTAAGCGCAAATAGGTACTTACAGCAGAGGTTTGCACGTTCGCCGACGCCGAAAAAAAGCTGTAAGCACGTATACGTTCTTACACCGGACAAACTAAGGTTACTTTGCAGCTGTAAGCGCAAATAGGTACTTACAGCAGAGGTTTGCACGTTCGCCTACGCCGAAAAGAAGCTGTAAGCACGTATACGTTCTTACACCGGACAAACTGAGGTTACTTTGCAGCTGTAAGCGCAAATAGGTTCTTACAG
>NZ_JBFRGC010000034.1:0-78602 GCF_052115145.1 Paenibacillus sp. 2TAB26
GGCCCAAAGCCGCCGGGTCCCCCTGGCCCAAAGCCGCCGGGTCCCCCTGGCCCAAAGCCGCCGGGTCCCCCTGGCCCAAAGCCGCCGGGTCCCCCTGGCCCAAAGCCGCCGGGTCCCCCTGGGCCAAAGCCGCCGGGTCCCCCTGGCCCAAAGCCGCCGGGTCCCCCTGGGCCAAAGCCGCCGGGTCCCCCTGGGCCAAAGCCGCCGGGACCGCCCGGCCCAAAACCGCCGGGACCGCCCGGCCCAAAACCGCCGGGACCGCCCGGCCCAAAACCGCCGGGACCGCCCGGCCCAAAACCGCCGGGTCCCCCTGGGCCAAAACCGCCGGGACCCCCTGGGCCAAAACCGCCGGGACCCCCTGGGCCAAAACCGCCGGGACCACCTGGGCCAAAACTGCCGGGTCCCCCCGGCCCAAAGCCGCCGGGTCCGCCCGGCCCAAAACCACCTTGCTGAGGCGTTGGCGTGATCATTCGAGGTCCACCACAACCGCAGCCCTTGCTAGCTGGACGAGAATTCACATTATTAGCATAAGTATATTCCATGAGAGTACTCAGACTCCTTTACATCGCAAATTAGGCATTTATCCTACTGTAGCGTATGCGGCAAAAGCCTATGAGGTGAGTGTGCGTATGAGGCGGGTGTAAAAGGGAACTAGTATTTCTTATCGAGCTTAACGGACATTAGTTCCGCTATTTTGGCTTAAAACGCAAGTTTAGCCTACTAACGGACATAGGATACGTTATTACCCTCAAAATGAGCTCAATTCGCCCTAATTCCAGCAAATAAAGGATCCTATGTCCGTTAAAACTTCAATATACGGATATTTCGCCAAATAGAGGAACCTATGTCCGTAAGGAGAGACGACCTGACCATTATCGAAGGTAAAAACTCCTATGATACTAATGAGGTCAACCTAACCTCTATCCAGTTACAGGCTAGCTATTCGGAAGATAAATGAATACACTCTGCCACGCTATGTCTATCAATTGTATATATTTGCCTATAGCGAAACTGTCCCTATATAATGATATGAAAATAATTACAGAAGGTGGTTGTTGCGTGAATCAACTGCGGGGCATTATTTTGGAAGGATTTTCGAATGCGGGTAAAACATCGGTATTGAAGTCGTTAAAGCTAATGCAAGCGCAGGACGAATCAGCTGAGCGAAGTGTTATCGTTTTAAGCGAGCATTATTCACAGGTGCTGCACAACGTACGTGGTCAGTTTATAACATCAAGTCACGAAGAGCATCTCCAATTGTTGAGTGAAAGAGTTGCTATGCTGAGGCAATTAGAAGAATGGTCAACTAAGCTAGGGAGAGCTTCACGCGGCTCGCGAGGTGTATTCTTTATACTAGAAAGGTTTCATTTAAATCATAGAGTCGCCTATTCTGATAAAACAAATAATGAAATTGAAGCTATCGAAAAGGAACTCTTACACTTTGGGGCAAAATGTGCATTATTAACGATATCACCGGAAATAGCTGAACTAAGAATTCAAAGCCGCACGCCTGATGAATGGTCGAATAAGAGTAGTGAAGAAATTAAAGCAGCAGCAGATGAACTAGTAGCAACTCAATTGAAACTGCGAAAAGCAGCAGCAAACTCAGTCATTCCTACTCTAGAAATCAACACCGATAACAAAGCTTGGGACACTTACGCAAAAGAAATCATTCGTTTGTTGGACTAGTATATTACGCCAACAATTAATGAGCTGTATTTAAACTTCCTGCAATAGAAGCAGATAGGCAGAGTTGTACCTCAACTTGCATTAGCAGCATTTTATTCCAACTCGAACTCCGTGCCTTATGCGCATTGTCAGCATTCCACTCTTTTTCCCTGCACTTAAGCAACTTTCCACTCCAACACCCAGCACCTTATACGCACCATAAAAAAATAAAAAAAACCGGCGCTTGYCTCATTAAAGAGGCAAGCGCCGGCTTGGAAAAACAATATTATTTAACAGCTGCTTCGTAACGTTTGCCAACTTCATCCCAGTTAACTACGTTCCAGAACGCTGCGATGTAATCAGGGCGTTTGTTTTGGTAGTTCAGGTAGTAAGCGTGCTCCCATACATCAAGACCTAGGATTGGCGTTTCGCCTTCCATGATCGGGCTGTCTTGGTTTGGCAAGCTGTATACTTTCAATTTGCCGTTTGCAACTGCTAGGAATGCCCAGCCGCTGCCGAAACGTGTTGTTGCTGCTTTTGCGAAGTCAGCTTTGAAAGCTTCAAAGCCGCCTAGCTCGCTTTCAATTGCTGCTGCAAGAGCGCCAGTAGGTGCTCCGCCAGCGTTTGGAGCGATTGTTTCCCAGAACAAGCTGTGGTTAGCATGTCCGCCGCCGTTGTTGCGAACAGCAGTACGGATTGCTTCAGGAACGCTAGCAAGATCGGAGATCAAATCTTCGATTGATTTGCTTTGCAATTCTGGAGCGGACTCCAAAGCAGCGTTAAGGTTAGTCACGTAAGCGTTATGGTGACGGCCGTGGTGAATTTCCATTGTAGTCGCATCGATATGCGGCTCAAGTGCGTTGTGCGCGTACGGCAAAGCAGGTAGTTGATGTGCCATTTTTTACAGCCTCCTAATTATATGTAGTTATCCAAGTCCATTATCCCTTATCCGATTGAATAAATCAACATTATTGTTTCAAAAGTCGAATGGGCTAAAACGATCAAACATAACCTAAAATAGGGTATCTCGACGCTAGCTAAAATATACAGATTAGGAAGATAGAACTGCATTTATAGAGAAATAAATGGATTAAATTGTTGTAAGCGCTTAATATTAAGCGTTTACACGAGATAATTGATGATTTCTTTAATTTTTTTAAGGAATATTAAAGATTGAAGCAGGATTTCGTTTAATTTTGTCGTAATATATTTTAAATGCAATACTATGACATGGTATAGAAGGTGTAATTTTAATGAATGTTCGTTCCTTCCAGTTGTCCGATTACCGATCAATTACAGCACTGCTTGAAGAGGTTCTAACAGAAGAGTGCTACGAACAAACGATGGAAGCTTTTGCCCGCCAGTTGTCATGGGATAGTGATTTAGTATTAGTCGCTGTCGAAAATTCCGAAATTGTGGGCATGATTATCGGTACGATTGATAATAACAAAGGTTATTATTATCGAATTGCTGTATCTCCTCTCCACCAAAGGAAAGGAATCGGTAAAACGCTTATCCAGGCATTGCGCCAGCGCTTCGAACAGCGCCGTGTCACAAAGATACTAATTACCGCGGACGAGCACAACGAGCCAGTTTTACCGCTGTACGAGTCGATGGGGTATGTAGCCAACGATTTTATCAGATCTTTTCAGAAATTGAGCATTGTAGCTGGTTAACGCGAACTTTACTGCATGTAAGTTGTACGCAGGGCATATCTGCATCGCCATTGCTTTTGGCGGTCAGATATGCTTTTCTTATTACTATATACATTTATGAGGAGAACGGGATGGAACCATATCGGCACTGTGTCATCAAAAGCTTCAAACATAACGGTCACATTCACCGTATATGGCAACAGAATTGGCTTGTGCCTGATGAGCTGCTTGACGAGCAGCATAAAGCGGAATCCATTAAGGTGCTCATAAACCGTCAAACGCCGATTCAAGAGGCTGATGGTAAGATATGGATCAGCCGCGTCCCAGCAGTCTCCTTTTTTATACCGGGGCAGTGGTTCAATGTTGTGGCTCTGCTAGAGGACGGAGGCGTCCGCTATTATTGCAATATTGCCTCACCGCTGTACATTCAGGGTGATGTGCTTACCTATATCGATTACGATTTGGACGTTATTCGTACAGTTGATGGTGGAAGAACAGTCGTCGATCAAGATGAATATGAGATGCACAAAGCGGCTTATCACTATCCGAAAATGGTCGAAGAAAAGGTGCATGAGGGTCTTGATGCGCTTTTGAAGCGGATGGATCAAGGGCAATCGCCTTTTCAGGATCAGCTCGTGCTGAAGTATTATGAGGATTGGCTGAAACGAAGTGAAGAGGTGGAACAATGAGCCTTGAGGACCAGAATCGCAAGCCAAGTAATGAAAAAGCAGGAATCAGTGTAGATGTGAGATTATCTGCCCATACTGTTGCAAGCAATCGCTCCAATTGGCTCGCAGAACTGCTCGATTGGTCGAAAACATTGGTTGTTGCATTTGCTGTGGTGCTGCTTCTGCATTTTTTTGTATTTAACCTCTCGAAGGTAGAAGGTCATTCGATGGAGCCGACGTTAACGGAGCATGAGTGGCTGTTTGTTAATAAATTTGTATACCTGGTCGGCAAGCCCAAGGTTGGTGATGTCGTTATTTTGAAGGAACCGGATATGGGAGAAGACGAGGAAAAGTTTCTTGTAAAAAGGATCGTTGGGGTTTCCGGTGATCGTATTGAAATCCATAATAAACAATTGTACCGTAACGGCGAGCTAGTGGACGAGCCTTACACGGATTCATTAATAGAAGATATGAGCTATGGGCCTGAAGTAATAAGTGAAGGAAACTATTTTGTAATGGGGGATAATCGACATGCTAGGGCGAGCTTGGACAGCCGGACGTTTCACGCTGTGCCAGAAGAACTGATTCGCGGCAGAGCCGATTATATTTTATGGCCTTACAAAAAGATAAGAGCGCTTTAATCACATTGTGTGTGAATAGCGGCTGCTTACGAAGTAAGTTTGCTAACGCAAACTTTAAATAGATGCTTACGAAGTAGGTTTGCATTCGCAAACCTTTAGGAGGGATTCTTATGAAGGACGTTATGATCTATACGGACGGTGCATGCTCTGGCAATCCGGGGCCGGGCGGCTGGGGAGCAGTGCTGTTTTTTGGCGTTCATCAGAAGGAAATTTCAGGTGGAGAGAAACACTCGACGAACAATCGTATGGAAATCCAAGCAGTAATCGAAGGGTTGAAGCTGCTTAAGGAGCCCTGTAAGGTGACGGTGTATAGTGATTCAGCGTATGTCGTGAATTGCTTCCAGAAAGGCTGGATACACGGCTGGCTGCGCAACGGGTGGAAGAACAGCAAGAAGGAACCTGTAGAGAACCAAGAGCTTTGGAAAGCGCTTTGGGAGCTTATGCAGCGTCATAAAGTAGAATACGTAAAGGTAAAAGGCCATAGCGATAATGAATGGAATAATCGTTGTGACGAGCTGGCTCGTGAAGCAATTAAGAGGTTATAGATGATGACAGATAGATGGGCAAAGCTGAAGGAAGAGATGATTGCGGCGGCACCAAGCCTCGGCATCGACAAGATAGGGATCGCTTCTGCGGATCCATTCACATCATTAAAGCAAATTTTGCTTAGGCACCGCGAGCTCGGAAGAGAGTCTGGCTTCGAGGAGCCTGACATTGAGAAAAGAACGAATCCAGCGCTGTTGTTTGAAAATCCGCAGTCGATTATTGCAATAGCCATTGCCTATCCATCCAAGCTGAAGGACCCTCCTAAATCAGAGCCGGGTGCAAGGCGAGGCATTATGTCACGTTCAGCTTGGGGAGAAGATTACCATAAAGTGTTGCGTGATCGGCTTGCTAAGCTGGAAGCATGGCTAAGGGAGCGGATGCCGGATTTGCGCGTGGAAAGCATGGTCGATACCGGCGCATTGTCGGATCGCGCCGTTGCTGAGCGTGCAGGCATTGGTTGGAGCGCAAAAAACTGCGCAATTATATCGCCCGAGCTCGGCTCGTGGATTTACCTCGGTGAGATGATTACCAATGTTCCATTTGAACCGGATGAACCGATAACGGAAAGCTGCGGCAGCTGCACCAAATGTATTGACGCTTGTCCGACGGATGCACTAGTTGGACCGGGTCAATTGAATTCAAGCCGCTGCATCTCCTTTGTCACACAAACAAAGGGAATGATATCGGACGAGTTCATGCGAAAAATCGGCAATCGGCTTTATGGCTGCGATACTTGCCAGACGGTCTGCCCGATAAACCGCGGCAAAAACTGGACGCATCAACCAGAGCTGCAGCCGGATATGGAATTAGTAAAGCCGCTGCTCGTACCGCTTCTAACGATAGGCAACAAGGAGTTTCAAGCCAGATATGGCCGAACATCCTCCGCTTGGCGGGGCAAGAAGCCGATTCAGCGCAATGCAGTAATCGCGCTCGGCAACTTTAAAGAGGCTAGCGCAGTGCCGGATTTGATCAAGGTGCTGGAGCAGGATCCTCGCCCGGTGCTCCGCGGAACAGCTGCATGGTCGCTTGCGCGAATTGGCGGCGAGCAGGCAAAGTCTGCTTTGCTTGGAGCATCAGTGAAGGAAACGGATGAGGAAGCACTGCAGGCGATTGCGAATGCCATTGCTCAATTAAGTACGATTCCAGAAGACAACTCGGAAGCAGGTGGCGCAAGTGAGTGAACGACTTTATACGGCTGAGATCGATTCGCCTATCGGGCCGATGACGTTAACGGCAACGGACAAAGGGATTTGCCACTTGGACTTTGCTCCTTACGATTCGGCTTTAGAGAAACTAGAGCAGTGGACGAAGCGGGTATTTGGGCACGGTGCCGCGGATATTACGCGGGTCGAAGCAGCCTCTCATGAACAGCTGAATGAAGCAGCAAGGCAGTTGGCGCTTTATTTTGCCGGAGAGCTTCAGCAATTCGATCTGCCTATTCAAATGTATGGCACACCGTTTCAGCAGAAGGTGTGGGCAGCTTTGCAGCAAATCCCTTATGGGGAAACGCGTACTTATAAGGATATCGCTGTGATGCTGGATCAGCCTGGAGCTATGCGTGCCGTAGGTGGAGCGAACAATCGCAACCCTGTCTCGATCATCGTGCCTTGTCATCGCGTGATTGGGGCAAGCGGCCAAATGATTGGTTATGGCGGAGGTCTTCCTATTAAAATCGCGCTGCTTGATCTGGAAAAGAGTGCGAAATAAGAGCATCAAAAATTGTCACAAAAAGGTTAAGCGGAGCGTCAGCATGTTCATTGCGAACAAGAGGTGAACATGCTATCATGGGAACATTATACACAGCAGGAGATTTGGAAAGGGTCAGGTGAAAGGTATGTCGTGGGTGAACATTGTTGTACCAATTGTTACTTTAATTGCAGGAGCTGTTGGGGGCTTTTTTGTAGGCGTATTCTATCTGCGGAAGCAGCTTGAGAAAATGCAAAATGATCCAGAAATGATTCAGAAAATGGCGAAGCAAATGGGCTACAATCTGAATAAGCAACAAATGCAAAAAGCGCAGCACATGATGAAAAACCAAAAGATGCCTCGCAGATAAAGAAAGACGCGGGGGGACCGGAAGGAGAGTTCAGAAATGGCGGGAAAGAAAGATTACGTCAATTCGAGTGTTTCGAGCAACCGGGAGCAAATTGAACATCACATAAGAGAAATATTGAAACTTGTCGGTGAAGATGTAGAGCGTGAAGGCTTGCTGGAAACACCCGCTCGTGTGACTCGAATGTATGAGGAGATTTTTGCCGGATATGAGGTTGATCCTCGTGAGGTGCTGGGCGTTACGTTCGATGAGCAGCATGAAGAGCTTGTCATTGTAAAAGATATCGTTTATTACAGTCAGTGCGAGCATCATATGGCGCCGTTTTTCGGAAAAGCGCATATTGGCTACATTCCTAGCGGCAAAATCGCTGGCCTTAGCAAGCTTGCTAGACTCGTAGAGGCGATTACTCGCCGCCTGCAGGTGCAAGAGCGGATTACATCACAAATTGCGGATATCCTTACTGAGGAGCTGCAGCCGCATGGCGTCATGGTCGTCGTGGAAGGCGAGCATTTGTGCATGTGTTCACGCGGGGTGAAGAAGCCTGGCAGCATGACCGTAACGTCTGCGGTAAGAGGCGACTTCCGCAGCAATCCTGCGCTTCGCTCCGAGTTTTTGACATTATTAAAGCAATAGACGATATAAACAAGCAAAATTGCCTTCAGCGTCCTCTGGATGCTGAAGCAGCTTTGACGGTGAAATATAAGATAAGTATGAGAAAATGATATACTTTCTTATATTTCAAGCAAAAACGCCTTCAGCGTCCTTTGGATGCTGAAGCAGTTTTGACGGAGAAATATAAGATAAGTATGAGGAAATGATATACTTTCTTATATTTTGAAAAAGTCCGACAGAGAACCGGGGTCAGTTCAGTCCCCAGCTCCCATGTCGGACTTTTTTTTGCTGAATAGATTAAAATGGCACCCATACGAGCTTTCGAGCTTCTTCAAATCGATCACTAACGAACGTCCAATTCACGACATTCCACCAATCTTGAATATACTCAGGCCGCTTGTTTTGATGTTTTAAATAATAGGCATGCTCCCACACATCCAAGGCTAACAAAGGCACAACATCCCATTGTGATAAATTCTGATGTTTCTCTGCGGTTAATATTTCAAGCCGGCTGCTGCGTGGACTCCAAACTAGAATCGCCCAGCCACTGCCCTCCACCTTCGCCGCTGCCTTGCTAAATTGATTCTTAAAGGCGGAGAAGCTGCCAAAATCATTTCGGATCTGCTGGCTCAGAGCTCCTATCGGCTCACCTCCACCATAGGGTGTCATGATGCTCCAGAACAGAGTATGTAAGTAGTGGCCGGCACCGTTAAAAGCAAGCTCTCGCTCCCAATGCTTAACCAGCTCAAATTGATTCTTCTCGMGTGCGATTTTGAGCTGCAATTCCGCTTCATTTAGACCATCGACATAGGACTGATGGTGTATATCATGATGGATTCGCATCGTATGCTCATCGATATAAGGCTCGAGGGCACTGTAAGCATAGGGCAGAGGAGGCAGTGTATGTCCCCCGATGGGGACTTGCTGGACAATGGCACGGTGCTGATTATTGCCTGAGCTGGTTACCTTTTGGCGATAGGAGCTCATTAGGCCGATATAATAGTTGGATTCACGAATGGCGTGTGAGATGACGGATTTGGTAACATCAGAAGAAGCCGACGCGGTGCGCTCATTTAGCTGTCTGAGTTGATCGACATACGTTCTTGATTGTTCAAGAGATGTCTCTACAACCGCTTCAATCGTTTGTTCCATATAGGATGGCAAGCGTGACGGAATGGGAAGCCATTCATCCAGCCATTGATTAGTATATTGAGCAGTATTGGTGAAAACAGGCTCCCATGCTTGGAGAAGCTGAACATACTGACGCTCCATCTCAGGCGCTGCCTGCAAAATAACAGCGATATGCTCTTTCTCTTGCAGCTTCCAATGTCTAACTAATTCCATTACGCGAACGGGCATGAGCGTTCCATAAACAAAAAGCACGACCATCGCCTCCCTTTTTCGCAACAAATGCATCTATGTTAGATGTATTCGTTGGTAAGCGGGCTTATGTCGTGCTTCATTATTATGTTCGTTCTGCTTGGAGCTGTTGATCAACTTGGCTTAGAAATAAGGCTGCTCTTTGGATATATTCGCTCGGATGAACTTGGAACAGCAATTCGTGTTTGCCTTCGGGAACAATCCAAGAACGTGATAGAACGTTGCCTTGCCCTTCAGCAATAGCTTCTGCGGTTTGGTAAGGCGCCTTTGAATCTTCTGTGCCGTGGATGATAAATAACGGGATATCGTAAACGTTAGATAAAACCTCGCTTGCCGGAATAGATCCAAAGCTTGTACCCGTCCAAAGGGGGATCATCGATTCAATAAGCGGCAAAGAGAACTGCGGCAATGAAACAAATTGATTCAAGTTATCAAATAATGCCTCGGGGCTCGGGATGAAAAGACTGTCGAGTATCATGGCATCAATTTCATCGGTCTGCAGTCCTGCTTGCAGTGCCGTTCCTGCACCCATTGAGAAGCCCCAGACGACGATGTCCTCCGCTCCGCGTGATTTTGCATAATCTACTGCAGCAAGCAGCTGTTGTGACTCCTCAAGGCCGCCAGTGGCCGGAGCTTTGTACTCCTTAGATGCATAGCCGTAGTCAAACAACAATATATTATAGTTTAAACCGTGCAGCAGCTTCGAGAGCTCATACATCGGTACCCATGATTCTTCGCGATTAGCGCCATAACCGTGGCTGAAAACAACAGTTCGTGCTGAAGGAGCCGCTACACTTGCATCACTCTCTGCAGGGATGAACCAGCCGCTGACCGTCGTATTGCCGCTTTTGCTAGGGAAAATGACATCCTCGTAATCTAGGCCGATAGCCGCTTGCGGATTAGAGGAGAGTGGGGCTACATAAGGATATGCAAGCATCCAAGCGACATAGCCATGAAAAATAATGACAGCAATCAAACACATTGCCGTAAGGGAAGCAATGGAAGCAACCAGCAAATGCTTGCTGCGGCTTTTGGTTTTGCGCAATTGGGACAGGTTATCCGAATCGCCAAGCGGGAAGGGATGAAGGTTTTTTGGAAATCCGCCTTCAAGTGGCAATGGTGTCATTATAGTCGTGCTCATGTCGTTGTCCTCCCTCTGTAAGTAACCGTCCATTAGACTCATCTATTCGGAACGTTGTAAGCGCTTTTCTTATCTAGTACTTTTATCGTAGTCCGGTCCTATAAGCCTGTCAATTGTTGTCGAGGTAATGTTAATCATTTGTAATATTACTGTAATGTAAACAACTGTTCTTTACGATAATGGAAGCGATGAGTTATACTGAATGAGAATCGGTTTCATTGGATGAAACTTTTGGAGAGGGAGCTGTGGCTGCATGGAAGATGGAAAATCGACGGTTCGAGCAGTGGATCGGGCGCTTGATATATTGCTGTGTTTTATTTCAAAAACAGACTGGGCAATGACTGAGATTGCCGAACAGGTTGGCCTGCACAAAAGCACGGTGCACCGGATGCTCGCCACGCTCGAAGAGAAAGGCTTCATCGAGCGCGATCGCTCGACAGACCGATATCATTTGGGTTTAAAAATGTGGGAGCTGTCAGCCCATTTATCACGTTCAGATGATCAAGCAACAATTTGGCTGCCTGAGATGGAGCGTTTACGCGACCAGCTGGGCGAGACCGTTAGCATATACGTAAGAGACGGCTCTGAGCGGATTCGTATGCAGGCCGTGCAAAGCAATCAACCCGTTAGGCGGGTAGCGCCTGTAGGCGTGAGACTGCCGCTTTATGCAGGTGCATCGAGCAAGGTGCTAATCGCTTATTCAGATCCGATCGTACAGGAAAGCATTTTTGGAGATCCAGCTTGGCTTTACTCTCTGGATTTGGATCAATACAAGCAGCAGCTCGAAGAGATTTGTATGCAGGGATATGCCACAAGCTTCGAGGAACGCGAACCGGGAGCAGCGGCGCTTTCTGCGCCTATTTTTAACCGTACCGGCAAGCTCGCTGCTGCATTATCCGTGTCGGGCCCTGCCAGCAGGATGACGATGGACACGATGAGGGAATACGCCCCGGTCATGATGGAGTCCGCCAAACGGATGGGTACGATGATTCTATAGTCATAAAAGAAACAGCAGGCATGAGGTGATCCTCGGGCCTGCTGTTTTTGTTTAAACACATTAGGGTTGTTGGGTAGTGTAGCCCGTTTAAGCTACGCCTTTGCTGGGATGTTGCTTAGCTAGCGGTTGCTGCATCTAGGTTTTTAACAAGCAGCCATGGTCCACGAATGATTGGAGCATATGAGTTTCAGGATTAAGTCATCTAATCGGTGGGAGTGGAAGCTCCTGTGTATTGCTTTTTAGAAAAGGTAACGGACATCAGATACGCTATTTGCTCCTTTACCTTACGTTTGGAGTGGCTAACGGACATAGGGTACGCTATTGGGCTTAAAAAGGTAGGATTAAGCTCGAAATGGGACAAATAGCGGATTGTATGTCCGTTAAATCTGTTGTGGACGTTAATTGTTATAAATAACGGATCCTATGTCCGTTAGATGTAGTTTTTGTACGATAAAGTGAAGCAATGACGCTTCAAGTGCTGTTGCGGACTAATGAGATTGTGATAGCTGTGTGCCTGCACTCAGAGGGGGGATCGTGACTGGTTGCAGGCTGTAAGTTGGTCCAAACTCATACCACAGGACTAACGTGATAGCCGCGCGCCTGCTTTGGATGGGGGGAACGTGGCTAGATTGCTGGCTGTAATTTAATCAAACTCATAATGAGCATTTGAAGTAAAAGAAGGTTTGAAATAGGAGCTTGAGTAACCAAACTTGCTGTAACGGACATCAGATACGTTATTTGCTTCAAATCATCACTTTTGGGGCGGCTAACGGACATAGGGTACGCTATTAGGCTTGAAAAGGTTGGTTTATGCTCGAAATGGGACAAATAGCGGATCGTATGTCCGTTAAATTTGTTGTGGACGTTAATTATAATAAATAACGGATCCTATGTCCGTTAGATGAAGTTTTGTGCGAAAAAGTGAAGGTATGACACTTCAAGCTCAGTTTAGGGCTATGATATAACTGTGGATGATGTCCCGGTGAGGGCATCATGGCTGTGCTCATATCTCGGATAGATGAAGTTTTGTGCGAAAAAGTGAGGCTATGACACTACAAGCGTGACTAAGACTAATGTTTTAGTGGCGCGCCTGCTCTCGGAGGGGAGCATGACTAAGGTGTTGGCTGTGCAAGCATGCTTAAACTCATAATGATTGATTGAGCATGTTTGGAAGTACTGGAGCCACGAGCAAGCATAGGCCACGGAATTGTTCCAGTGTACAGTGACAGGTAACACGTAAAACATAACAGGTAGCAAATAACAAAAAGTAGGTAACAACGCCATTGCTTTATAACAAACGAAAAAAGAGCTTTGCCGACGAATCGGCAAAGCTCTTTTTTTGATACGGCGCAGGATATGCGCAGATTATTACATGTTAGCGATCATTTGACGAAGTACAGTTTGCAGGATACCGCCGTTGCGATAGTAATCAACGTCAACTACCGAGTCAAGACGTACAATTGCTGGGAAGTCGAATGTCGTGCCGTCTTCGCGAGTAGCCGTAACGGTAACTTGCGAACCTGGAGTAACGTCATTTGACAAGCCAACGATGTCGAATGTTTCGCGGCCAGTGATGTTAAGCGTCTTCCAGCCTTGACCTTCTGGGAATTGGAGTGGCAATACGCCCATACCAACCAGATTGGAGCGGTGAATACGCTCGAAGCTTTCAGCGATAACAGCTTTGACGCCTAGTAGGAATGTACCTTTTGCAGCCCAGTCACGCGAGCTACCAGTACCGTATTCTTTACCAGCAAGAACGACAAGGTTTTTGCCTTCGTCTTGATATTTCATCGATGCATCGTAGATCGACATGACTTCATCCGTTGGAAGGTAAGTCGTTACGCCGCCCTCTGTACCTGGAGCCACTTGGTTACGAATACGAATGTTCGCAAACGTACCGCGCATCATAACTTCATGGTTACCACGACGTGAGCCGTAAGAGTTGAAGTCTTCGCGTTTAACGCCGTTTTCGATCAAGTATTGACCGCCTGGGCTGTTAACTGTGATGTTACCAGCAGGTGAGATATGATCCGTTGTTACGGAATCGCCCATAAGAGCAAGTACGTTTGCTGTATGGATATCTTTGATATCAGAAAGCTCGGAGCTTAGGTTTTCGAAGAACGGCGGGTTTTGGATGTACGTTGATTTTGCATCCCACTCGTAGCTTTCGCCCTTAGGTACCGAAATTGCGTTCCAACGCTCATTTTGTGTAAATACGTTTTCGTATTTGTCACGGAACATTTGCGGGTTAAGCGCAGCTGTCATTGCATCGTTGATTTCTTTCGACGTTGGCCAAATATCTTTTAGGAATACAGGCTTGTTGTCTTCAGTGAAACCAATTGGATCAGTTGTCAAATCGATGTTAGTCGTTCCAGCAAGCGCATAAGCGATAACTAGTGGCGGAGAAGCCAGGTAGTTTGCTTTTACTTGTGCGTGGACACGGCCTTCAAAGTTACGGTTACCGGAAAGTACAGCAGATACGGTCATGTCATTGTCGATGATCGCTTTGCTTACTTCATCTGGAAGTGGACCGGAGTTACCGATACAAGTCGCACAGCCGTAACCAGCAACGTGGAAGCCAAGTGCTTCAAGCGGTTCGATTAGGTTTGCTTTTGTCAAATATTCCGTAACAACGAGCGAGCCCGGAGTTAGGGAGCTTTTTACATAAGCAGGTTTCTTAAGTCCAAGTGCTACTGCTTTCTTAGCAACTAGACCAGCGCCAACCATTACGCTTGGGTTCGAAGTGTTTGTACAGCTTGTAATAGCTGCGATAACGACTGCGCCTGTACCCATTTGGCTAACTTGGCCATCATTATGGTTAACAGTAACGAACTGCTCGATTTTCTCATCGGAAAGACCGTAGCCGCCTTTGTCAATCGGTGTGCGGATGATGCTATTGAAGGATTCCTTCATTGCAGTAAGCTCTACGCGGTCTTGAGGACGTTTCGGGCCTGCAAGGGAAGGAACGATTGTCGAAAGATCAAGCTCAACAACATCCGAGAATACTGGATCTGGAGTCTCATCTGTACGGAACATGTCTTGCGCTTTGTAGTAAGAGCCAACAAGCTCAATAAGATCCTCATTGCGGCCAGTTTGGCGCAAGTAGCTAAGAGTCTCGTTATCAACAGGGAAGAAGCCGATTGTAGCGCCATATTCTGGTGCCATGTTGGCAACTGTTGCACGGTCAGCAAGGCTGATGTTAGATAGACCAGGGCCGAAGAACTCAACAAATTTACCAACAACGCCTTTTTTACGCAAAATTTGAGTAACCGTAAGCGCAAGGTCAGTTGCTGTTGAACCTTCTGCAAGTTTGCCTGTCAATTTGAAACCAATAACTTCTGGCATTACAAAGTAAAGCGGTTGACCAAGCATACCAGCCTCAGCCTCGATACCGCCAACGCCCCAGCCAACTACGCCAAGACCGTTGATCATCGTAGTGTGGGAATCCGTACCTACGAGGGAGTCAGGGAATACGACGGTTTCCCCGTCAACTGTTTTTGTAGCTGCAACAGATGCAAGGTACTCCAAGTTAACTTGGTGAACGATACCTGTACCTGGTGGAACCGCGCGGAAGTTATCAAATGCTGTTTGTGCCCAGCGAAGGAAACGGTAACGCTCTTCGTTGCGCTCAAATTCAACTTTAGTATTGTATTCAAGTGCTTCAGGTGAACCAAATGCGTCAACCATGATCGAGTGGTCAATTACAAGGTCAACTGGTACGAGCGGGTTGATTTTTTTCGGATCTCCGCCTGCTTTTTTCACAGTGTCGCGCATTGCAGCAAGGTCAACGACAACCGGTACACCTGTGAAATCCTGCAAAACGATACGAGCAGGGATGAAAGGAATTTCTTTATCTTCGCGTCCGTCAGCCCATGTAGCAAGCTGCTTTACATGTTCAGGGGTAATTGCGCGTCCGTCAAATTGACGAACAGCAGCCTCAAGCAATACTTTAATTGAAAAAGGAAGCTTGGAAATATCGCCTAGTCCTTGCTCTTCAAGTCCGCCTAGACGGTAGTAAGCATAAGACTTGCCGCCAGCGTCAAGCGTTGTGCGAACTGAATAATGATTTTGTGTAGACATCGTCATTCTCCTTTTAACTGTAGTCTGAGTTTCATTCTGTGAAACACTATTTCATAATTTCTATATCTATAGTATATCGTTAAAATAGTCCTTCCGTAAAGTCCAATTATGTCTTTATGCGCTTGGAAATGGCATTGAAAATGATCCTCAATGAATGTTACATGAAATGGCAGAGTGCCTCATATAATGAAGCAGTTAATCAGCGACAAGTTTACCCTGAAATACTTGATGACGTTCTCATGCCATAAAGGCAAGCTGTAGCAGCATAGGCTTGAAATATAAGATTGCTATCGAGAAGGTCAATCCAAAAACTTATATTTCATCGTGAAACGGCGGCCATGAAGCATTAAGGGAGAAGCGGCAGCCTTTTACAATTGAAATGTAAGTTCGGTTAAGTTGGATTCCTATCCCAAAAGTTTATATTTCAACGCCAATCGAGTTTGCCTCATCAAAAGAGATGCTGCAGCCGTTTACGCTTGCACTTACGATAAGGTCAAGGAGGGATTGCTATGCCGCGAACAGGCAACCGGGGGCCAGGAACTCAGGGCCAAAAGCATAACCAAACATCATCCAAACCATCAGCTTCTCAGCGCAAGTCGCAGCAGAAAGTTGTAACGCATGCCATCCAGAAGCAGCCGTCGCCTTCCGGGTTGCAAGCGGAGCGAAATGCTGAAATCGGCGATCAACCACTGCAAAATCAAAAAAGAGCAAATCAGGAAGAAAAGCCAGTAAAACAACAAACGTCAAAGTTAAACTCGCTGCTTCGTTCCTCTGATTACGATCCGCATGTTCAGCAAGGAAAACTGCAAGGTTGGAAAGCTGCTGTTCATCGCTATATTAGCTTGTACAATCAAGCCGAAGCGAATCAGCATGCGGCTGT
Organism: Paenibacillus sp. 2TAB26; assembly: GCF_052115145.1. Classification (NCBI taxonomy): domain Bacteria; kingdom Bacillati; phylum Bacillota; class Bacilli; order Caryophanales; family Paenibacillaceae; genus Paenibacillus; species Paenibacillus sp. 2TAB26. Next base: position 16,322 of record NZ_JBFRGC010000034.1, read on the forward strand.
GCTGACCGATTACGTTACGGATCGCGATCATTGTGATCGCCTAAGATTCAGGCTTGAGCGTCTTCGTGAACGCGATTTGCTTAGAGGCGCGCTTCCAGCAGGAAGCGAAACAAAAGCAGAGCTCATACGCGTCAACGAATCATCAAGCGAGGTCTCCGTGTTGATTCGTCTCCACATCAAAAGAAGAATGGAGCAGTCTGGGCGTTTTTACATGGAAGAGAGATCTGAATTTGAGCGTCTTTGGTTAGGGCTCGCTGGTCACTCATGGAATGTTCTTCGTGTTGAGCCAATTATATCGGAAAGAAGACCGCGTTATGGCACAGCAGTAGACAATTGGATGACCGTCGATGATTACTCGGAGCTATTTGGCGAACAATCTTCGCCATCAACACCATACTTAAATTATGACCTATTACAGCAATTCAAACACAGGCCATCTGGTATTCGTTACAGGAGAGATTTGGTTGCTGCGTATGCGGATCGTTGGTGGAATGAGGGGAACCCAGCGTATGAGCTTTTTGAGGTGAATTGTACCAATTACGTGTCCCAGTGCATCTTTGCAGGCAATGCTCCGATGAACTATACTGGTAAGAGAGAAACGGGCTGGTGGTATAAGGGCCGAAATAAGGGCAGTGAATGGTGGAGCTACAGCTGGGCGGTATCAAACGCGATAACCAACTATTTAACTGGTTCAAAGACCTCAGGCTTGCGTGCAGAGGTTGTGCAATCTGCGGATGAGCTGCAGCTTGGGGATGTCATTACGTATGACTGGAATGGTGATCATCGCTTTCAGCACAGCACAATCGTAACTGCTTTTGATTCGTTCGGTATGCCGCTAGTGAATGCGAATACCGTTTCCAGCAGGCATCGTTATTGGGATTATCGTGATTCCTATGCATGGACGGAACAAACGAAATATCGTTTTTTTCATATTGCAGATCTATTATAAATTATTGTACCGGAGGATATGCCATGGGGAGCAAGGTTAGAGTAGGTTTAGTTTACGGGGGGAAATCGGGAGAGCATGAGGTCTCTTTGCAAACGGCTTACGCTGTAATGGGTGAATTTGACTACAGCAAATATGAAATCAAACCTTTTTATATTACGAAGCAAGGCGAATGGAAAACGGGAGCCGTTTTGCATAACCGTCCAAGCAGTGTAGAAGATCTACGCAACACAACAGACGAGGCTGAGGAAAATGGCTTTGCTCTTGCTCCATTATTTCAAGGTTTGAATAGAAGCTCAAAATCGGCTGGCGATGAGCCGCGCATTGATGTGATTTTCCCATTGCTGCACGGAACATTTGGTGAAGATGGTACCATTCAAGGGCTGTTCGAAATGGCCAACATTCCTTACGTCGGAGCGGGTGTTCTCGCTTCTGCCGTTGGGATGGACAAGATTCTAATGAAAAAAGTATTTGCGCAAGAAGGCTTGCCGCAATGCGTTTTCCGGTACTTTAACCGTACACAGTGGGAGAGAGACGCATCTTTCTTCATCATGGAATGCGAGGTTTCACTCGGCTATCCATGCTTTATTAAGCCAGCCAACCTAGGTTCTAGTGTAGGCGTATCCAAAGCGAAAAACCGTGAAGAGCTTATTAATGCCATCAACTATGCGTTCCGTTTTGACCGTAAGGTTATTGTAGAAGAGTTCGTGGATGCCCGCGAGATCGAAGTAAGCGTACTTGGCAATGATGATGCCAAAGCATCCTTACCTGGCGAGATTGCGCCTTCTAACGAATTTTACGACTATAAAGCCAAATACATCGATGGAAAATCGACGATGCAGATTCCGGCTCATTTATCGCCTGAGCTTACAGAATCCGTTCGCGAAATGGCCGTTCGTGCATTTCAATCCATTGATGGATCGGGATTATCACGTGTAGATTTTTTCCTTCGCAAAAGCGACAATCAGCTTTTTATCAACGAAGTCAACACATTGCCTGGTTTCACACCTATCAGTATGTATCCACTTATGTGGAAAGAAACCGGCATTCCATATAAAGAATTGTTAGACACCTTAATTTCCTTAGCTCTTTCCCGTCACGCGGAGAAGCAGCGGATAGATTTTACAGGTGAAGCATCACAATCGTAAGATGCATTTCTAACGATCTCTAATTTGTTATAATTTCTATAAATTTCTTAACTTTCTATAACTGTTTGTACACATATGAGAAAAAGATATAGGGAAAAATTTCTTTTATTATTTACTTTGGGGCTTCAATCCTTATCTTTGTATCCGAGGTAAACAGGTAAAAGATCTTTTTTCCTTCTTAAAATGGACAAGTTGTTCTTCAATGCCCCAAAAGCTCGGAAAGGGGTTTAAAGGTATTTGAGAAAAACGCACCAAAAGTAAAGCGTGTCCCGTAGGGACGAAAGCGATCCCCCCGCAAAAGTAGAAAGCTCGCGCAGTGCAACTCCTAGGTTAGTCCAATTGCGGGTGTCCAGAGGGTGCAACCCTCGGGGCCCTCCCTTGGAAGGGAGGGTTTGGGTGGGTTCGAAAAGCTTGTGAAGCTCGAAAAGTTTGAATGACTTGAAAAGGTTAAAACGAATAATCTTTAAACGCACCAAAAGTAAAGCGTGTCCCGCAGGGACGAAAGCGATCCCCCGCAAAAGTAGAAAGCGCGCGCAGTGTAACTCTTAGGTTAGTTCAGTTGCGGGTGTCCAGAGGGTGCAACCCTTGGGGCCCTCCCTTGGAAGGGAGGGTTTGGGTGGGTTCGAAAAGCTTGAAAAGGGTTTAAGGGTTTGATATTAAAGGTTTGATATGTTGATATTAATGTTATAAATTTTTGAAATAAGCCTTTAAAGGTTTGGTAGTAAAGCTCTTTGAAGGCACGGTAGAAATTTCACTGAAAGGAGGGAAATAATATGGGTTTTGCAACTGAGTTTAATTCTGTGTGCAAATTTAAGTCCGAACAAGAGCTCTATGAATTGTTGGAGTATGGTCGGGGCAAAATGGTCAAGAGCGGCTTTCGCGTATTTCCAACTGGCCAAAAGGTGATTGCTTATACACCAGCCAATGAAGCGATTGCGATTGTCCGCATTTTAGCTTCTATCGCAGAAATTAATTTTCAAGGCGAAGAAGTGACACAAGTGGAGATGGAGCTCGTGAGAAAATTGACTGAGGAAGAATCAAAAGTTCAAACGGCGCTTGCTTTTGAAATGTTTTTTGGAGAGAGGGCCTAATCGATGATTGTCAGATTAGGTTTTGTCGCAATGAGCTTGCAGGTTGAGAATGCATCGCCTTCAAGAACGATGACGTTTGCGAACTTCTCGAAGCTAAACGACCGCGAGGCAGGGATTCGGAAGCTGGAAAGAATAGCAGAGGAAAATCTGCGCAGTACGCTGCGGATTTTGAAGCATTGCAAAGCCAGCGACATTCAAATGTATCGCTTTTCGTCAAAGCTTATACCCCTTGCTACTCATGAGGACTTATTGGACTGGAATCCATTTGAAGCGCTAGCGCCAGCATTTCAGGAAGTTGGCGAGTTCGTGCAGAAGCACGGAATAAGAGTATCCTTTCATCCGGATCATTTTTGCGTGTTCAGCACGCCTAGACCGGAGGTGCTCGCGAAATCAGAGCTGGATTTGCTCAATCATATTCTTATGCTTGAGGCAATGGGGCTTGATGAAGCGACAAAATGCAATATACATATCGGTGGAGCATACGGCGACAAGGTTGTAGCTGGTGAACGTTTTGTTCGCCAGTTCAGCTCCTTGTCGCCTCGCTTTAAACATCGGATTACGCTTGAAAATGATGATAAAACGTTCAATGTCAGGGAAACGCTAGAGGCGGCTGAGCAAGTTGAGGTTCCGATGGTGCTCGACATTCACCATCATGCTGTTAATGCAGGAGACATCTCAGATGACGAATTATATGAGCATTTATGGCCGCGTATTGTTCAAACCTGGGACAAAGAGCGAGAGCGGCTGGGCATAGCTAGTACAAGCCAGCTTCCTCCCAAAATTCACGCTTCCAGTCCAAAAAGCTTATCTGACCCCCGTGGTCATGCAGATCATGTGGAAGCGGAGCCGCTTGTACAGTTTTTGCGTCATGCGGCAAGAAATACCGAATATTTGGATTGCATGCTTGAAGCCAAAAGCAAGGACGAGGCTTTGATGAAGCTGATAGAAGACTTAAGGCAACTGGAAGCAAGCGCAGAAGGCATCAAGGTGTTGGATGGCGGCCGCGTAGAAATTACTGCTGAGTAGGTATAGCAGCAAAATAACACCGTCAGGGCTTGCCTTGGCGGTGTTATTATATAGCGGGCGCTTCCAAGTAGATGCATCATTATGTAACTGAAAAGGTGAATTCGCATGGAATGGATACTTCTTGTACTTCTTGGCGTTGTAGCAGCGATGTTTGGCAGTATTGTAGGACTTGGCGGCGGTATCATTATCGTTCCTGTCTTAATGCTCATTGGTCCCGCATTAACGGGAGAAGCTATTGGACATGCAACAGCAGTTGGCATATCATTAACGGTATTAGTCGTTACGGCACTTGCATCTACACTGAGCTATGCCAAACGTAAAATCGTTGATTTCCGCAGCGGCTGGATATTTTTTGTGACCAGCGGGCCTGCAGCAATGATTGGCTCCGCTCTTACGGGTAAGCTGCCTGCAGGTGTATTCCAACTTGTTTTTGGTATTTTCATGCTGCTGATGGCATCATTATTAATTGCTCGTGACTACATGAAACCGTTTTCGAAGCAGTGGCCAATCGTTCGAACGATGACCGATGCATCAGGCGAGGTGCATACGTACAGCTATGGTATTATGCCTGCACTCGGCATCGGTTTTGGCGTAGGTCTCATGTCTGGCTTATTTGGAATCGGCGGCGGGTCGCTGTTTGTCCCTCTTATGGTGCTGTTATTTCGTTTTCCGCCTCATATGGCAACTGCAACGTCAATGTTTGTTATTTTTTTATCATCAATTCTAGGGAGCGGAATGCACGTTTATCTAGGTGAAACAGATTGGCTGCTCGTGCTTGCATTAGTGCCTGGAGCTTGGATCGGCGGAAAGCTGGGTGCGGCAATTGCTGTGAAAATGAGCGGCAAGGGCTTACTTTGGCTGCTTAGAGTGACGCTTCTTCTGCTTGCGGGACAATTAATCATTGAAGGCTTGCGTTCATTTTGATATGGTTGGAGTAATCATGCGAAACTTGGTAAAAGCATCAAACGTAGTAGACCTTAACATGGATAGAAATGTTCGTGAATTTACATAGAGGGAAGAGTGATGGATCGTGAATGATCAGAACAGTACTTCCGTCGTTGGCGGTAAAAGCTTTACGGCTGTCGCAATTAATTGTGCGTCGAAAGCAGGAGAATGGATTAAGACGAAGCTTGGCAATTTTGCAAGCCTTGATATAAAGTATTCCTCGCATGATCTTGTTACGGAAATTGATAAAGGTTCCGAGCGTTTAATAAAAAATCTAGTGATGACTCATTTTCCCCATCATTCGTTTTTGGGAGAGGAAGGCGTAGAGCCTGGGCCGGAAGCGTCAACGCGCGCGCTGGAGAACATCCGTGACGCTGAATATTTATGGATCGTTGATCCTATTGATGGCACGACGAACTTTGTTCACGGATTTCCTTTTTTCTGTGTATCCATTGCCTTGGCGCATAACGGCGAGGTGATCGTCGGCGTGGTCTATGACCCGATGAAAGATGAATTGTTTGTAGCCGAAAAAGGCAAGGGCGCGTACGTGCATGGAAAACGGATGCAGGTATCCAAGGAGGATACGCTCCGCGGCAGCTTGGTTGCAACAGGTCTTCCGGCCGACCATCATTATGCGCTGCCTCTAAATTTGAAAGGCATTCAAGCAGTTGCCCCGCAGGTTCGCAATCTCCGTATAGCAGGCTCTGCTGCTATGCATATGGCCTACGTCGCAGCAGGACGCCTGAGCGGGTTTTGGGAGATTGGACTGAATAGCTGGGATCTGGCTGCCGGCTCGCTGCTCGTTCAGGAATCGGGTGGAATTGTGACGAGTACAGTTGGCAAGCCTTACGATTTGGGAACGCGAAATATCGTAGCGTCAAATGGCCACATTCAGCAGGAGCTTATCTCGGCGCTTGCCGAGGCGAAAGCAAGCGAATAAACGCAATAGACAGCGTGTACAAAATCACCAAAAAAGCAGCCAGGCTTATAAATTGCCGAGGCTGCTTTTTTTATGAATTTAAAAGTATTAAACTCGGCTATTCCAAGCCTCTGCAAGCAGCTCGCTGTTAATGCCCACAGCAGCCAAAGATCCCATTGAAGCAGCCGTAATGGCTTGATACAGCTCCGTCGCAGCATCACCAGCGCCATAGATACCTGGAATGTTTGTTTTCCCAAACATATCAACAACAACAGTCCCTGCTTCAGTGACTTTGCAGCCTAATGTTTGCGGCAAGTCTGAGCCAGCAGCAAGCTTTGGTGCAAAGAAAATTCCTGTACACGGAACAATAGTACCGTCCTCCAGCATAATTTGCTTCACCATGCCATCGCTAGATTCAATACGCAGGATAGGTGAGTTAAAGGTAGGAACGTTATGCAGCTTAAGCTCCTCACGCTGCTCATCGGTCCATTCATCAGGACCACCGGTACAAATGGCAATTTGGCTTGTCCAACCAGACAGCATTTTGGCAGAGTGCAGCGCTCTATCGCCTTTGACAATCAAGACAAGCGGTTGGTCTCTTAATTCCCAGCCATCACAATAAGGGCAGACGAAGGCGCTTTTGCCATATACTTCAGACAGTCCATTAATATCGAGAGGGATGTCTTTCATTCCTGCTGCAAATAGCAGCTTTTTGCTTTGATAGATTTGTCCCTGTGCAGTCGTAATTTGAAAATGGCCATCGGTTCCAGTGATCGACACTGCAGCATCCTCTACAAAATGGACCGTAGGATATGCGCTAATCTGCTCCTTTGCGACTCGTCGAAACTCGCCCGGACTAATGCCGTCTCTGGTAAGAAAACCGTGAGTTTCGCGAGTAACTCGGTTGCGCGGACGCCCTTCATCAATAACAACTACGCTTTTTCTTGCTCTGCCTAGTACAAGTGCAGCACTCAAGCCTGCAGGTCCCCCGCCAATAATTGCTGCATCGATCATTTGTTCCATGTTAAACATCCTCTCGAATGGCTAATTTTATTTTTACGCAGAAAGAGTAGTGAGACTTGTTTATTTTACGGTTTGTGTTAATGGATTGAAGGCAGCAGAGTCTACCACCCACTGGATCGTATGCTGCTGAAGGTACTGCTGCATATGACGTTCAGCACCAATCATCACTTTTTTTACAAGACATCCCTTATTTTCTGAATGGTCAGTGGACTCAAGCTCTAAATCTTCAGCTTCAAAAAATAAATGATGATGCTGATCGTCAATATTAAAGCACTCATATAAAGGCTGTCGTCCCTCAATAACTTGAATGACATCAAAAAATGTAATTTGATCTGCAGCTCTAGCTAGCTCGTAGCCGCCGCTTGCACCCGTCACAGCACGTACGATGCCGTCCTGGCGCAGCTTGGACATAATCTTGGACAAGTAGCTCTCTGAAACTCCGAGAGAAGAAGATAAATCTTTAATACCTATGTTCTGACCGCGCTCAGCATGGGCTAAGTGAATTAAAGCATGAAGTGCATATCCGATACTTTTTGAATATTGCATAGGGTACACTCACCCTCCTTTGATACTTATACTTAATCATTGTGGATCCGTAATGTCCATTATAGATAACATGACTCCATAATGCAATGGTGTATTACAAATACGTAAATTTGCAAGGATTTACAATGTGTTTTGTCGAATGAAATAGCATGGAAGTACTGGAGATAAGCCAGGAGGAGTGAACGATGGTGACAGTGAAAAAACGAATTGCTGCGATGATGATGACAACCTTATGTTTAGGCATGCTGGTTGCATGCGAGCCGAATGAAACGTCGTCAACAAATACAAAAGTAAATGAAGCGACGGATAAGCCTGAGAAAACGATGGCAATTGATGAAAGCACTGAGCCGTCAGAGCAAGAAGAGCAAGACGAGGCTTACACTGTACTTGCGAAGGAGCTTCGAGTGCCTTGGGTCATTGCTTTTGACGAGGACATGGACATTTTTTATATAAGCGAGCGCGAAGGAAATATTGTGAAGGTGGATGGGGATGCGACGACACGTCAAGCGGTTCATTTGCTCAAAAGTGTACATGACCGCGGAGAAGGCGGATTTTTAGGTTTCCTGCTTGCTCCGGATTTCGCTCAGTCTCGAGAGGCCTACGCGTATCATACGTACGAAGAAAATGGTCGTGTAATGAACAGAGTCGTGCTTATTAAACAAAATGACGGGCAATGGGATGAGGTTAGGGCACTGCTCGAGGGCATTCCTGGTGCTGCGAATCACGATGGCGGACGGCTGGCGATTGGGCCCGACAAGCTGCTTTATGTAACAACAGGAGATGCTCAGCAGCCGGAGCTGGCACAGGATCGTAACAGCCTTGCAGGAAAAATCTTGCGAATGACGTTAGATGGCAAGGTGCCAGCGGACAATCCGTTTTCCGGCTCCTATGTGTATTCTTATGGACACCGCAATCCTCAAGGGCTTGTTTGGAATAGTGAAGGTGTGCTGTTTAATACAGAGCATGGCCCTTCGGGAGATCCTGGCGGACATGATGAGATTAATAAAATTGCAGCGGGCGGCAATTACGGCTGGCCTGCGATTTATGGCAGTGCTGCGCAGGAAGGGATGATAACGCCGATTTATCATACCGGCGAAGATGCGATTGCGCCCTCTGGCGCGACAATCGATGAGAACAATCGAATATGGATTGCTGCTTTAGTAGGCGAGGCGCTTTATCGCTATGACCCTGCATCCAAAAACATGGAAAGGGTATTCGAAGGTGAAGGAAGACTTCGTGACGTAAAGATAAAGGACGGACGTATTTATGTCATCACGAATAATACCGATGGCCGCGGTAACCCGTCACCATCGGATGATCGATTGCTTATAGTAAAGCAGGCGAAATAAAAAAAGCTCAGGAGCCTATTTCAGCTCCTGAGCTTTTTTTTTATGATCTAAACAACTATTACAAGTTAGAGAAAGCATAATTAATGGCTTTAATCGTTTCATCAATGTCTGCCTCGGTATGGGCTGTCGTAAAGAACCAAGCCTCATATTTGGATGGGGCAAGATTGATGCCTTGATCCAGCATGAGCTTGAAAAATCTGCCGAACAGCTCGCCGTCTGTATCCTGCGCTTCATCATAATTCGTAATCGGATGATCGCAGAAATGTGCGGAGAAGGAGCCGCGAATTTGGTTAATTGTGAGCGGGATGCCATGCTGCTTGGCAGCGGCGTGCAATCCTGTTGCAAGCTTCGTAGCCAGTGCGTTCATTTTATCGTAAATGCCAGGCTCTTGGAGCAGCTCCAAGCACGCTATGCCTGCTGAGATCGAGGCAGGATTGCCGGCCATCGTACCTGCTTGATAAGCAGGGCCGAGAGGGGCAACCTGCTCCATAATTTCACGGCGTCCGCCGTATGCACCGATTGGAAGGCCGCCGCCGATGATTTTGCCTAATGCGGTTAAATCCGGTTCGATGGCTTGGTGATCAGGGAACGCAACATAGGTCTGTGCTGCTCCGTAATGGAAGCGGAAGGCGCTGATGACCTCGTCGTATATAACTAGCGCTCCAGCTTCGCGAGTGAGCTTACAAAGCCCCTCTAGGAAGCCTTCATGCGGCATAACCATACCGAAGTTGCCGACAATCGGCTCAACCATAACAGCGGCAGTCTCGTGACCCCAGCGATCGAGTGCAGCTTTCAGCGCAGGCAGATCATTAAATGGCACGGTGATGACTTCACTAGCGATGCTTGCAGGCACGCCTGCACTGTCTGGAATGCCCAGAGTAGATGGACCAGAGCCTGCTGCGACGAGCACAAGGTCTGAATGGCCATGATAGCAGCCAGCGAATTTAATGATTTTGGATTTCTTTGTATAGGCGCGAGCGACACGAATGGTCGTCATGACGGCCTCTGTACCGGAATTGACGAACCGCACCTTGTCGAGAGATGGGATGGCTTCTTTCAGCATACGAGCAAGCTTAATTTCCAGCTCCGTTGGTGTGCCGTATAGCGTACCGTTCTGAGCTGCACGAACGATAGCTTCTGTAATATGTGGGTGAGCATGTCCAGTAATAATAGGGCCATAAGCAGCTAAATAGTCGATATAGCGGTTATCATCGACATCCCAGAAATAAGCGCCCTCACCACGTTTCATAAATACGGGTGCGCCGCCGCCTACCGCTTTATAACTGCGGGAAGGACTGTTGACGCCGCCAACAATATGCTGTAGCGCTTCTTCATATAGTTTTTCGGAATTTGGTCGCTTTGTTGTCATGGAAATTAGCCTCCAATGGGATTCATAGTTGTAAGTCATTTTAAACAAGTTGAGAAAAAGTGTCGTATGATGTACAGCCGCGACGCACCTAGAAACAAAATACACGCAACTTGAAGCGCCGTTGCGTGTACGTATGTTTACTGCTGTTTATTGCTGTTGTCGCTGCCGCTTGGTGTACTGCTTGGCGAAGCAGTAGGTTCTGGAACGGTGTTGTCTTCCTGCAGCGTCGTTTGTACGAAGGAGCGCAGCTCATCTTCATCTCTAATTCCAATAACAGACGCACCGCCAACCCGATCCTCCGCGATCAGATCCATCGGCGGTATTTGCGTTGTGCTGGCCACATGGCTTTTGACACCAAGCTGACCGAGCTTCAGCATATCCGGCACACTAATGTTTGTTTTCACATAAGGCTGAACGCTTTCAAGAATTTTTTTCATTTGGATAATGTTCCATGTCGATTGAAGCTCTTTGGACACCGCCTGAAGGAAATTTCTCTGACGCTCTGTTCTTGTGAAATCGCTCATCGCATCGTGGCGGAAACGAACGTATTGCAAGGCTTTATCGCCGTCAAGCAGCTGGTAGCCTTTTTTGAGATCAATATCGTAGCGATTGCCGTCGGCGTTATCGGTGTAATGCATATCTTTTTCGACATCAAAGTAAATGCCGCCCATTGCGTCAATCAGGCTTTTAAAGCCTTCAAAGTCGGTATAAACATAATATTGTATGTCGAGACCAAGCAGGTCTCCAACCGTTTTCATAGCGAGCGGATATTCTCCTAAAGTAAGTGCTGTATTAATACGGCCTTTCCCATGTCCTTCTATGCTGACGTAAGTGTCGCGAAGAACGGAGAATAGATGTGCTTTCTTGGTTACAGGATCAAAGGATGCAACCAATATGGAGTCTGAACGAGCCGCTTGCCCCTCGTCTAGCCCGCGAGCGTCACCGCCGAGCAGCAATATATTAACGCGCTCTTTGCCTTCCCATTCAGGAATAGGTACTGGCGTTGCTTCAGCATCCTCGATAGGAGCCTTTGTTGGCTCTGGATCACTGAACTTATCAAGCGCACTGTAAACACCTACGCTCCAATAAATAACAAACGCTGCTACCACACCAAGAATGACAGAGAGGCTGATATAAATCCTTTTCCATCTTTTTTTCTTCGCCATTTTAGCAGTCTCATTTTTCGATTCTTCAGTCGTCTCTTTATTCGTCTCTTTAGGCATTTCGTTAGACGTGCTCCTTTCAGATATTGCGGAATCGTTTTGAAACAATGAGGGTAGATTTCAATGTAAGCATGAGCAAAGATGGCATAGCGAATGATCCGCTCCCAAAAAAAGAAGTTAGCAGAGCAGTATACGTTAGAAATATAAGAACGCATAAGTATGAGCCTTATTAACAGCTTATATTTCATCAGCAAACAAAAGCTTCGCTGCACAAGGCAAAGACAGTCGTTTACGCTAGGCGTGAACTAATGTATGATTACATATCATAAAATTATAAAGCTGAACGACATGCAGAAGCAAGTTTTATCGTTTTAAGTAAATAAAGATCGCTATTTCCTAGGAAATGTCGAAGTGGAAGGGGCTATAACAACCAGATGTTAGCAATCGATGTAAAGGATTTACGCAAGCAATTCAGCGTGCAAAAAAACCGAGAAGGCCTATCCGGCGCCCTCAAGGACTTGTTTAAACGCGAGTACAACGAGGTAACGGCGGTAAAGGATATTTCATTTCAAATCCCGCAGGGTGAAATTTGCGGGTATATTGGCGAGAATGGAGCCGGAAAATCGACAACGATCAAAATGTTGACCGGTATTTTGGTACCGACCGCAGGCGAGCTCAAAGTAAATGGCTACGTGCCTTTTAAGGATAGAGAGAAGTTTGTTAATGGCATTGGTGTTGTATTCGGACAGCGGTCTCAGCTTTGGTGGGATATAGGCGTTATTGAATCGTTCCAATTATTGCGCAAAGTATACCGGGTTTCGGAGGCGGATTTCCGCAAACGTCTTGACGAGCTTGTTGAGCGGCTACAGCTTGGCGACTTATTAAATCGTCCTGTACGCAAGCTGAGCCTTGGGCAGCGGATGCGCTGCGAGCTTGTTGCTTCGCTCCTTCACAATCCATCCATTCTTTTTCTCGATGAGCCTACAATTGGTCTGGATATCGTAGTGAAGACAGAAATTCGTGATTTCCTGATGCAAATGAATAAGGAGCAGGGTACGACTATTTTGCTGACGACTCATGATCTCCAGGATATTGAGGCGCTTTGTTCTCGCGTCATTATGCTCGATGATGGCCGCATTATCTATGATGGCGGACTGGAGGATCTGAAGAGCCGTTGGAGCAAAGGACGCGAAATTCAGTTCCAATTTGCAGGGCATACTGCGCTTGCCAAGCTGCAGCAGTTGACGAGCACACTCGATGTAACATGGACGATGGAGAATGAAGTGAGCGCAAAAATGTGGCTGCCGCATGCCGTTAATGTCTCGGATGCATTGGCATGTGTTGTAGGCGGCGTTGAAATCCGCGACATTAAAATTATCGAAACAAACACCGATGACATCGTTCGAAGCATTTATTCCTCTGGCTCTGCGGCAACATCCAAGGAGACGGTTCAATCATGATGAGCGCTTATATCGACTTTATTCGAATACGGTTTATCATGATGCTTGCGTACCGCGTTAATTATTATAGCGGTATCATTATTTATGCGATTAATATCGGTGCTTATTACTTTCTATGGCAGGCGATTTATGGGGACAAGGAGACGCTGGCCGGTTTCACGGTGACCCAAATGACAACCTACGTTGCGGTATCGTGGATGGCTCGTGCTTTTTACTTCAATAACCTGGACCGCGAGATAGCGAATGAAATAAGGGACGGTAGCGTAGCAGTACAGCTTATTAGACCTTATTCCTATTTAGTCGTAAAAATGATGCAAGGTTTCGGAGAAGGCTTGTTCCGAATGCTGCTCTTCATGGTGCCGGGGATGATTATCGTTTGTTTCCTATTTCCCGTTAAATTACCGACAGATCCAATGACCTGGCTAATTTATTTAGTCATGCTGTTCTTTAGCTTTCTTATCAACTCGCAAATTAATATTTTGACCGGCCTATTCGCATTTTTCGTTGAAAATAACGAAGGCATGATGCGGATGAAACGTGTTATGGTCGATTTGTTTTCTGGCGTAGTTGTGCCGATAGCGTTTTTCCCAGGCTGGCTGTCAGCTATTATGCAGTGGCTGCCATTCCAGGCCATTACGTATTTGCCAAGCTCCGTCTTCACGGGGCGGACGCCTAGCGATCAAATATTGCAGGTGTTTGGCATTCAAGTGCTTTGGTTTGTTGGGCTGCTGGTGCCAATCTGGTTAACGTGGCGCGCCGCTCGCAAGCGGTTGTTCGTGCAAGGGGGATAATAAATATGAGATACGCATCATTATTTTTGGAGTACATTAAAAACTACGCGAAGACGCGTCTTACTTATCGTGCTGACTTTTGGATTGAGGTACTTTCCGATTTATTGTTCCAAGGGATGAACCTCATCTTTATTCTGATCGTGTTCCAGCACACGCCGTCGCTTGGCGGCTGGTCTGAGGCAGAGGTCGTATTCGTTTATGGTTTCTTCATGATCCCATATGGCGTGTTCAGCACCTTCTTCAGCATATGGAATTTCAGCGAGCGTTATATTGTGAAGGGCGAGATGGATCGTGTTCTAACCCGCCCAGCACACAGCCTATATCAGGTGCTCCTCGAAAATGTAGATCCGCCTTCTTTAATTGGTTCCTTCGTTGGGGCTATTATTATGGTGCTATGCTGGACACAGCTCGGTTTGCCTTTCGAGATTCTTGATCTTTTTGTACTGATGCTCTTAATATTAGGCGCAGTGCTGATTTATGCGGGGCTCTACACGGCACTTAGTGCCATTTCCTTTTATTCGGATGCACCGACTGGAATTGTGCCATTGATGTACAACATTCAAAATTATGGACGTTACCCGGTTAATATCTATAACAAAATGATCCGCTTCGTATTAACATGGCTGCTGCCGTTTGCTTTTGTAGGCGTCATCCCAGCTTCTTATTTTCTTGAGAAGAAGTCGGATGATCTCTCACAGCTCGCGCTCCTAACTCCGGTCATGGGAATTATCGTGTTCTCTCTAGGGCTGTTGTTATGGAACCATGGCGTAAAGCGATACCGAGGAGCCGGCTCTTAAGCGGCTTGGTTTTAATTGAATAGGTGTGCAGCAAAAATGATGGGGGACTAATCATGACACAGCTTCAAGTGGGAGATATGGCACCGGAGTTTGTATTGCCGGCGTCAAATGGAGAAGATGTTTCACTTAGTGATTATCGCGGGAAAAATGTTGTCCTTTACTTTTATCCAAAGGATATGACGACGGCTTGCATACAGGAATCATGTGATTTTCGAGATGCAAACACAGAAATGCTGAAACGAAATACTGTTATTTTGGGGATTAGCCTAGATACGGTAAAGTCTCATCAGCGTTTTATTGAAAAGAAGGAGCTTCCTTTTCTGTTATTAGCTGATGTGGAGCATGAGGTGTGCGAGCTGTATGGAGTATGGCAATTAAAGAAGCTTTATGGCAGAGAGTATATGGGTCTTGTCCGATCGACTTTTCTCATCGATGAAGCGGGCAGGCTCGTGCAGGAATGGCGTAAAGTAAGGGTGAAGGGGCATGCAGAGCAGGTTCTGGATGCCGTAAAGGATTTGCAGCCGGCTGCTGCTAAATAATTGAAAACAGGACGGAGCAGGAAGTAGCTGCTCCGTCCTGTTTTTTTTGTTTTGGACTCTTACAAATTTGTCACCTGAATTGTCACCCTAATCGATGGTTGGCAATCGCTATTTTTTATACGATAGGAAATAGAAAACGGACTTGTAAAGGAGGCGTCAACAAATTGTTCCAATATCTTGAACTCAGCTGATCGCAGAATATCGAATACACACAAAATATATGGGGGAATAAAAATGAAAAAGTTGTTAATTGCAATGCTGTCGCTTGTCGCTGTCATCCTAATCGCGGGATATGTTGGCAAGGACAGCATCATCGAAAAAATATTTCCGCAGGCTAAGGGTGTCATTGTATACGGAGAGAAACAGCAGATCGATGATGTATTAACCAAACATGCCGAGCAATTAGAAACAAAAGAAGTGTACGAAATAAAAATCGAAATTGCTGATGGACAAAAAATAATGTATTTGTCGCAATCCACGATTCAAGGCTTATTGAAAAAAGAACTGCTAACCGAAGTGGAAGCTGACGGCAAAACCAAAAAGGTTAAATCTTTGTCGACTGTTCCAAATGGGGAAGGCTTATTGTTTGCCAAAAAAGAGTCAGACAAGATTAATGGAAATGGGAATCCCATTTCAGTCAAATATGAAGGGAATTTGATTATTGGGAGCGGCCGAGCTTAAGTCGATGCATTTGTTGTACTGGAGGACTCATCCTGGTCATCGCTGCAAAAGACAGAAAAAACGATGGCTGTTATGAAATTTAAAGAAAATCCACAAAAGCTGATCGGAAAGTTTGATGTCGAAAGAGACCAGCTTGTAACTTTGAAATAATGGCTTTAGCTAGGGTTGTCGCAAAAACAGAGTTAATCTGCTTTTGTGACAATCCTATTTTTGTTTTGCCTGATGTAACTTAKGGATAGTGAGTCTCTGAGCTAATCGCAGCCAGTAATGCACTCCACTTATCGGACAAATAGCTTACGAACCCAGCAGCTCTTATTTGATCTATTTATAATGGATTGAATTTCTAACGAACTCCAGAATCGTTATTTCGAGCAAAACAGCTCATGGAGTCCTGTACAGTACGCGATAACGTTAATAAGATTCGTTAAAGCTTCAAAAAAGCAGTTTTCTGCATAATAGGCATGATACAGTTCGTTAGCCAAATGGTTTTGGGATGTTATGCGCTGTCTGTGCGATGAAGCGTTGAACCCTTAAGTGTATTTTGGCGAAGGCATCCATATAACAGAATAGAAAAATAACGATTTTGTTCTAAGTAAGCTCTTGCTTCAGCGAGCTTGCTCTTTACTATTTTTGAGACAGTTCCCGCGGTTATGCTGCAAGTGCAAGAGTAAAAAGATGGAGCAGGGAAACAATAGAGGAAGCTTTCTCAAATGAATATATAGCTGTTAAATTATGAAGCACAGTAAAATAGATAATTTTGACATTGACAGTATGCTGTCACATTTATAAAATATGGACTTGCTTGTTAGATAGGGGGTTATAGATTTGATCAGGCTAAACAACATCAGAAAATCGTATCGAGTAGGGTCGGTTTCAGTAGAAGCGGTTCGTGGCGTTAGCTTGACGGTAAGTAAAGGTGAAATATTTGGAATTATCGGTCATTCAGGCGCGGGGAAGAGCACGCTGCTGCGCTGCGTCAATTTGCTGGAAAAACCAACATCGGGAACGGTAAATGTTGGGAATGTGGAGCTTACCGGCTTGCCAGAGAGACAGCTGCAAGCGCATCGCAGGCGTATCGGAATGATTTTTCAACATTTCAACCTGCTATCGATGTCTACGGTACGAGATAATATTGCATTCCCGCTTGTTCTCGCCAAGCTTTCAAAGGCAGAGGTGAATAAGCGTGTGGATGAGCTGCTGAAGCTCGTTTCGCTTGAAGGTCATGCAGATAAATATCCTTCTCAACTTTCGGGAGGCCAGAAGCAGCGTGTTGGTATCGCGAGAGCGCTCGCAAACAATCCGGATGTATTGCTCTGCGATGAAGCGACATCGGCATTAGATCCGCAGACAACGAACTCGATATTATCATTGCTGCTCGACATTAATGAGAAGCTAGGAATTACAATTTTACTTATAACGCATGAAATGAACGTAATACGTTCGATATGTGATCGTGTCGCTGTTATTGATGATGGAGAAATCGTTGAAATAGGCGATGTGCTGCATGTATTTTTAAAGCCGGAGCATCCGGTTACCCGCGACTTTGTTGACCAAGCATCGGATAGCGCCGTGAATGGACAATTGCTGCGAGGCCGCTCAGGGCGCCTGCTTCGCATGACTTATATTGGCGAGTTGACTTACGAGCCTATTTTGTATAATGCGGTGAAGCCAACGTCTGTTCAATTTGCGATTTTGCAAGGAACCGTTTCGCGTATGAAGCACACGCCTTATGGTCAGCTTATTGTGGAATTGATCGGCAGCGCCGCGGAGATTGATCAAGTGATTGATGTTTTACGTAGAGATGGGCTGGAGGTGGATGCGATATGATGAGCTTCGAAAACGTACGTATTCCTGAAATTTGGGATGCTACGAAGGATACGCTCTATATGTTGACAGCCTCGCTCGTGTTTACAATTATTTTCGGATTAATCATGGGCGTCGTCCTGTTTCTAACTTCAAAACGGCAGCTTCTGCAGCAGCCTATTGTGTATGGCATCCTTTCATTTATCGTCAACGTACTGCGCTCGGTTCCGTTCGTTATATTGATGATATTGATCATGCCGCTTACAAAAATCATTACGGGTACGACGCTAGGCGTAGAGGGCTCTATTCCGCCGCTTGTCGTAGCAGCAACGCCTTTTTTTGCAAGGCTGGTGGAAACGTCGCTGCGTGAGGTAGATCGCGGCGTTATTGAAGCGGCTCAGGCAATGGGTGCATCAAAGTGGGATATCGTACGCCGCGTGCTGCTCCGTGAATCTAGTCCAAGTTTGCTAGCTGCGGTTACAATAACGGCAGTCACACTCGTCTCTTATACAGCGATGTCGGGTGTAATCGGCGGTGGTGGACTTGGTGACTTGGCACTGCGTTACGGATATCAACGTTTCCAAACCGATGTGATGCTGGTAACCGTCGCGCTTCTTATCGTGCTCGTACAGGTGCTGCAAACGATCGGGGATTCCTTAGTGCGTCGTTTCAGCAGAAAATAAATAATAAGATGCATAATGCAGCTCAGAATGAATTGACAACTATGGAGGAATGAACATGAAAAAGACAAGCTATATGATCGTAACTTTAATGCTGATGTTTGCATTAGCAGCGTGCGGACAAAACAAAAATACCGATGACAACTCAGCAGGATCAAATGCTAACCAAGGAACAGAAACGCCTGGAGCGGTTAAGCTGAAGGTTGGCGCTTCTCCTGTTCCACATGCGAAGCTGCTTGAATTTGTAAAGCCAATGCTCAAGGAGCAGGGCGTGGATCTCGAAATTATCGAGTTCAATGACTACATCCAACCGAATACACAGCTTTATGAAAAAAATATTGATGCTAACTTTTTTCAGCATACACCTTATTTGGATCAGTTCAACAAAGACAAAGGTTATGATCTTGTAAATGTAGCTGCTGTTCATATTGAGCCGTTTGGCGCTTATTCGAAAAAGATTAAAAAAATCGATGAGCTGAAGGATGGCGCAAAAGTGGTAATTCCGAATGATCCATCGAATGGCGGACGTGCACTTGCCCTTATGGCTTCAAATGGACTGATTACTCTGAAGGATGGCGTAGGCGTTAGCGGAACTGTATCAGACATTGTCGCTAACCCGAAGAAGCTTGATATTAGAGAAGTAGAAGCAGCGACATTGCCGCGTGTCTTAGGTGAGGTTGACCTTGCTATGATCAACACGAATTACGCGCTGGAGGCCGATCTAGTTCCTACAGAAGATGCACTTTTCATTGAAGGAAATGACTCACCTTATGTGAATATTCTTGTTGCGCGTCCAGACAATAAGGATTCCGAAGCGATACAGAAACTCGCTGCGGCGCTTCGTTCACCTGAAGTGAAGAAATTTATTGATGAGACCTACAAAGGCGCGATTGTTGCTGCATTTTAAGCAGGCCGTACTTTAATTAATATGATAAAAAAGCTGAGCATGTGAGTAATCGCTGCTCAGCTTTTTATGTTTTGTGCATCACTGCTATTGTTAGTCAATGCTTTTATACCGAATCTCTGCCGACAAGCTCCTTCTTATTACGAAAGGCTTAAACTATAGGTTTGATTATCCTTGTCATACGGGAAACCATTTTTGAAATACAAAATAACGCCTTCACGTTTGATGAACTTGAGGTAATCGCCAAGATAAGGAAGATCATTTGTTTCTACATATTCTTGCTGCTTAGCTCCTAATAATTCCTTGTAAAGCACTGTAGTAGTCATGCCATCTCTATTCACAAGTTTTAAAATGCCGTTTTTATTTGCGCGCAACAGAAAGACATCCTTGTCAAAATACTCAATAAAATAATTGTCATCCTCTCCGCCTAGGCTAACCAAATCAATCGTTTCAATGACTTCTCCGGTGCCGTCTTTGATCAGGCGCAAAGTTTTGCCATCATTCAGCAGCAATTGGCCGTCTGCTTGAGTCACATTTTGCTCCAATCGACGGAAATAATAAACGCTGGACTGCTGGATGACTTTGCCGCCTTTCATGACGAGCGTGAATAGCTGATTGTGAAGATGCGGTTCACCATAGTTATCTTCTAGGTTAAGTATGAGCAATCCACCCGGTGTTTTTTGAAATTTAAAGGTCAAATAATCATGTATGGATTCACCTAGCTTTGCGAGCTCTCGCCTCACACCCTTGCCGTCTGTGACGTAGACAATGCCTTTCTTAGGCTCAACGGTGTAAGTTGATCCATCGTATGAGTAGATATATTGCTTGAACGTTTTTAGATGATCAGCCTTTATCGTCTTACTCTTGGCGTCCCACGTAACATGATCCCCACCCAATGCACCAACAACGAATCGGATAGGCAAATAAACATTTTTCTCATACAAAAATGGTGCGCTTTCGAGCTTAACCATCTTTCCATCGAGTACGCCTGTTTTGCTGCCTAGACGCACCGCAATCGATTTATTCCAACCGTCATATTGAGCCCGCTTGCCCGCTTTATCCCATTTCACTTCAAGCCCCGCTCCGCCTCCGACACTATCCATTGATACGAATGTAACGCCATTTTTTACGAGTGCTCCTCCATATGAGCGAATGCCGGAATCCCAATTAAACTCATAGCTTGCCTGAGATGCCGCACTGACAGAGGTTGGCAGCAGGAGTGCAAATACCAAAATAACGGCTGCAATGCTCCATTTCATTACAATCACTCTCCTAAATTTCAATTAAATGGAATATATATGCAATGAAGACGCGAATGCACCACAATAAGTTGCGCATTGCTGTCTTCATGTTTTATTCGAAGCTGACATTTGAAATTGACTAGCATAGTCATTTACCAGTTCAACTGTTCATATAATCTATCAGAATGACTCAGTTTATTATTCATAGGTAGAGAAGGGTGGCAGCGTGAATGCAGCGGATGTGGCGGGTAGCGATTTGTATACTAGTTGTTTGTTTTGGTTTGTTTAAGCCTGACGGTTTTGGAGTGAATAAAGACGATGCTGCAAGTGATCAGAAGATCGTACAGGCAAGTGCCGCTGCTGCGGTTACAAATTATGAGGCGATGCCGCTTCTAACGGTGCAGGCATCTTACGATACCAGGAAAAAGCTGGAGCAAGGCAAGTCGTCAGCTGCTGCTTCATCGCAAAATGATAGAGTTAAAGCAAATTCACTAGGATCAGATCAAAAGATTTTGTATTTAACATTCGATGACGGACCTAGTAAGAATACAGAACAGGTGCTGGATATTTTGAAGCGGGAAGGGATAACGGCAACTTTTTTTGTGCTTGGTGAACATGTGCTGAAGCAGCCGGAATTAGTTAAACGGATCGTGAAGGAAGGACATGGAATTGGCAATCATACGTTCGACCATAAATATGATCATTTATACGGAAGTTTTGCTGAATTTGCTGATCAGGTGATGAAAACGGATGAAGCTATCTATCGTACAACTGGGGTTAGAACCACCTTAGTTCGCGCGCCGGGCGGCACATATAGCAATTTTGATCAGGGATACTTTGATGCGATGAAAGCGGCAGGTTATCAGGTGCATGACTGGAATGTAGACAGTGGAGATTCAAAGCGGCAGGGCGTGCCAGCCTCCGAGATTATGACGACGATTAAAGGCTCAAAGATTGCAAGCAAGCTGAATGTTTTGCTTCATGACAGTGCAGGGCATGCAGAGTCTGTTAAGGCATTGCCGTCCATCATTAAATATTACAAAGATAAAGGGTACACATTTGCTAAGCTGACGGATCAGGTTGAACCTATTCAGTTTAGGGTGGCAAGCAAACTCAAGTGGAGCAGAAAGCAGGTCACGCAGCAGGAAGTGGATAAGCTCACTTTGTTTTCGGAGAAGCTAGGTCAAAGCAGCCTGTCTGCCCAAACAAAGAAGCAGGTTCCAAACTTAATTTTGCATCGTGGCGAGAAAAGTCTCGTGCTGGCGTCTAGCGAATACGGAATAAAAAACGGCGCCATCGAAGTGTCGCTGCAAAAGCTTGTGGAATGGATTGAAGACAGCACGGAACTTGAGCTGAATACTGATTCCATAGAATCGTACGTAAGTACAAACCAGGTACAGCCGAAATCCGGCAAGGAGAAACCTGTGATGGATGAGCACAAGAAGCAGATCGTGGTTCCAGTGCGTGAGACGCTGCAAAAACTTGGAATTGCGATAACAAGATATGTGTACAACGATACCGATCGGGAAATTTGGATAACGGAGTAATAGAAAGGTTTCTAGCAGGTCTAAAGTGAGAGAAAGCTGGGGACACTGAAAAATAGATAGATTTATTTTTCAGGAGGCGATTTATACGATGATTTCTCCCCAATTTTCTGAGGATGCTAAAGAGGAAAGTTATAGTCATTGGCCGGAAGCACCACAGGTGCTGCTGCATCGATTGCTAGTAAAGGTAGAGAGTGTATTGCTAGGTAAGCAGCAGGTCATTCGAAATACGCTAACTGCACTTCTGGCTGGCGGACATGTTTTGCTAGAGGATGTGCCGGGTGTTGGCAAGACACTGCTCGCTCAGGCGTTTGCTAGAGCGGTCGGTGGAGATTTTAAACGAATACAGTTTACGTCCGACATGCTTCCGGCTGATATTGTTGGCGGAGTCGTGCTTGATGCACGGACGAGTGAACTTGTCTATCGGCCTGGACCGATTATGGGCAATGTGGTGCTTGCTGATGAGATTAACAGAACGTCGCCGCGCACGCAGTCTGCGCTCTTGGAGGCTATGGAGGAAAGACGAGTGACGGTAGAGGGGAAAACCCGCAAGCTGCCGGTTCCTTTTATGCTCATAGCTACACAAAACCCACTTAGCTTCGAGGGGACAAACACGCTGCCGGAAGCACAATTGGATCGGTTTATGATGAAGCTGACGATTGGTTATCCCGGCTCATCGGAAGAGAAGCGGATGCTCGAGCAATACGCGAATGGCAATCGAATTGAACCCGAACGGCTTCGTCCTGTCATTGCTACGGAGGAATGGCTGCAAATGCAGGCTGAGGCAAGGCAGACTCACATGCATCCGGCACTGCTTGAATATATGGTGCAAGTAGCCGATGCGACAAGGCGTGCGCCTGAGGTTGTGCTGGGCTTAAGCCCACGCGCACTGCGCGACTGGCTGCGGGCATCACAGGCGAATGCGTATATGGAAGGACGCGGATTTGCGATACCAGATGACTTGCTGGCGACAGCTGATGCTGTGCTTCCACATCGTTTGTCTTTGCGTTTTAACGCGACTGCGGCTGGTGCTGATGCAGCTGCAGTTATGAGACGGACGATACGTGAATGTCCGATGCCTGCTGCGGTAGGAAGCGGGAAGCGCCGATGAATGCACCTTTTCAAGATGAATTATTGGAAGGCGGAACGCCGGAGAATGAGGCTGTTGATACGACGACATATACTCAAGAGGGCGACAGCGAAGCTCCGCTTGATAGGAGTGGGCAAAGAGCAGCGACGGTACAAGTAAAAGAAGCTGTCCTTGTAAACAAGGAATGGGATCAACTAGCTTATCCTTATCGTACGAGATGGATCGCTTGGTGTATCATTACGGCGGGCTGGGCAAGCAGCTTGGCAGCTGTAATAATGCGAGGTGGTGCAGTAGAGTGGTTTATGCTGTCCGTATTCAGCATGATTATAATCATTAGCGGGCTTGCGCCTATTATGGCTGCCAAGGGATTAACTGCAATGAGGATGATGCCGCAAGAAATGACGAGAGAAGGCGGGCAGCTCGAAATTAGCCTGAGAATAAAGCGTTCTTTGCTCATACCTATTGTATGGATAGCTATTTCTGATGAGACGAGTAATGAAAGCTCATCAGAAAACACGAAAATAAGCGTGCGCACGGTGCTTATGCCAATGTTCCGCCAAGTGATGACCTACCGATATACTCTTCATAACTTACGGCGCGGGCGTTATCCCTTCGAGCCTATATCGATTACAGTGGGAGACTGGCTCGGCTTGTCAGCGATCCATAAACGTTTATATACCGCAGGAGAATTTGTAGTGCTGCCAGGACTGCCCCATGCCGAGCAGGTACATATAGCGGAACGTGCAAGAGGCACAGCATTATATGCTGTGCAATCTTTGACAGCTGATCCAAGTACGGATCACCTAGGAGATGCGGGTCGGGAGGAAATCAAAGCGGCGGTGAGTGCGGCGGGACTTGGACCAGACAGCCGTCCATATCGTGAAGGAGATTCACTGCGTCATCTGGATTGGCGAAGTGCAGCTAAAGGGCGCGGCTTACAGACCAAAATCCATCCTTTAGAGCGGCCAGCCAAAACAGTTATTGCTGTCGATACGCTTGCTTCGGCTTATGGGCAGGACGATCGGTTGTTTGATGCTTGTGTAGGCTGGGCTTCGCTTGCACTAGCACAGTCTGCTTCACTCGGCCACGCTGTGACACTGCTGCTTGGACAAGGTTCTCCTGTCATGCAATCATC
The DNA here is from genome assembly GCF_052115145.1 of Paenibacillus sp. 2TAB26. Classification (NCBI taxonomy): domain Bacteria; kingdom Bacillati; phylum Bacillota; class Bacilli; order Caryophanales; family Paenibacillaceae; genus Paenibacillus; species Paenibacillus sp. 2TAB26. Next base: position 40,512 of record NZ_JBFRGC010000034.1, read on the forward strand.
TGTTGATGGAGGAACACAGTCTGATTTATCAGAGATGCTGCATGCCATGGCATTGCTTCGCGCAGATGGAAAGGGCTCTCTCGCTGGGAGACTCGCCGAGGAATCAAACCTGCAAGCACGCGGCAGTACGATACTTGTATTTACTGCGGATTGGAGAGGCGGCCGGAGCTGGGGAGAGCTTGCCGGAATCGCAGGCGAGCACGGCTGCAGGCTGGAACTATTTATTATTACGCGCAGCAATGTACCTACCTTCGCTATGCGCGAACAACAAAAATGGTTGGAAAGCGGCGGCGTCAAAGTGACGTGGCTGCATGTCCCTTCGAGTATGAACGCGCTCCCTTACGCCGAGGAAGGAGGCGACAATCATGAGCTTGCTTAAAAGCGATGTAGTAGGGAGGAGCGATAAACCTCTGAAAGCTGAGCATAATTTACTGCGTGGCGAAGCGGCTGAGGAATCGTTTGAATACCGATTGATCACAACATTGCTGCTGTTCGGACTGCTATCGGAATGGCTGCTGCCTTGGGTGAATGCAGGTGAGTGGTCGGCTATTTATAATCCTGCCCCGCTAATTTTTGTTATTGGTGTGGTGCTGCTGGCAGGGCTGTTTCGTTTGCCGATTGCATTTTCGTTCATTATGAATGCTTTGTTGTGCATATTAAGTCTCATGTGGATTTATAAAAGCGCTGATCAAAGCAGTTTGCAATGGCTGCTTGCGTTTCCAGGCATGTTGAGAGACCATTTCGTTCTGATTATAGAAAATGGGCTGTGGTCAATGTCCGGAGAACTTCGGACTTTGCTGCTGTTTATAGGCTGGGCGATGCTTGCACCTGCATTGCAGGCTTTATTATGGATGCGGCAGACCGCTCTTGGCATCGCATGTTTCACGCTAGTTTATTTGATTACGCTGCATGTCTGGCTGGGTATGGATGTAATGGGAGGCTTAATGCGAACCGTGGCAGAAGGGCTCCTGCTAGGTGCCATTGTCTCTGTACCGCGTGTTAAGCGAATGATTAATACAGGTGCCGGCAAGCTTAGAGGTCTTGATATGCGCTGGTTATCAAGCTCCGTTTTTGTTGTACTTACGATACTTGGCTGCGGTCTTTTGTTTGCAGGCGGGAAAGGTGAAACGATGCCGCCTGCTAGCTGGACTGCCTCTCTTAATGATCGTTTAGAGCAAACCATTCAGTCTATGGGTAATCAGCAAGGCTCTATCCATGTAATGGGGCAAACTGGATTTGAACGATTAGGCAGTGCATTTACGGGTTATGGCTTTGATGACGGCGTGCTGGGAGCACCTGTACAAAAGGATAACAGCGTGTTATTTACAGGCAGCTCCACTGAAAAAGCATACTGGCGCGGGGAGTCAAAGCAGGTGTACGACGGCCGGGGCTGGATTGATACCGCGGGCAGCTCTGTTTTGCTTCCTATACGAGGCTCCGATGCAGCAGCCTCCACTGAGGCGGCAGCAGAAGCTGGGAATAAGCAGCTGGGTCCGCTCATTCGGCAAACTGTAGTTTGGTCTAAGCCGACAGCGGGGATGCCGCTCTTTGCATCAGGCCACTTTGGCAATGTGACAGAGCTTGTTGCAGCTGATCCACGCAGGAAGCTTGGAAGTTACGTATACAACGCGGATAAAGGTTCTTTATACGCACAATCGGATACGGCGAAGATTGAGAAATATACTATAGAGAGTGTGCTCTCCATAACGGATGAAGCACAATTGCGCGCTTTGAGCAGTACCGCTGACGATAATTTATCGTCAGGTGATGCAGCACAGGCGGCAACAGTAGAAAGTGCTGCGGAGCTTGAGCCTTATTTGCAGCTGCCCAGTAGTCTGCCAAGCCGCGTAACTGCATTAGCTGCTGAGGTTGCGGGCGGCGGAGTTACGAGCCGCTACGATCAGGTGAAGGCGATCGAGGACTTTTTGAAAGCGAGCTATACCTACTCATTGGAGGACAGTACAGTTCCGCCGGAAGGAAGCGACTTCGTCGATCATTTCCTCTTCGAGCAGCGGCAGGGCTATTGTGTGCATTTCTCCACAGCCATGGTCGTATTGCTTCGTTCGCAAGGAATACCCGCTAGGTGGGTGAAAGGCTTTACTTCAGGCACTCCAGTAGGGGAGAGCGCGGAGATAGGCTCGCTGAGTACGAGCAGTGGAAGTAATGATAGCGGGTCGCAAGGAACGATAGATACGAGTACAGGAAGTATGAAGAATGAACAGCTGAGTAGTGGGAGTCATGATAGCGGAGCTCAAGGAGCGCTAAATAAGAGCGGCGGAAGTAATGATAGCGGGAAGCAAGGAACGCTTAATTCGAGTACAGAAGGTTTGAATAGGGAAGGGCTAAGCGCGGGAAGCAGCAGTGCTGGGCAAACCACTGAAAATAGTTTGAAGCTGGTGGATTATGAGGTTAAAAGCTCAGATGCGCATGCTTGGGTTGAAGTATATTTCCCAGGCGCAGGCTGGGTACCCTTTGATCCGACGCCGGGATTCAGCGATGTATCGACTATCGCATCCGTCGGTTCTGTGGACGGACAGCTTGCTGCTCCTGCGATGGGTGCAGCAGGAACAGCAGCAACCGGAGCAAGTGGTCTTAGCGAGTCCAGCTTATCGCGGCTCGCTGCTTCATTCGAGGCGGCGGCAGAAGCCATTGCACGAGGAGCAGACGCCCTCGTGCATGCGGCGCAAAGCGCCGCCAAGAGCGCAGCGGCGGCATCGCCCGCCGCTGTAGTTACCGCATGCGCGGCCGCGCTAGCGCTTGCGGCCGCGGCCATTGCTGCGGCACAGCACCAGCGGCTTCGCCTCTCGCTGGCGCTGCGCCGCTATGGCGCGGCTCACGCCGGCATCGCGAAGCTCGCCGGCGCAGCCGCGCCCTATCCGTCACATGAATCTGTGACGGACATGGATGCAGCGCCAGCGGCGGTCGCGCGCTGGCGCACTGGCACTGGCGGCGCGGCGGAGGATATGGCGCCGCGCAGTGGAAAAACGCCGCGCGACGCCGATGGGCGGATTCGCGCGAGCTTCATTGCAGTGAGCAGCGCGTTAGCGCCGCTGCTGCAGCGCCGTTTCGGCGTGCAGGCGCCGGGGCAAACGGCGCGTGAATATGCGAGCGCCGCTGAGCCGACGCTCGGTGCGGAGCAGCAGGATGCGCTGCGCCAGCTTACAAGCTGGCTTGAGGAAGCACATTTTGCTGCGCCTGGTCCTTGGCCGGGTGCACCTACTCCTTCTGCACTGCGGACAGTTCTGCGGGTGCTGGACAAGCAGCCCATTCAGAAAGTGAAGAAGCACTCCGCGGATAAGCTGCAAAAGCAGAAGAGAAGCGACATTCCAGTCAAGGCTCCTAAATAGTTGCAGGAGACGATGATACATTTTGGCTCCAGCTGTAAGTCGATTTATATAACGAAACATGAAACGCAGTTTAGCTGGAGAAACCACCGTTAATATGGTGTACTTTTGAGCTTTTATTGCAATAGGAGGAATTTCTCCCGTTAATTGTTGATGATTTAGCTGATGATGGCTATTTCTCAAGAATTAACGGGAGTTTTTTCTGTTAATTCGCTGAAAAGCTCATTATGAGACATTTTAACAGGAGCTTTTCCCGTTATTTTCTCAAGCAGCTGTTGTAACTGTCGTAATAAGCATAGTTGCAGAATATCAAGCGTTTTTACTATAAAATCTGCCCTTAACTTAGGCATCCGCATGAAAAAGGGTGGATGAAATGAAGCAGTAGTCTGCAGCTACTCATATTTTTTTCAACTATTCCGTATGACTTGGCACATTAAATAACATTCTATTTATAAGCCTATATTCAAGCAGATAAGCGGTTACATTTTTACTTCAATGAATTGTCACTCCGCTTTGCCTTGACTCGCTTAAACAGCCTTATATATAATTACTACATAATTTGAGGGAGGCTCGGTAATGACTAAGCAAAATGAAATCATCGTTGTACTCGATTTTGGAGGACAATATAACCAACTTATTGCACGCCGTATTCGTGATTTGGGCGTATATAGCGAGCTATTGCCGTATAACACGTCGGTAGAACGGATCCGTGAACTACAGCCGAAGGGTATCGTATTCTCGGGAGGACCGGCAAGCGTTTATGAAGAGAATTCACCAATGGTTGACCCTGCGATTTATGATTTGAACATTCCGATTTTCGGTATTTGCTACGGTATGCAGCTGATGTCGCATCAGCTTAATGGTAAGGTTGAGCGCGCTGGCAAACGCGAATACGGAAAAGCAGAAGTGGAATTTGTGGAAGGTTCGCAAATCGGCTTTGGCTTAGATAAAGTTCAAACGGTTTGGATGAGCCACGGCGACCACGTAGTTGAGCTGCCTGAAGGCTTCAAAGTAGATGCAAGTACGGATCATGCTCCTGTTGCAGCGATGAGCAATCCAGACCGCGGATTCTTTGCCGTTCAATTCCACCCAGAGGTTCGTCACTCTGAATTCGGTAATGAAATGATTCGCAACTTTCTTTACAATGTTTGTGATTGTGATGGCACATGGACGATGGAATCGTTCATTGAAGATGCTATTCGTGATATTCGTAATGAAGTTGGCGACAAAAAAGTACTATGCGCGCTTTCCGGCGGCGTAGATTCTTCTGTTGTAGCTATACTTCTTCACAAAGCGATCGGCGATCAGCTTACTTGTATGTTTATCGACCACGGCATGCTCCGTAAAGGTGAAGCTGAAGGCGTTATGGAAACATTCGTAGGCAAATTCGATATGAAAGTGCTCAAAATCGACGCGCAAGAGCGTTTCCTTGGCAAGCTGAAGGGCGTAGAAGATCCAGAGCAAAAACGTAAAATTATCGGCAATGAATTTATTTATGTGTTCCAAGAAGAGTCGGACAAGCTGGATGACTTTGAATTTTTGGCACAAGGTACACTTTACACAGACATCGTGGAGAGCGGTACAGCTACAGCTCAAACGATTAAATCTCACCACAATGTCGGCGGTTTGCCTGAGGACATTAAGTTTAAACTTATCGAGCCTCTTAAAGCGCTATTCAAGGATGAGGTTCGTAAAGTCGGCGAAGAATGTGGTCTTCCAGAAGCTATCGTATGGCGTCAGCCATTCCCAGGTCCGGGTCTTGCGATTCGTGTCCTAGGCGAAGTAACAGAGGACAAGCTTCATATCGTTCGTGAGTCGGATGCGATTCTTCGTGATGAAATTGCAAAAGCCGGTCTTGACCGTGAAATTTGGCAGTACTTCACTGCGCTTCCAAACATGAAGAGCGTAGGCGTTATGGGCGATGCTCGTACGTATTCGTACACAGTTGGTATCCGCGCTGTAACTTCAATCGACGGAATGACAGCAGACTGGGCACGTATCCCTTGGGATGTGCTTGAGAAAATCTCCGTACGTATCGTTAATGAAGTAGACAACGTTAACCGTATCGTCTACGACGTAACTTCGAAACCACCTGCAACTATTGAGTGGGAATAGATTGGAATTAATTGATTACAAAAAAAACTCTCTTTTATTTGTGTTATTCAGCAAATAGAAGGGAGTTTTTTTTGTTTGATCAAAATCAAAGAACTAATTTGAAATGTACTTAGTTGGTGCTTTTTTCATGCTAATGAGTGCGTCTAGGAAGCCCACGCATAGATGTTGTTGTAGAAACGAGTAGTTAGACATTGTGATCTTGGGGAAGGCTACATGATAAAAAGATTACAAGGTGGTATACGATGATAAAGAGGATTAGCTTGTTTATATTTGTTTTCACTTTCATGATTGGATCAACTACATATGCCTATAACGAAAAGCCATCAAGTGACGAGCGTGTGCCTTTTGAAAAGATGTATTTTGAATATGGTGGCTATAAAACAGTTGAAGATGCATTAAGTGAATGTAATCTTCACTTCAGAAAAAAGATTAAATTGCCTTTTAAGTTGCCGCCGATTCCGTTTACTCACCATTTGGCAAGATGTAATCAACTTGGTGGTGTAAACGACTATTTTGAAATCGAGTACCTTAATGAGCTTCAAGGTTCAAATAATCATTACATGGTATGGGTGAATCCTTCGGGACACCGAAAAGGATTTCCACGCAAAAGCAATGTTATCCGCATATATGAGTTAGAGAATGGAGAGAAAGCTGTTTACGGTACGACACCAACATTAGGTGATAGACCTCCTGCGTTTGATGTATTGCGTTTTGAAAAAAATGGTTGGCAATATATATTGTCGATTGATAAGCGTGTAGAGGATAAGGTAACAGCTGATGTTTTAGTGGACATTGCTAATTCAATAAAATGAAGTTCAAGCACCATCATTCGGTTGGTTGGTGCTTTTCTTCTTCACGTAGCGCTTCATATTAGGTGTAAATGGTGTTTGTGTTAATCGAATTTTTTTTGGAGGAAGAAAGCAGCCAAATTAATTGAACGGCAAGAATAGCGATGACGAGATAGTCGTATAGATGTGTGTCTGGATCATTGCCTGTGAAGTTTAGAAAGTTGTGCAAGCCGTGGAAGAGGATTGTGAGCAGAATGGCGCGGTTCCGAACGACCAGCATCGCCAATACAAAGCCCACTATAAACGCATATCCAATTTGCAAAAGAGTATCCTCTATCGATTGGCCGCCAAGCGCCTGCAAAGCGTGTGTGACACCAAACAACGCACTGGAGACGATGACAGCTGTCATTTTTCCTTTTGGCATTAGAATCCGCAGCATCATTCCCCGGAACAATGTTTCCTCTACAAATCCGACTAAGAACAGCTGCGACAGCAGCATATAAGCGAAAAACGAGAAGGAAGCGGGTTGAAAGCCTTTGTTGGCGATCAATAAGACGATTAAGACGAGCAGCAGAGGAAGATATTCAAGCCATTGCTGCTTTGTAAGCTTGGAAACACCGCTGAAATAAAAGGTGCTCCACCGTTTTTTTAACGTCATATAGATCACTAGAAATAATGCTATCGGAATAAAGCCTAGAAATGGAGCGAGTGGATGCGTAAGTTCAGCAATCGATACATAGGCGCTGCCGCCGGCTACAAAAATCATCAGCATAAGCTCGATTAGAATAAGCGCAACAATAGGCCTTTTTACTGTAAAGCTGACCGTTGTAATCATTTAGAATTCCTCTTTTTCGATTATTTTTTTTAAAAATTCATTTTCCATCTTAAAAAAATGCAAGCCGTAATGCATGACAGATACTCGGTAATAATAAGCGTTTTTATCTTCGAGCTGCTCCAGCTCCTTGGACACGATGGACTGAACAGCCTCCATTTGAGCAATGTTGCGCGCGATGTTTTGTTGATACGCCATTAAGTTTTGTTTTTTCGTAGGCTCATCAAGGTAATCGTAAAAGAAGATTTTAATGAGATACTCGCGTTTGTTCGATTGAAGGGGTTCTCTTAGCCACTGCATAAAATGCTTCTGCCCTTCGCTTGTGATGCTGTACATCTTTTTGTTTTTGCTGTCATTTGTTTCTTCTTCCATCACGTATGCACTTTCCACTAGACGCTTAAGTCCGGGGTATAGGCTTCCATAGCTCATTTTGTAAAAGATTCCGATCGATTGCTCTGTTATTTTTTTAATATCATATCCGCTCATTTTCCCTTGCATCAGCATTCCTAAAGTAACTAGCTCAATCATTGTCGTTCTCCTTAATGTATCAATTTGATATATCTATTTGATATATGTAATGTATCTCGAATGGAATACTTTGTCAAGAAAAATAATCGTGTAAATGAACGCTATTTTAAATAACGAAAAAAGCCCAAAACTCTCGTATCAGCCTGCTGGCTGATTCGCGAAGGTTTTGGGCTTTGTATGAGCTGTGTCTTAGAGTGAGAAATAATCGGCTGCAAATGTCAGGATTAGGAATACCGCCATGATCCAGCCTGCACCATAGGTTCGTTTCGATGGTACAGGGGCAGAGGAGTCAGCATGGTTTTGTTTTGCCGTTCGTTTCTTAATGGACCAAATATATAGGCAGGCACCCGATAGTACTAGGGACAGCTCTAATATGGCGCTAATTGCCGGCAGTTTCCACAGTCCGAAGCCAAGTAGAGGAAAATCGCCGAAATTTCCCGGCAAGAGCGGCATGTCGCTGCGATGTACGAGCAGGTCAATCAACCAATGGCTGAAGACCAGTGAGCCAATGATGGCTGCACTTCGCTTATTCCATATCCGATATGAAATTAAAGCAGCAACAATCGCTATTAGCAAAGCTCCAGCCAGAGAATGCGTATAGTCAGCATGGATAACAGCTTCACCATAACCTCCGTCGCCTATTTTATCAATAGATTCTGCCCCAGTGAGCAGAAGCGGGATAAACGCGATATCGAGAAGCTGCGTGCTTGCCATCAAAACCCACAAAGGTACCTTGGGCTCCATCGCTTTTACAATGGCCGCAAGTCCAAAATGTCCAGCCAGCATTTACTTCGCCACCTTTCGTTCAATTCGTGCATCAAGCCAGCCGCATACGACGATAAATAGAAAGAGAAACAATAAAAAAGTCATGTATCAATCCTTCTTTCGTTTATCTGCTTGTCGAATCCAATAAGGAGTGCTTCAAAGGCATGATCAAAGGTAGTGGAGAGTCGGCTGAAAATGGCGTCCACACTCTCTTCCGAATGCGTATAGGTGCCAACAATCCCGCGCAGCATATAGAAATAAATGCGTGAACAGCTTAGGAGCTGCTCGCCTTCAGGCAAATTAAGATTTGTTTTCAAAAGCTGGACGATAACGTTGAACATCTGATTGCGCACACGATTGATTTCTAGCTCAGGCTCCAGTTCATCGACACGGGAGGATTTAACTTCAAAAAATATAGCGTACATGCTTCTGTTGTTTAAGCAGAACCGAATAAACAAATCATTCATTCGCTTAAGCTTCTCGTCAGCGGATAGGAAGGCGTCTTTTGCAAGTGTGTCCAATTCACCCTTCAACAGCTGTAAGGGCTGCATAGATAAGGCATGAAGCAATGCTTCTTTATCTTGAAAATAAATATAGATCGTAGTATGAGAGCAGCCGGCTTCCTTTGCAATTTCTCTTATTGAAACGGAATCGTATCCGCGTTCTCCGAACAGCTTCTCAGCTGCGGCGATGATGGCGCGTTTTGTTTCCTCTGCGCGTAATTCTTTTTTAGTAGCGATGATCATTCACTCCTTTTCACTTTAGTAACCACTGGTTACTAACCGATGGTTACATAATACCAAATGCTTACAGATGTCGTCAAGACGCTGATTTCTGCTATAATCTTTGATGAGAACAATAGTAAATCCAACCTCGTTTTACGGAGTAGATTTGCATTCGCGAACCTAAGCCCATGCTTACGAAGTAGTTTTGCATTCGCAAAACTTTAAGGAGAATAAATCAAATGAACCTATATCCTTCAATCAGCGAAGATCGGATTGAGCTGCCGCTGGCTTTTCCCATTACGATTTCGCAATCTGTAGGGGTTTCCCCGACCTTTCAAAGACTGCATTGGCATAAAGCGCTCGAAATTAACTACATACAGAAGGGGAGCGGCTACTATCTGATCAACGGGAGCCGTTATGACTTCCAGCAAGGAGACATCGTACTTATTCATTCCAATGATTTGCACCGTGCGTTTGAGTCAGAGGAGCTGGTCATGAGCATTATTATGTTTGATTCGTCTTACCTTGCTTTAGAGCAGCGCTACGATGCGGAGCTGCTTATTCCATTTCGGGATATTGGGTTAAGATTTGATAATGTGCTTGATCGAGAGCATCCGAAGCTGGGAGAGCTTGGCGGCATTATTAAAGACATGTCTGCTGAGTTTGAGCTGAAGGAGCCGCATTTTGAAGTGGTGGTGCGGGCGAAGCTTATTCAATTGCTTGCATTCGTCAATCGCTATTTTGCAAAAAATAATGAAACGGGAGCGCAGCATGTGCGTGGTATGGAAACGATTCGAGGCGTGCTGAATGACATCGAGGCTGATATATCATACCCATGGACGCTTGGCGAGCTCGCAGAGGCCGCGCACTTAAGTCCCTCTCGGTTCAGCACGTTGTTTGTGCAGGTTGTTGGGACCTCGCCCATGGATTATTTGATACAGATGCGGCTGTCACAGGCGGCTTATCTTCTTGAATCCACAGACAAAAAGATTATTGAAGTGGCAGCTGAATGCGGATTTCGCAATTTATCTAATTTCAATCGGCTGTTCAAGCAGCACGTAGGGAAGCTCCCATCCGAGCTGCGATCCTAAAAGACAGTAAGATAGTATTATAACATCGTTCTTTTTCATTAGAAGAACGATGTTTTTTATTTTAAAATAGAAGAAAGTACAAATAAGGAGTGTGAGCGATATTATTTTCCTTGGTATAGATGCAGGAGGCAGCAAGACACATGCTCTGCTCGTAGATGAGACAGGTCGTGTACTTGGCAGAGGCCTTGGCGGAAATGGAAATCACCAAACCGCTTTTGAAGCAGCAAAAAACAGCATAGATCATGCTTGTCAGCAAGCGCTTCAGGATGCTGGCGTGACGAAGGATCAGGTGACATTTGCCTATTTCGGACTTGCAGGAGCAGATCGTGAGCCTGATTATGCAATTTTAAGACCGATGATTGCTTCACTTGACTATAAAAATCATGCGATTGCATGCGACACCATGATTGGTATGCGTGCGGGGACGAACCGATCTTACGGAGCGGTCATTCTTAGCGGAACTGGCCTTAACGCTGCTGCTCGCAACCCTCAAGGGGAAGAGCTGCAATATGGCGGCTTTGGTTATTTATTCGGGGATGGACATGGTTCGGGCACGGATCTGGCAATTCACGCTTTCCGCAGTGCGATTCGTGCTTGGGAAGGCAGAGAGCAAGCGACACTTCTTAGTGAAATGGTTCCCCAGCGGCTTGGCTATCATACGATTCAAGAGATGTACGATGACGCGCTGGACAACGGCAAACGTCCGTCACATGAGCTTGCTAAAGTGATGTTTGAGGCCGCTGCTCTCGGGGATGCTGTAGCCATCCGTCTTTTGGAGGAAGCTGGGCGTGAGCATGCGAACTCTGTAAATGCGTTGATTAAGCGGCTAGGCATGGAAAAAGAAAAATTCGATGTTGTCCTTGCTGGTAGCGTAATGTCGCGAGGCGGCTCTACACATATGGTCGATGCAATCAGTGAAGCTGTTGTAGCGGTTTCGCCGCAAGCGCAGACAGTCAGATTGACGGTCGATCCGGTTATTGGAGCAGTAATGAGTGCGATGGATAGCAGCGGCATTGTGATTGATGAAGCGGTAGATGCAGCACTTAGAAAAATTACATTTTAAAAATAGTTTAAACATTTAAGGGAGGCTCATTCACATGTCCAAAAAACCACTAAAGGTCGCCGTCATTGGCGGCGGTTCCTCGTATACGCCAGAAATCGTAGAAGGCTTTATTAAAAAATATGATGAAATGCCGATTCGTGAGCTTTGGCTTGTTGATATCGAAGAAGGTCGTCATAAGCTGGCAATCGTTGGCGAGCTTGCGAAGCGGATGGTAGAGAAAGCTGGCCTGCCAATCGAAGTGAAACTAACACTTGACCGTCGTGAAGCGATCGCTGGTGCAGATTTCGTTACGACACAAATGCGGGTAGGTTTGCTGGAAGCAAGACGCCGTGATGAGCATATTCCTATTTCACATGGTGTAATTGGACAAGAGACGACTGGACCAGGCGGAATGTTTAAAGCGCTTCGTACTGTACCTGTCATTCTGGATATTTGTAAGGATATTGAAGAGCTTGCGCCGAATGCTTGGATGCTTAATTTCACGAATCCAGCGGGTATTGTAACCGAAGCGGTTCAAAAATACAGCAAAGTAAAAACAGTGGGTCTATGCAATTCACCAATTAACTTTCAAAAGTTTCTGGCTAAAGAGTATGGCGTTAGCGAGAGTGAAGTATTGCCTGAATTCGTAGGGATCAATCATCTGCACTGGGTTACAGCCGCTTATGTAAACGGTGAGGACAAATTGGACGAAATGATCGGAGCCGGTCGCGACTATTCCGCTACAAACGTAACTGCGTTTGACTGGGATGCAGATTTCCTTCGCTCATTAGGCGCGATACCAACGTATTACCTCCGTTATTTCTATATGACGGATTCGATGCTCGCGGATATGAAAGACTCGCTAGAGAAAAACGGCACGCGCGCAGAAGTTGTAAGCCGGGTCGAAACAGAATTGTTTGAGCTTTACAAGGATGTTAATTTGACGGAGAAGCCAAAGCAGCTTGAGCAGCGCGGCGGTGCTTATTACTCTGAGGCAGCTGTTAACTTGATGCATGCTCTATATACCGACAAACGTGATATTCAGACGTTGAACGTTAGAAACGGCAACATTATTGATTTTCTGCCTGAAGATGCAAGCATCGAGGTTAACTGTGTCGTTACGGCTCAAGGCCCGATTCCACTGCCTTTGCAGCGTGTTCCAGAGCAAATTAAAGGTCTAATGCATGCTGTAAAAACATATGAATCGCTAACTATTGAAGCTGCAATCAGCGGAGATAAAGGGATCGCGCTGCAAGCGCTCGTTCATCACCCGCTTGTTCCAAGCGTAGCGGTGGCTAAGGCGTTGCTTGAAGAAATGCTTGAGGCGAACAAAAAGTATTTGCCGAATTTTTTCAAAGAATAAACTAGGCTGCAAAGCAGTTGGCAGGAAGGGCAGGAGCATAGCTCCCGCCCTTTTTCGGCTTGCTTTTAACTATAGACTTTGCATCGGGAATTAGCTGTAAATACAAAATATTTACATTGACATCTAGTGCTATCGATTATATGATAACAAAGGTATTTGAACATGATAATCATTATCACTAAAATGGGATTAGTTATCAACCCAGCGAATGAAGCAGGGTTTAAACAAATAGGGGGTAAAAAAAAATGAACAAACGATTAATGAGTTTGATTATGGTCATCGTCGTAATGGTGGTGGCTGCAGGCTGCGGTGCGAATAATGCGGCGAACAACAAGGCAGAAAACAAGGCAAGCACTAACGCTCCTGCTACGAACGACGCTGGCGCGAAAGCGGATGGTCCGATTGTTGTGAAGGATGCGAAAGGTGAGGTTACCCTTGAGAAGCCGGCTCAAAAGGTTGTTGTGCTGGAGTGGACGTTTACAGAGGACATGGTTGCCCTTGGAATGCAGCCGGTAGGCAGCGCGGACAACGAGGGTTATAAGCAATGGGTAACAGGAGAGGCGCCGCTTGACGCAGGCGTGACGGACGTTGGTTTCCGCCACGAGCCGAACCTAGAGACGATCGCAGCCTTGAAGCCTGACCTCATTATTGGCATTACGGACAGCCACGAAGCGATCTACGATCAGCTGAAAGGCATTGCGCCAACGCTTCTATTCAGCCTTTATCCAGTTGAAGGCCAAGGCGACCAATACACGCAAATGATCGATATATTCAAATCTATTGCGGCAGCAGTCGGCAAAACACCAGAAGGCGACAAAGTACTTGCCGATCTAGATCAGCATTATGCGGATGCAAAAACGAAGCTTGCTGCAGCAGGCAAAGAAGGCTTGAACTATGTGCTGACGCAAGCATTCAGCTATCAGAATGCTGCAACGATGCGTCTATTCATGGATAATTCGCTAGCGGTTCAAACGCTGGATCGTATTGGTCTCAAAAACGATTGGAAACCGGAGCAGTTCGAAATGTATGGCTTTACTACTTCGACGGTAGAAGCACTGCCGGCTATTCAAGATACGAACCTGATCTATATCGTTCAAAAGGATGACGACATTTTTTCAGGCACACTGAAAGACAATTCGGTATGGAACGGTCTTAATTTCGTGAAAGAAAAACGTACGTTTGCTCTCGACAGCACGACATGGGTGTTCGGCGGTCCGATCTCCTCCAAAGTCATCGTAGACCAAGTCGTAAATACATTAACGAAATGAGCGAGCTCATGAAGAAGCAAAAAAAAGAAGCCTCATTGGGTATGATTTGGCGAATGATTGGTATATTTGGGGGCGGCCTTGCCGCCCTTTTCTTTCTGTTCATACTGAGTCTTTGCTTCGGGGAAGCCAAAATTCCAGCAGCATTCGTATTTGACGGCTTGCTTCATCGGCAGGATGTGATGGAGCATAATTTGCTTTGGGATATTAGAATGCCGCGGACCGTTATCGGCATTATAGCGGGAGCTGCGTTAGCGGCGGCAGGAGCGTTATTGCAAACGATAACGAAAAACCCGCTTGCGGCCTCCGATACACTGGGCATTAATGCTGGAGCCTATTTTATGGTTGTGCTCGGCATGGTCGCTTTTCCTGCGCTGCAGCATGAGGCACCTTTCCTGCTGGCGGCAGTGGGAGGTTTCCTTGCGGCATTGGCTGCTTATTTTCTTGGCGGCGGGCGAGCGGCAACGCCGGTTCGGCTAGCGCTTTCGGGGATGATCGTCTCGATGGTGCTCGGTGCGTTTACGTCGGCAATTCATATTTTTAAAGCGACGGAAACGCAATCGTTGTTTCTTTGGGGTGGAGGCACATTAATTCAGCTTGATTGGAGCGGCGTGAAGTATGCTTGGCCGCTTGTGGCGGCATTGCTCGTCATTGCGATACTTGCCGGACGCAAGTTCGATGCGCTCGAGCTGGATGAATCGACTGCTCGTTCATTAGGGCAGCGCGTAGGCTTAACCCGGGCGGGAGGGCTGGCGCTCTCTGTGCTTATGGCAGCTATCGTGGTCAGCGTCGTAGGGCCGATCGGGTTCGTTGGTCTTGTAGCTCCGCATTTGGTTAGGCTCTCCGGCATACGAAATCATCGTTTGCTCATTCCTGCGAGCGCGCTTTGGGGAGCGCTGCTCATAACGGCAGCGGATGTGCTTGCCCGCATGGTACGAAGCAGTCTCGGTGAAATGCCGGTAGGCGCCGTCATGGCGATTATCGGGGCGCCTTGGCTCATTTGGCTGGTGCTTACCAAGATGAAAAACATTTCCGGTTCGGGCTCAGGACAGTCGTCGATGAGCATTGGAGGTGCTCCATTCCGCTTGCGTTTTGCACCGACTGCCTTAGCCATGACCGTATTGCTGGCTGCGGTCGTTCTCGTTAGCTTGTCGCTCGGCGGTACAAAAATTCCGATCATGGAATTGCTTAGAAGCCTATTCGGAGCAGGTGACGATTCCTACTCTGTGCTGCTGAATCTAAGGCTTCCGCGCACCCTCGTTGCAGCAGGGGGAGGCATCGCGCTCGCAATCAGTGGTGTGCTCATTCAAAGCGCTGTTCGCAATCCGCTCGCAGATGCTTCTATTATCGGCGTCACCTCGGGTGCGGGATTTGGCGCTTTGGTCGTGCTCGTTGCATGGCCAACGCTGCCTATATTCGCGCTGCCAATTGCCGCTATTACTGGCGGGGCAATAGCTGCCGCTGTTGTATTTTTCTTAGCTTGGCGCAAATCGCTTAACCCATCGGTTCTGATCCTGCTTGGCATCGCGGTGTCCGCCATCGGAGCTGCTGGTATTCAGGCGATGATCGTGAAGGCAAGCCTATGGAGCAGCACGGCATTTGTTTGGCTAACGGGAACGACGTATGGCCGAAGCTGGAGCCATTTTAACAGTATTTTTATTTTTCTGCTTATTCTTGTACCGGCTGCCTATTATTTGAGCAGGAAATTTGATCTGCTCGCCTTCGGAGATGAAAGCTCGACAGGTCTCGGCTTACCGGTCAAAGGTACACGGCTTTGGGCTATGATCATTGGCGTGCTGCTTGCTGCGGGAGCGGTGGCGAGCGTAGGAACGATTGGTTTCCTTGGATTGATGGCGCCGCATGCGGTACGGATGATGGTCGGACATCACACAAGGCGCTCGATCATCCTGTCAGGTCTGCTCGGCGCCTTGCTGCTTGTAATTGCGGATACGATCGGAAGAACGGTAATGGCTCCGAAGGAGATTCCTTCCGGGCTCATCATTATGCTGATTGGAGCTCCATACTTCCTGTTTCTTATGTACCGTTCACTCGTCAAAAAAAGGTAGAATGTTAGAAATGTTTGCTAAAAACGAATGTTTTACGTATGTATTGCCAATATCGTTCGTAAAAGTTGTTGACAAAATGGGCAACTTCTCTTTAAAATTGAAAACGGAAAACAACAACAGCATATCTTTTCGTATAATCTCAAGAATCGGCTTGAGAGTCTCTACTCGGTCACCGTAAATGATCAGGCTACGAAATTGGCGGAAAAAGCTCGCAGCGGTCCAGCGGGTATCTTTTTCCCCTTTTTGCAGAGCCTAGGAGAAATGCGATCTATTGCATTTTTACTAGGCTTCTTTGTTTGTTCCACCACATTTTTGGGAGGTTTGTAATCAAAATGGAACGTTTCTTTCGCTTAAAGGAACACGGAACAAATGTCAGAACAGAGATTATGGCGGGGCTGACGACTTTCATGACGATGGCTTACATATTAGCCGTCAATCCAATCATACTAACGCCAGCTGGCTTGGATTGGACTGCCGTGTTTCTTGCAACGGCACTAGCAGCAGGTATCTTCACCATCGCGATGGGCTTGTTCGTTAACTTCCCAGTTGCGCTAGCACCAGGTATGGGTCTTAATGCGTATTTTGCATCGGTCGTTATCGCATCGGCGTCAACGGACGCTCCGATCTCACCAGCAATGGGACTAACGGCAGTATTTATTTCAGGTATTATCTTTATCATATTGACGCTTACCCAAATTCGCCAAATGCTTATCACAGCTGTTCCAGACAGCTTGAAGCATGCGATTACAGTCGGTATCGGCTTGTTCATCACCATTATCGGCTTGAAGAACAGCGGAATTATGACAATCGCAGTATCAAGCTTCACAGACATTGAAGCAGGTAAATTCACACCAGTTAGCGGCTCCGAAACCGTTATTCAACTGGGAAGCTTCCATAATGAAACGGTTGTACTTACCGTGATCGCATTGCTTCTTATTGGCGTGCTGATGGTACTGCGTGTACCGGGAGCGCTTTTGTTCGGTATTCTTGGTACGACTGTTATTGCTATTCTAATGGGTCATGTTGATGTGAAAGCAGCATTCACTGGTCAAACATGGGTGCCTGATTTCTCCAAAATGAACTTCTGGCATTTTGACTTTGCAGGCGTATTTGAAGTCGGACTGGTAACGGTTATCCTGACATTTACCTTCGTCGAAATGTTCGATACGTTCGGTACGCTTGTTGGTACAGCAAACCGAGCGGGCTACATGAAGGACGCTGAAAAGGGTAAAAAACGTGTAGGTAAAGCGATGTTCGTTGATGCGATCGGCGTCAGCGGCGGCGCGGTGCTTGGTACAAGTACAGTTACCGCATTCGTAGAAAGCTCTGCAGGTATTGCGCAAGGCGGACGTACGGGCCTAACGGCAGTAACGACAGGCGTTTGCTTCCTGCTTGCTATCTTCTTGTCTCCAATCGTTGCGCTTGTTCCAGGCGCGGCTACAGCTGCTGCACTCATTATCGTAGGCGTGCTGATGATGCAATCCGTAAAAGATATCGATTTTTCAGATATGGTTTACGCGATTCCATCCTTCTTGACACTTGCACTTATGCCGCTTACTTACAACATTGCAAACGGTATTTCGTTCGGTATCGTATCGTACGTATTGCTTGCAACGGTTGCTAATGTAACAGGCAAAGGCAAATACAAGGTTCACTGGCTCATGTGGATTCTAGCGGTGCTTATCATTGGCCGTTACGTATTTATGGGCGGGGAATAAACAAATAATATGGAAGAAGCAGCGCTGGACCGGCGCTGCTTCTTTTTTTGTAGTTTAGCCTTATGGTGGAGAGACGCAGAGGATTGGACTGCTTATTTTCGAGCTGAAATTTGATATAATTTTGGAAATAGAGCTGGCTTTGGCAGGCGAGCAGACGGGGGAGAGCATATGGTTCGCGTGGATTTAAACTGCGATATGGGCGAAGGTTTTGGGGTTTACACAGCTGGCCTTGATAACGAGCTGATGAAATATATTACTTCGGCGAATATCGCTTGCGGTTTTCACGCTGGGGATGCAGCGACAATACGGCGAACGGTTAAGCTGGCGCTAGAGCATGATGTAGCCATTGGAGCGCATCCAGGGCTGTCGGATTTGGCAGGCTTCGGTCGAAGGATGATGGCCATAACGCCGGAAGAGGCATATGAGCTGACGGTTTATCAGCTGGGTGCGGTGTATGCTTTTGCTAAATCAGAAGGCGGAAGCGTCGCGCATGTGAAGCCGCATGGCGCTTTGTATAATATGGCTGCGAAGAGCAGACCGTTAGCCGACGCGATAGCAGAGGCAATATATAAGGTTGATCCGAGTCTGATGCTGTTCGGATTATCGGGCAGTGAGCTTATTCACGCAGGCGAAGCTATAGGCCTGCGTACAATCCATGAAGTATTCGCAGACCGAACTTACGAGTCGGACGGCTCACTAACGCCGCGAGGGACGGAAGGTGCTGTTATTGTTAATCCTGTTCGCGCCGCAGAGCAAGCGATAAGCATGATCAAGGATGGCGAGGTCAAATCGAGACAACATCATAGCGTTATTTTGAAGGCGGATACGGTTTGCGTGCATGGGGATACGCCTGGCGCAGTAGAGCATGTCATAAGACTGCGGGCGGCATTAGAGGCAGCGAGCATATCTGTTCAGAAGGCGGGTATATGAGCATGGAGAAGACTACAACGGAACCTCAGGCTCCTATTGAAATGCTGCCGCTTGGTGACTCTGCCGTTATTATTCGTTTAGGCAGCTCCATTGACGAAGAAACGAACCGAATTGTCATGAGTTTAAGTCGTCGTTTAGAGGATAAACCATTTACCGGATTAATCGAATGCGTGCCGTCCTTCGTCTCGGTGGCGATCCATTATGACCCGCTGCTGGTGAAGAGAAGCCGTACTGCAGCCGAGCTTCAGCATGCTACAATCTTTGAAACGGTATGCGCTAGAGTGCAGACGTACCTATCTCTAGAGCAGCTGCACTCTTCCGATCAGGCGGATAGAACGATTGAAATTCCGGTTTGCTATGGCGGAGAGTACGGTCCTGACCTTAGCCTAGTTGCTGAGCTTAACGGACTTCCGGAGGAGGAAGTGATCGCTATACATGCTGGTGGCAGCTACTTGGTCCATATGCTCGGCTTTGCGCCAGGCTTTCCTTATTTGGGAGGAATGTCTGAGCGGATTGCCGCACCAAGACATCAGACGCCCCGGACGATCATTCCTCAGGGCAGCGTCGGCATAGCTGGCAAGCAAACGGGCATATATTCGGTTGCAACGCCGGGCGGCTGGCAGCTGATCGGCAGAACGCCGCTTGCTCTATTTCGTCCTCAGGACGAAATTCCAAGCTTGCTTAGACCGGGGGACTTGATTAGGTTTAAGCCGATAACGGAGCGGCAGTACAAGCTTTATTTAGAAGGTGAATTATGACTATAAAAGTTGTTCGTCCCGGCTTGCTCGTTACTGTACAAGATCTCGGAGGGCATGGGTATCAAAAATACGGCGTAGTCGCCGGCGGGGCTATGGATACGGGAGCTTCGCGTGCGGCTAATCTGTTAGTCGGCAACGAGGATAGTGAGGCAGTGCTGGAAATTACGCTTACCGGAACGGAGCTCTTTATGGAGAAGGATACGCTGCTCGCGATTTGCGGCGCGCGTATGTCTGTTACCGCTGGAGGTGAGACGCTGCCCTTATGGAGACCAGTACTCGTTCGCGCGGGAATGAGCGTGAAATTCGGAGCTTGCCAATCGGGCTGCCGCTCCTATCTCGCAGTTGCGGGCGGATTTGATGTACCGGAGGTCATGGGAAGCAAAAGTACGTATCTGCGCGGCGCAATCGGAGGTTATTTCGGAAGGGCATTAAAGTCAGGAGATGTACTGGCAGCTAAGGCGCCGAGCTTACTGTCAGAGCGAATGGATCATGCTTTGCGCCGGGGATGGAATGGCAGCTTCGTTGTGCCTCATTGGCATGCGAGTCATTTTGCGATAGCGGACAATTTAGAGGACCCGATCATTCGCGCGATGACGGGCACGCATTACGAGCTGTTTACAGAGACAAGCCGGGCGAGCTTATTTAGTCAGAGCTTCCAGATTTCCGCACAGTCCGATCGAATGGGATATCGGCTCGAAGGAACAGAGAAGCTGACGCTCGCGAAGCCGCTTGAGCTGCTTTCGGAGGCTGTCGCAAACGGAACGGTCCAGGTGCCGGCTGGCGGAGAGCCGATCGTGCTGCTGGCGGACAGACAGACAACGGGTGGTTATCTACGTATTGCGCAAGTCGCAACGGTCGATATTCCTGTTTTTGCACAGCTAAAGCCCGGCGACCGTTTTCGGTTCGAGAGGATCACGCAGCAAGAAGCGGAACAGCTTTATTTGGACAACGAGCGTGACATGAGAATGATGAAAGCCGCTATTGCATTAAAATTTAATGCCGCGAATGAAAGGGATACAAGATGAACACTGCTCTTAGCGGCTGAGCCTCTTTCCTTGATTTATGGTAGACTACTAATCAAGAAGCAGGAATTACCGGAAGGCACGGCATAGAGGAGTGATAGCAATTGTTCGCACAGCAGCGGCATCAATTAATTATCCAAAAAATAAATAGCGACAAATCGATTCGAGCGTCGGAGCTTATGGAATCATTTGGCGTCTCTTTTGAAACGATAAGGCGCGATCTAGAGCATTTGGAGAACCTAGGCTTATTGCAGAGGGTTCATGGCGGTGCGATTTTAAAAGAGCCGGATTACAGCCGGGAAATCCCGCTGCCGATTCGTGAATCGATTTACTTGACAGAGAAGACGGAATTGTCGCAGCTCGCCATTCGATATGTAACGGAAGGAATGTCCATCGCACTTGATGTGAGCACAACCAATACTCAGATTGCGAAGATGCTCAAGACAAAGTTCGAGCGATTGACGATTATTACGAATTCCTTGCCAATCGTAAATGAATTAATCGATGTCCCCGGTTTTACGCTGATCATGATCGGAGGCATTATCCGTCAAGCAGAACAGAGCATCATCGGAGACTTAGCTGAAGAATTCGCTTCCCGCTTTCATGCAGACTTGTTTTTTATGAGCATGAGCGGAGTTACATTGGACGAAGGCATTACCGACAACGCGATTGGTGAAGTACAGGTGAAGAAGATTATGCAAGCAAACGCAAAAAGCACGATCGCGCTTGCCGACAGCAGCAAATTTGATCAAGTCTCCCTGCTCAAGGTGTGCGGTTGCGCGGATGTAGAACGTTTCGTTACAAATTCGAAGATCGGCCTTGATCTAGTCGATAAATATAAACGGAGCGGAATTGAGATTGTTTATAAGTAGAGATGAATAATAAAGGGGGACTTTGACTGTCCTAAAGACTCTTGGTTATATACCAAGGGTCTTTTTTTGCTTTCTAATGAAAAGTATATATTAAGATATTGTAAATGTGTGTGTTTGTGTGATATTGTGTTGGAATATGTGGAACTGATAGTTGAATCTAAATATGGATCATCGATGGAGGTGTTTCTTAATTGATTGTTGTTTCTCTTATTCTTGTCTTGTGTTCCGGTTTGGCGCATGCGGTGTGGAATATGCTAGCTAAGCAAAGTACGGATAAAGCGTTGTTCTTATGGGTGATTTATATGCCTGCGACTATTGTTTTGCTTCCGACACTCATTAATGAACTTTTGAGTGCGTCACTATCGCAGACACAGTGGCTGTTAATCGGGGCATCGTTAATGATGCAAAGCGTTTATTCGCTGCTGCTCGCTTACACCTATAATGCTGGAGATTTATCGCAAGTGTATCCGATCATGCGGGGGACACCAACCTTGCTTATCCCAGCTATCGGCGTATTGCTATTAAAAGAGACATTGCCTTTGTGGGGCTGGATCGGACTCAGCTTTATGCTGATCGGGTTCATCGTCATGATCGGAAGATCTTCGGGCAAAGGGCATCAGCAGTCTTTCTATAAGCCTGTACTGCTGGCGATGAGCGTTGGGCTATGCATTACCACTTACACGCTTATCGATAAAGTGAATTTACAGCATCTCTCTCCCCTTGCGCTGCTTGAGGTGACGAATATCGGTTTTGTACTCGGACTGACGCCTGCTGTTCTTCGCTCTAAACGGCTTAAGCATGTTATTCGCACTCATATTAATATTATTTGGATTGGCGCTATCTTGTCTCCGGGCTCGTACTTGTTGTTTTTGTTTGCAGCCAGAAATGCCAATATTTCCACAGTTGCGCCTATGCGCGAGGTGGGAATCGTGTTTGGCACGCTCCTTGGTCTATTTGTTTTAAAAGAGTCGCAAGGGACTCGCAGAATTACAGCTTCGATCGCTGTAGTTATGGGCATCATTATGATTGCGTCATCAGGGCATTAAACAATAGCACCTGAATACCTAATGGAGAGGGAGTAAGGATGAAGATGGAAAACGCCAAAAAGCTTCGTTTTCGCAAAGACGGCACTTTTACAATTGTCCAGTTCACAGATATTCATTGGCAGGACGGATCGGACTTAGATTTGCGTTCCAAGGCTGCGATGGAGCTTGTACTTGAGGCTGAACAACCGGATTTTGTTATGTTTACAGGAGATGTCATTTTCACGGGCAGAGGTTCAGACGGGGCAGTCTTATGCCAAGATCCGCTTCAAGCGTTTCGGGACGCGGTTGCCGCTGCCGAGCAGAGAGGCATTCCGTGGGGAATCGTATTCGGCAACCACGATACGGAGAACGATATTACCCGCGATGACCTGATGGACGAGGTGCAAAAGCACGCTCACACCTTTGCCGAGCCGGGACCGCGTGATATCCATGGCACAGGCAACTATGCGTTACCTGTACTTGGGTCTGACAACGATCAAGCGGCCGCTGTGCTTTACTGCCTGGACTCCGGCGATTATTCCAAGCTGCCTGGCGTACCCGGCTACGATTGGATTCAGCATGATCAAGTGCAGTGGTACATGGAGCAATCCAAGGAGTGGAAAGCTCGTCATCAGGGCGCTGCATTGCCGGCACTCGCATTCTTTCACATCCCTCTGCCTGAATACCAAGAAGTGTGGGACCGGGAAGTGTGCTATGGCCATAAACATGAGGGGGTATGCGCCGCGCAGACGCAAGCAGGTTTCTTCTCAGCGATGTTGGCACAGGGAGACGTGATTGCAACTTTTTGCGGCCATGACCACACGAACGACTATTGGGGAGAGCTTTACGGGATTCGTCTTTATTACGGACGAGCAACAGGATACAACACTTACGGCAAGGAAGGCTTCCCGCGGGGTGCCCGCGTGATCCGCTTGACCGAAAACGAACGGAAAGTGGAATCATGGCTGCGTCTTGATGACGGCACGGTCGCCCTGCATCAGCCGGAGCATCAGCCGGAAATCGGTTAATACGAGCACTTATAATTAAATAGCCCGAAGAAGCAAAGATGTCCCGAATATTCTTAGGAATCCGGGACATCTTTTTTTTGCGGAAATCATTTCTATTCATGTTCAGGTAGAGGAATTTCCGGGCCTCGGGGCGAACCCGATGAGGTTGAAATAAGGCGTCGCAACAGCATTGTTTAAAGGTTTTCTACAAAAAAGGATATCGTGTAAAGAATCGTAAATCGCTGTTTGTACAAAAATGAATACCGTTATAGCAATTGAAAATGTACGGGGCTGCTATTATCCATTAGATTGGGATTAAGGCGAGCCGGCAACCGGCAGGCGCCCTCATAAATAAATTCGTAAAGGGGAGTCACGCATGAAAAAAAGTATATTTACTAGAATTGCTCTTCTGCTTGCCATCGTATTGATGTTCGGAGGAATTGCAACGGCTTGCTCCAGCGGCAAGTCAGAACAACCCGCTAACAACGCGGCATCCGGCAACGGAGCGAAAGAGAATGCGGGGAAAGGCGATAAATCGGCTGAACCTGTAAAGCTAAAGCTCTGGCATCCTTTAAACCCTAATGCGCAAGCCGTCGTTCAAAGCTTAAGCGATGTAGCGATGGTGAAGGAATGGGAGAAAAAGACGAATGTGAAATTTGACTTTGAACATCCTACGGGCACGGGTGCCGATGCTCAGCAGCAATTCGGCGTGATGGTAGCTTCCAATGTGCTTCCGGACTTGATTGTGTGGAACATGTCCAACTTCCAAGGCGGTCCAGCCAAGCTGTTTCAGGATGGAACGATCATTAAATTAAACGATCTTATCGATCAGCACGCACCGAATTTGAAAAAAATTCTCGAAGAATATCCGCTTATCGCCAAGCAAATTAAAGCGGATAACGGGGATATTTACGTATTCCCTAACTTGAAGGTTGGCGATCACGGCAAATACAAAACGTTCTCCGGCCAGATGATACGGAAGGATTGGCTCGATGAGCTGGGCTTGCAGCTGCCCGAAACGATCGACGAATGGGAGATTGTTCTAAAAACGATTAAAGAGAAAAAAGGCGTCATTCCATATACGTCCGAGAAAGACATGCTGCTAGGATCAAAAAGCTCGATGGACTTTATCGGGGCATACGGCATCGGCAAAGATTTTTATCTGAATGGCGACAAAATTGAGTATGGGCCGCTTCAGCCTGCATTTAAAGACTACTTGGCGCGTATGCAAAAATGGTATAAAGAGGGTTTGATTGATCCGGACTATGCTTCCAACGACAACAAAGCGAAGGAAGCGAAGATCACTTCAGGCAAGGCAGCCGCTACCTTCGGTTACATTGGCGGCAGCATGGGCGCATGGCTTCCTTCCTTGCAGCAGGCGGATCCGAAGGCGATGCTTTCCGCCGTTCAATATCCGGTAATGAATAAAGGAGACGAGCCTAAATTCACAGAAACCGGCTGGGATTACAGCAATACGGGAGCCGTCATCACAAGCGCAAACAAAAATCCGGAAGCTACGATCAAGGCGCTTGATTATTTGTTCAGCGAAGAAGGCGCTATGCTGAAAAACTTCGGTATTGACGGTACAACGTATACGCTGGTGGATGGCCAGCCTAAGTTTACGGATTTGATCATGAAAAATCCGGACGGACTGCCGATCGGCCAAGCGATGGCGAAAAACTTCATTGCGAACTATCCGTTCCCGGGTCCGGACGATGACCGTTATAATGACCAATACTATTCGCTCGACGCCCAGAAGGAAGCAGTAAAAGCGTATGCCAAATTCGCGAAAAACTCTGCCTCCGTTCTCATTCCTCCCGTTTCCTTGACGCCGGAGGAAGCAAGCGAATTCAGCAAAATCATGACGGATGTGGATACGTATCGTTCAGAGATTGTCACGAAACTGATTATGGGCACCTCTAGTTTGGACAGCTTCGATAAAGCGATCGAGCAGTTTAAGAAAATGGGAATCGAGCGCGCGATAGAAATTCAGCAAGCCGCTTTCGACCGTTTCAACAAACGTTAAACCGATTGAAGGAAGGGGGGGACACACTCCCCTTCCTTTAAAAATCAATTTCGGTGGAAAGAGAGTGCACCTGCGATGATGAGAAAACTAGCTAACGATCTTGTGAGAAATAAAGCCATCTATTTTATGGTGCTGCCAGTTGTTTTGTATTATTTTATTTTCAAATATCTTCCGATGTACGGTTCGATTATTGCCTTTAAGGATTTCAGCATTGCGAAGGGTGTATGGGGAAGCCCATGGGTTGGCCTTGACAATTTCAAGGACTTTTTTGACAGCATCTACTTTTGGCGGGTGCTGCGCAATACGCTGCTGCTAAGCTTCTATCAGCTCTTGTTTGGTTTTCCAGCGCCGATTATTCTTGCTATTTTGCTTAATGAAATCCGTTTGAAGCTGTTTAAAAACGTCGTTCAAACAGTCGTCTATTTGCCTCACTTTGTATCACTCATTGTCATTTGCGGACTCATTCTCGATTTTACGAACCGTGATGGGATTATCAGTACGATGATCGAATTTTTCGGGGGCGAACGCACTACTTTGCTTGGCGATGCCGCTAACTTTCGGTTCATTTATGTATTCTCCAGCATATGGCAGGAGCTTGGCTGGTCGTCCATCATCTTCTTGGCGGCGCTCAGCGGCATTAATCCCGAGCTCTACGAAGCGGCCAGAGTCGATGGTGCCGGGAGGTTTAGGCAAATGTGGAGCATTACGCTTCCGGGATTGATTCCAATCATTATGATTTTGCTCATTCTTAGAATCGGAGGACTGATGGATATCGGATTTGAGAAGATTATATTGCTCTACAATCCGAATACCTATGAGACTGCGGATATTATCTCCTCCTTTGTGTACAGGAAAGGGCTTGCGGAAGGTCAGGACTACAGCTTTACTTCTGCTGTCGGCTTGTTTCAAGCGGGCATCAACTTTGTTTTGCTTATTAGCGCCAACTGGTTTTCCCGCCGGGTATCCGGGAACCGATTATGGTAAGGGGGAATGGGAACTTGAAAAATAATACGATGACAGACCGCACATTTGATATATTGAACGCCATTCTCATGCTTTTGCTTATCGTCGTCACCATTTATCCTTTTTATCATGTCGTAATGGCTTCCTTAAGCGACTCTAATCGATTGATTGCACATCAAGGCATGCTCCTAGGTCCGCTTGGATTTAGCTGGGAGGCTTACTCCCGCGTGCTCGACAATCCGAATATATTCAGCGGATACCGGAATACGCTCCTGATCCTCTTCTCTGGAACGCTGTTTAACTTGTTTTTCACGGCGCTTGGCGCCTACGGCTTGTCCCGTAAGTTCATGCTGCGCAAACCGATCATGATCGCTATCATTTTTACGATGTATTTTAGCGGCGGACTGATTCCTACTTATTTATTGATCAACAACTGGCTGCATATGGGCAACAGCTTGCTGGCATTAATCGTGCCGGTCGCAATCAGCACATGGAATCTGATCATCATGCGCACCTCCTTCGAGGCGATTCCCGAGAGCTTGATTGAATCTGCCAAAATAGACGGCTCCGGGGAGTTCGGCATTTTGTTCAAAATCGTCGTCCCGCTTTCCATGCCGATTATCGCGGTTATGATCCTTTACTACGGCGTTGCCCACTGGAATTCTTGGTTCAATGCGATGTTGTTTATCCGTGACCGTGAATTATTTCCGCTGCAGATCATTTTACGAGAAATATTGGTCATTAACGATACGAGCTCCATGCAGCTGGGAGACRCAATGGCGGATCAAGAAGGAATCAGGGAAAGCATCAAATATGCCACGATTATGGTTGCGACGCTTCCGATATTGCTTGTGTATCCGTTTCTGCAAAAGTTTTTCGCGAAGGGCGTTATGATCGGTGCGGTAAAAGAGTAGTTGGTATATACTCGGAGTATAATTCTCTGGCGGTGGATGCTCATATGAAACGCAAGGTTTATAAGTTTTGGCTTTACTCGTATTTATTTGTTTTATTTATTCCAATCCTTATTACCTTGATCGTCCTGCTGCAATCACAAGAAATGCTGGTCAAGGAAGTGCGCAGAGCTAACGACACGCTCCTCGATCAGGTTCGGCAATTAGTGGACAATCAGATCACTGATATTCGCAGGTTAGGCACGCAATTATCGTTTGACCCGAAAGTCATGACGTATTTAAACCGTGAAACGTTGGATACGGCGGAAGCCAGGTTCGGCACGATGGAAATGATCTCGAGCCTTCAGTCTTATACGATTGCCAACGGCAATATAACCGATGCCTATATCTATCTCAAGAACAAAGAATATGGAATAACGACAACGACGTTCATGCCGGCAGACGATTTGTATTCCGTGCTCCATAAGGCATCGGGAAAAAGCTTTGCGGAATGGACAGAGTGGCTCCGGGCGAGCCATGCTGGTCTTTTCGTTACATTAAATGAAGGCGCCAAACAAACGGAAAACTCGCTCGTTTACGTGCAATCCTTGCCTATTCAAGAGATTAAAGCTGCCCCTGCGACTCTTGTTGTGCTGCTCAATCAGGATCGGCTCAAGCAAGCGATTTCGAAAGTCGGTCTAGCAACCGAGGGTTCGGTTTATATCCTCGATCGCGAGGGCCATCCCATCATGATTACTGGCCCTCAGACTGGACTGGCTGAGCTGCCGATACCGAAAATGAGCAATCAACGCGGTTTTCTTACGGAACTAGTGGACGGCAACGATGCGGCCATATCTTATGTGAAGTCGGATACGACGAATTGGACCTATATTTCGGTTTTGCCGGAGCAAGTGTATTCCGCTAAAGTGAAGCTGCTGAAAAATTTGATTTATATTGCGATGCTGCTTTGCATCGGACTGGGCGGACTTAGCGCCTTTTGGCTTACGCGAAGAAATTATGCCCCTATTCAAAATATGATGAATTTTGTTTCAACAAAGGTCAAAACAAACATGATGAATATGCCGAACGAATTTGCGGTTCTGCAATCGTTTATGACCGACAGCGCAGCCATCCAAGATGAAGCAAGTAGAAAGCTGCTTGAGCAGCATCAAGTTCTGCGCAACCAATTTTTGGCCCGACTGTTGAAAGGCCGGGTGGATATGAGCTCCGCACTGCCGCAAGCCATTGAATCGTTTGATTTTCGGTTCGATACAGACCGGTTTGCCGTCTTGCTACTGCAGATCGAAGACTATGAACGGCTGTTTCAGGCGAATCAAGAAATGGATGCGGAGAGGAAGCTTCAATTCGTTTACCTGATCGTTACGAACATTTTTGAGGAGCTGTTATCCGCAGGCCATCGCACTTATTTCACGGAAGTTGACGGCATGATTGCTTGCGTTGTAAACGTCCTAGGGAAAGAGAAGGAAGCAAAGAAAGAGCTGCTCAAAGTGGCAAATGACGCTAAACGTTTTATTCAAGATAAATTTTTCGTTCGTTTTTCCGTGGGTGTCAGTGATATCCATACGTTTTGGTCGACGCTCCCAAAATGTTACGAGGAAGCGGTCGAGTCTCTGGAATATAAGCTTGTTCTTGGCTCCAACCAAATCATTTCCTATGAATCGATTAAGCGTCCCAAAAATGATTTGTATTATCCGCTCGATACCGAACGTCAATTAATTAACTTGATGGCGGCAGGCAATTACGATGAGGCGGCAGCTGTCCTGCAGCGTATCCTCATTACGAATTTTTCCGAGGGAACGCTGTCCATTCAAATGGGAAAATTGCTGATGTTCGAACTCGTCGGCACGATGCTGAAAGCGGTAGAGCAGCTTCAACTTAGCACGAAAGAAATTATGGTGGAGAAAACGGATTTAATTAAGCAGATTACAGAATGCGAAACCTTCGCAGAGATGGAAGAAGAAATTTTGGACTTCCTAAAGAAAGCCTGTGATTATTTGCAGCAAAAGAAGAAAAGCCATAATACCGATTTGAAGAGCCAAGTTGTCGAGCATGTCCTTCATAACTTGAATGATATGAATATTAGCCTGACGAGCATTTCGCTTGCTTTCGATATTAATCCGACTTACTTATCTCGATTTTTCAAAGAGCAAACCGGAGAGAATCTCGTTGATTTTGTTAATAAGCGGCGTGTTGACAAGGTGAAATCGCTGCTTGCTGAGACCAACCACGCCATTCAAGATATTGCCGAGCAATGCGGCTTTGCAAGCAGCCAATCTTTGCTAAGGGTGTTTAAAAAGTACGAAGGCATAACGCCGGGACAGTATAGGCAGAGTAGGGACGGAAGAGAAGCTCTAGAGCGGTGAGGCTGAGAGCCGTCTTTTATTTTTGAATGATGCCGGAATATGGGGAGGATGAATCCGATGAGCGTATGGCAAACAGCTATTGAGGACGCTTTACAGAAGACGAGGCGGAATATCGGCAAATTTGGCGATCAATTTCCACATGTCAGCACGGACGGTGGCCGCTCGTATGAGTTGAACGCCAATGAGGATTGGACCGACGGCTTTTGGTCCGGCATGTTATGGCTTTGTTACGAGTACAGCGGCGATGACGCATTTCGGCAAGCGGCAGCCCGAACCGTTGAAAGCTTCCGGGAGCGCTATGAAGCGGACCGGGTGCTGGATCATCATGATATCGGATTTTTGTACTCGCTGTCGGCTAAAGCACAGTGGATCATAGAAAAGGATGAAGCTGCGAGGCAGCTTGCTTTAAGGGCCGCCGACAAACTAATGGCAAGGTGGCGCGAGCCGGGTCAATATTTTCAAGCGTGGGGACCTGCTGGCGACTCTGTAAACGGCGGCCGCATTATTATCGACTGCATGATGAATTTGCCTTTGCTTTACTGGGCCTTCGAGCAGACAGGCGATGAACGGTACCGTCAGGCTGCGGTCCTCCATGCTGACAAGAGCCGACGTTATCTGGTCCGCGGGGATGACTCGTCCTATCATACCTTTCATTTTGATCAAAAAAATGGCGAACCGATCGGCGGCGATACAGCTCAAGGCTACACAAACGGGTCGACGTGGACACGGGGACAAGCATGGGGTGTATATGGATTCGCGCTGTCGTACCGGTATACGGAGGATCGGCTTTACCTAGAGACGTCAAAAAGGCTGGCGCGGTTTTTCTTGAGCCATCTGCCAGAGGATGAAGTTGCTTATTGGGACTTTAATGCGCCTATCGAGTCTGGAACGCCTCGTGACAGCTCGGCTTCTGCCATCTTTTGCGCCGGTTTGTTGGAGCTGCTCGATTTGATGGATGAGAGTGACCCGGAGCGCGCGTATTTCGAACGCAGAATACGGCTTGTGATGGAGTCGCTTGTACTCAATTATTCGACCATCAATGAGCCGAATGTGGAAGGCCTGATCAAAAGAGGCTCTTACCATGTTCGAGGCGGATCGTCTCCGGACGATTTTATGATTTGGGGCGATTATTATTATTTGGAAGCTCTGCTTCGCCTAGAGAAGGGGATCAAAGGGTATTGGTACGAAGATCGATAGAAAAAAACAGTCGAGCAGGTAAAGCTATCCTGCTCGACTGTTTTTACTTAGGGGATGCCTTCTTTAGACCGGACATGTTTTTAAGAACGAGCATAAGGTTTGCAGGTTTCTCGGCAAGTCGGCGGGTGAAGTAGGGGTACCACATGGCGCCGTAAGGGACGTAACAGCGGATGCGGTAGCCTTCCTTTGCGAGCTTCGCCTGTTCATTCATTCGGAGGCCGTAGAGCATTTGGAACTCGAAGGCGCTTTTGGCAATACGGTTCGTGCGCGCATAAGCTTTTACCCAGCTAATAATAGCATCATCATGTGAGGCAATGGCAGTATAGATGCCTTTGTCCAAATGAGCCTTGATCATGCCTTTGAAATTGTCGATGACCTCGTTTTTATCTTGATAGGCGACCTCACTCGATTCTTTGTAGGCGCCTTTAACGAGTCGCAAGCTTATGCGTGCTTGAAGCATATCGTTAACATCCTGCTCCGTTCGGAATAGGTAAGCCTGCAGCACGGTGCCGACATTGGTTAAGCCTTCTTTGTGGAGCCTTTTAACGATATCGATTGTAGCTTGCGTGTAAGGCGTATTCTCCATGTCAATTCGAACGAAGTTTCGATGGCGCCTTGCATGCTTGACTACGTCTCGAATATTGGCGTAACAAGCCGCTTGGTCAAGAGCGAGACCCATTTGAGTAGGCTTCAGCGATACATGAGAATTAGCTTTTCGATCAGCTATGCCTTCGATTAGCTTCAAATATTGATCTCTGTATGCTGATGCCTCGCTTAAGTCCTGTATACCTTCGCCAAGATGGTCAAGCGTTGCCATAATGCCTAGCTTGCCTAGCTTTTCGAGCTCAAGCAAAGCCTCTTCAAGCGTCTCCCCCGCAATAAATCGGCTCGCGAGTTTTTTTCCATACGTAGTTGAAAGCCTTTCTACCAGAGGAATGCCTGTAATCGTCAATAATGATTTGCGGTACCATTTCGATCCAATGCCCATTCGTGCTGCTCCTTTCCGAAGAACAGTAGTAGGGGTCAAAACTTAGGAGTTCGATAATAGTATATTCAGAAATCATCTTCATCGCGCTATGCAGGCCTAATTATTTAAATAACAAAAAGTGCGTCGGCAGCTTGCGAAGCTGTCCGTCGGAAGGCTTATTAATGACTCTTCCGTTAAAAATGAGCGAGGACGAGCCGCCGCCATCCAGGTTGTAGCCGTCAACGGCGCCATAGCGCTGCAGCAATAGCTGCATTTCACCAAGCGTAGCCCCTGAGCTGCCTGATTCGTTGTAGCCGTCAGCTACAAGAAATAGCAGCTGATCATCCTTAAAATTAGCAATGACGGTCCGTGGCGCGCGCTTTGGACTGGTCTGCCATTTGGCTGGGATCGGTTGTGGAGATCCGCCGCGCAGCAGTACAGGAACAAAGGATGCACCGAATTTCGGGTTTTTGGCATCCAGCTGTTGTTTGCTTGCGAATTTTCCTCCGATGAGCTCATTTTGCTCGTTTAAGCCTACAAAAAACAAATCCGCACGCGGCGGTTCGAAGCTTGTCACGTAATCTCCGTCCACAATGGTTGTGCTTAGCGGATATCTTTTGCCTCGTCCATCTGCAAAGCCGCCTGCATTAATGCCGGCAACAGCTCCGTGCCGGGCTACTGCGGCGAGAGTAGTCTCTGCTTGTCCAAGCTCTTCACCGCCGAGCGACATCGTCATCGCATCTTTGCTCTTAAGCTTCACCTTGAGCGCGTACGCCGAGAAGTTTTCTGCTTTTATGTAGAAAAGCTGTGCTCTTAGCTTGTCCGATTCAATCGTACCGGCGACCTTGCCAAGCTTGCTCGTAATATTGCGGTCGTAAATTTGCAAAGGTCTCATTGCCTGCGATGCAGCCATGGAGGATATCTTTGCCATATCGGCATTCGTTTCTTTGTACAGCTTCAGCTGTCTTTGAATGGACTCTCGTGTTTGTGATGCTGTCTCCTGTGCGAGGTCAAGGCCGGCAGCGGCATGCTTAATATCGGATTCGGGAAGCCTTGTTTGCTCGGTAATGGGCTTTGGAAAGGCTTCAGCAGATAATTGAATAACGATATCGGACAATAACAGCCAGATCATAATGCCTAGAAAAGGTGCACAGGCAAGCAGTGCAGTTCGATTTAACGCTTTGACGGTTATATTCATTTGAGCACGTCCAAGCTCTTCTGCAGCTCATTAAGCTGTTTTTTCACTTCATTCAACTGCGTATACAGCTTGTTGCTGTTGTCCGTTTTGGAAGCGGCGTTGTCCTTCGTGAACGTAAGCAGTTCATTTAGCGCATCGACTTTTGCCTTTAGCTCAGCAAGATCTGCGGTGTAGTCGGTTTCGAGCTTCAGCATGCGAGCCTCATAAGCTTGCTGCATAGCCGCAATTTGGCCAGCGGTTTGCTGCTCCAAGTTTGCGGATAACGTCTGCTGAATCCGTTCGGTATACCATTTGGCGCCCAATATGCCGGAGCATATAATAATGACCCATATGCAGACAAAAAGAAGGAAGGTACGGTTTCCTTTCTTTCTGCGTGTTTTCTTATCGAATTGGCTGGCAGTGCGTTGTTCCAAAATCAAATCACTCATTCTATTCATTCACCTCTCTTGATAGTCACTTGCACGAAAGATCGGATGAACGAACTGCTAGCAAGGGTACATAGATTAGACTTCAATTGCTCCTAAATAGTTGCGGATGTCATCTTATTGTAACAAAGACAAACGTAGATGTCCTTTGCGATATATGGGAATTTCCTGTAAATTTCAAATCGGACCGGAACATTCTCCCTCCTTTCGGCGTCTAACCATAAGGGATGCGGCAGCCGATGCCGCAAATTGGAAGGAGAACAAGATGAAAACACAGAATTGGTTTAAGCAAATGACTAAGCGAGTTCTCATAGCAGGCTTACTCGTTTCGCTGGCAGGTACTGGATTTGGAGTGAAGGAGGAAGCTAATGCAGCTGAGCGTCAGCCGATAAAGGTGGAGTTTGTGCATGGTTCGAAAAAAATGACGATAAACGGCAAGGCGCAGCAAATGACGGCGCCGCTGCCGGTAGTAAAGGGAGTTACGATGATTCCTGTTCGGACGATTGCTACTTCCGTTGGAGCAAGCGTTTATGCTGATAGTAAAGGCACTCATATCGATACTTATTTCAACAAAGTTACACTGAACAATAATATGCGCGGTGCGAATCGCAACGGAAGCTACGTTGTACTGCCTAATGCAGCTACACAAATTAATGGAACGATGCATGTGCCTTTATCAGCAGTCAAGCTGCTGTGGAATGCGACTTATGTGTTTAATGCACAGCTTAAGCAAATTAGCATAACGATTCAGCCGGAGCCAAACGTGCCGCCAGTAGCCCGCTTCGAAGCTCCGTATGAGGTGAAACTCGGGGAGCCAATCGAATTTAAGGATTTGAGCTATGACCCTGATGGTAAAATCGTGAAGACAGAGTGGACCGGCCGTAAAAGTACATATTTTGAGCCAGGTGTTTATACCGTTACTCAAAGTGTCTACGACAACGATGGCGCACGAAGTGAAGTCGTGTCTCAAGATATTCGTGTAACAGAAGAGGTTATGTATACGCCTTATGAATATTACATGCGTTATGGTAACCCGGGCGATAAATTTGAAGTTGACGGGAAGCTAATGAACACCTTCAAAGAGGTGGATACGATTGAATCCAAAGGCGGCCGCACATTGTATATGTCGAATGCGCCGGAGCGTTTCTTTGGAGAAGGTTTGCTGTACGAAGATACTTTGAATGATGCAAGTCGTTTATTCCTTCATCACCGCAACGGCTCAGACGAGCGATTAAAGCTGGCGGTTGTGGTTACGAATAACGAAAGCGAAAGCGTAAAGCTGACGATTGGCAACCGCGGTCTTGCTGGACCAAGCGTTAGTGCAATGCAATTTGGATCGGCTGCAGTGGCTAGATATTTTGCAAGCTCACAGCCGCGCGAGATGATTATTGAGCCTGGCACTTCCGCTGTGCTGCTGCCGGAGCTTGAGAAAATTATTATGAATCCAGACGAAGGTTTCTCGGGCTTGCTTGATGTCGATATGGACGGTAAGCTGACATTTTCCACGATGGCGCTTAAAGTAGACACCGACCCGATTAGTGCAGTGTCTATGGTTACTGAGCTGGAGAAGGTCGGAAATCGCGGCAAGTTCTTCGATACCGATCAATATATTGAAGTGAATGAGAAGGTTGGCGTTACAGAAAGTAAGCTGCGCTTAGGTCAACGTGGCCCTGCTATGGCAGGTGTAGATGCATTGACAGGCGGAATGACAATTAACGGCGGGGAATATGGTGCCGTAACGACCGTCAAGCTCAAAAATGTCGCTTGGGGAACACGGATTATTCTTAATCCTCGAGCGGGAATTTTCCAAGGCGCAGTAAGTGTAAATGGAAAAGTGGTGTACGTCCCTTCAGGCGGTCATGTGAAGGTAGGCGAAGGAGCATTGATCTATACGCAACCGAATCAACCCGCTGGAGCAGCTGGCATGCAGCCTGCGCCAGAAGTAACGATTCAGTATTCATCACCGGGCGCAAGCTCATTACCGATCTTATTCGTATTTTTTCCAGGCTCGGACTTTAAATAACCAATAGAAGGAGGAAACGTCGCTGCCAAGCGATGTTTCCTCCTTTTTTTGTTGTTAGCCCACCTAGTATTGTATAATAGAGATTCATTATCATTTGAACCAACTAGGAGGATGATCAGCATGGATCAACCAATTACAAATAACGGCGCGAGCCGAAAAGAAGCAAAAGCAATGTTCGCAGGAGGCTGCTTCTGGTGCATGGTATCGCCATTCGAGGAAATGCCGGGAATTATATCGGTCGTATCCGGATATACGGGTGGACATACGGTAAACCCAACGTATCAGGAAGTATGCTCGGAGACGACAGGTCATGCGGAAGCGGTACAAATTACGTATGATCCTGCGATCTTCCCTTATGAGAAGCTGCTTGATATTTTCTGGAAGCAAATCGACCCTACGGATGCAGGCGGTCAGTTCCATGATCGCGGGGAATCTTATCGGACAGGTATTTATTATTATGATGAAGAGCAGCGCGAGCTGGCGGAAGCTTCTAGACAAGAGCTTGAAGCTAGCGGTCGCTTCGACCGGCCAATCGTAACGGAAATCGAACCGGCGCAAACTTTTTATCCGGCAGAGGACTATCACCAGGGCTATCACAAATCGAATCCGTATCGTTACAAAATGTATCGTAAAGGCTCTGGCCGCGACGCTTTTATTTCACAAAACTGGGCGATTAAGAAAGACCCTGCAGAATTGAAGCAGCGTCTTACGCCGATCCAGTATGAGGTCACACAAAACAGTGGAACAGAACGTCCATTCACAGGGGAGTATTGGGATCACACCGAGGATGGCATTTATGTAGATATCGTTTCTGGAGAGCCGCTGTTCAGCTCCCGCGATAAGTACGATGCTGGCTGCGGTTGGCCGAGCTTCACGAAGCCGCTGCAAGCAGCAGCTGTTTCTGAGCATACGGACTCCTCGCATTATATGGTACGGGTCGAGGTTCGCAGCAAAGAGGGCGATTCTCATCTCGGTCATGTATTTGATGATGGACCGCAGCCGACGGGGCTTCGTTATTGCATCAATTCCGCCTCACTGCGTTTTATCGGCAAGGATAAGCTGGAGGAAGAAGGATACGGCGAATATTTGCATCTGTTTGAGCAATAAGCTTTTAAGCATCTTATTATAGACATTTGGGTGGAGGAGAAGCTGAAATGAACATAGAAGAAGCGATTCGCACGAGAAGAACGATTGGAAGAGTGAAGAAGGACCCTGTTGACCGTGCACTTATTGAACGGTTGTTGGATGCAGCTGTTTGGGCGCCTAGCCATCATAATACGCAGCCTTGGTCATTTATTGTGATGACGGGTGAAGGCAGAGGGCGGCTTGCAGAAGGATATGCGCGTGTATCCGCGGCCGCTGTTCCTGAGCTGAGCGGACAGCCGCTTGAAGATCGTTTGGCTAAAGAACGTACCAAAGCATTCCGTGCCCCAGTCGTTATTGCGGCAGTATGCTCACCGTCGGATGATCCGCGTGCTGTACTGGCAGAGGAGCTTGCTGCTGCTCAAGCAGCGGTGCAAAATTTGCTGCTTTCAGCACATGCGAATGGACTTGGGGCGATATGGCGTTCGGGCGATCCAATGTACCACCCGATTATGAGAGAAACATTCGGCCTGCGTGAACAAGATCAAATCGTAGGTTTTATTTACCTAGGTTATCCGGATATGACGGCTCCAGAGCCGCAGCGTGTACCTGCCACTGCAAAAACGGTGTGGTTGGTTTAATAAATAAAAAAGAAGGCCGTACCGTTCGATTATGCCGAACGATACGGCCCTTCTTTTTATCTGTATTAAATCATTAATTATATGAGCTTTTTCACTTTAAAATTGGCTTGCAGCACATACCAGTTTTGCGGGAACGGTACGCCGAGCACCCAATAGCCGATGCCGCGAAGCTTATATATTTTGACAAGATTGAATTTGGCTTGAACGCTGCGTGCATCCTCATACCAGACCACATGCTCTCGGCCTTCCTTGTCGTAATAGTTATAGTAAGGTGATTGTCCCTCATCATCATATTGAATAGTGGCTCCGTAAGTATTCGCACGAATTACCGCTTCATGCGGACTGATCGTCGGTGCCCACTTTCCGCCTTGGACGTAGGGAAGTGTCCAATCGTAGCCATACAAAGGCATGCCCATTACGATTTTTTGGGGAGGAATAACGCTGAGGGCATATTGCAGCACCTTGTTGACCTCGTTCAGCGGAGCGACGGCTCGCGGCGGCCCGCCCGACCAGCCCCATTCATAGGTCATGAGAATAACAAAATCGGCGATGCGGCCTAGTGCCTGGTAATCATGCGCTTCATATAGCGTGCCTGCTTGGTCGGCATTCAGCTTGGGCGCGAGGCAAACGGATACGAGATAATTTTCCGGGTGCAGGCTGTCGACGAGATTTTGAATAAAATGTTGAAATAACTCACGATCGGCAGGCGGAACATATTCGAAATCAACATTGAGCGCTAGATAACCTTTTTGCTTCATCATAACGAGAATGCTCGTTATGAGTTTTTGTTGAAGCCCGGCATCTGCGAGCACCGCATGGGCAGTATCAGGACTGAATGTGCCGTTTTCGAAATTAGTTAGAACCATCATAGGCGTTGTTTGTGTCTGGTAGGCTGCATTTATAATAGCTGAATCATCTAAAAGCGTAAAAGTACCGTCAGCCTGTACACGGTAACTGAATGGGTTTAAATAGGTTAGATGTTGGCCAATGTCCACAAATCAACGATCTCCGGCAGCGTCAAATTTCTGTGTATAGGCG